>JAJYRG010000047.1 GCA_021794195.1 Bacteroidota bacterium
TGCAGATCTGTTTTTGTGATAAAAGTAAATATTTTTAGGAGAATAAGTAAAAGTTTCTTGAGCAAAGCTTTCATACGCCGGGATTGAAGCTAAATATGCATGGCTCCCTTGTGTGTATGAATTAGATCATAAGAGGGTGACTTATTCATCTGATAACTAGAAAGTTGTTTTAAGCATAAAAGGCTTTAGAGTGAACATGCAGGCTACGAAAATACTTTAGAGGTTTTGATAAAATATCAACAGGGCTATAGTAGTGATGTCGTCCCAGAGTGGGCCGGAGCTTATCAGCTTGTTTCTGACCGAAGGGTATTTAGGCCCTATAGTGAAAGTTGTTTTTTTCGTGTCCTTCTGATATTGATTGTGCTGTATAATAGAAAGAAAAGAAAACTAAAGCCCTTTTCTCCCGCTAGGTTGCTGAATCAGTTTAACGATGTTTTTGTAGCGGGCAGTTTGCTTTTGGAAATAAGGAAGATGTGCCGCAGTTTCCGTTTGGGACTCTGTAAACGGGGGTCTGAGGAATACTTATCTGAAAAGAGGAAATCGCCTAAAATAACCCTATATTTATGTGGGTATTGTGCTATAAAACGCTTTAGAAAAGACCTCTGACCGCGCAGTACATGACCTTATCCGAAAGGTTCCCCGGTTCTTGCGCGGCCTACATACAGCCTATGTCAGATACGCCCGTGGGCATGTAGGGGCAACCGGAGCCCATCTCAGAGGAAGGAAGGGGTTATTAAATACTACATGGCCGTTCAGGCGGGCCCGGTAGCCGTCCGGTACGGGTAACCGATAAGCCGGCGGCGGTACATGGCGGTTATGTACAGTGCGTAGAGTTTCCTGTAGGGTGTGTATGATCCTAATGTAGAGGAAATGGGAAGCGGACGCCCCCTCCGAGCGAAAGCCTGCACCTGCCGGAGCGGTTGCCTGAGGGTACATAAGGTCTTTTTCCGGGGTACATGCAGGTTGGGGCAGGCCCGGGAGGTTCTGTGTAGGGGTACATAGCCGCTGTGTAGGGGTAGCCTATCCCCGAACAGGTCTCCGGTCAGGGCATGTAGGGTGCGCTCAGCGTCCATTTTTGTTAAAATGTTGGTCAGAGGGCGTTTAAACCGGGTTAGAGGGATAAGAAAGTATGTCGGTAAGGTAAATAATGAAGGATAGACCCTTCCTTTTCTGAGGGGTTCTTTTCAGAGTCTTTGTTGGATAAAAAACGGGGGTATACTCTCTAAAAATGTTGGTGCTGCTCTTCTAAGAGTGCCTTTAAAAATATAAAATCCTTTTTTGTTTTTTGAGGTCCATTTGCTGCGGCCATGCAAGCTGTAAACTTGCCGGTGATAACACCGACAAAGGATAACTTTTCCACCAGTTAAAGGGAGTACTTCTTTTCAAGGTGGGTGTTGGTCCATATACAACGGGGATATAAAGTGATTTTAAGTTTATATCTGTTTTGTGTCATTTTGCGTAGGGTAAAAATGAAGAGATTTAGGAGATTCTTTTTTTTATGTAATTTTGTCTTATGAAAAGGGTTGTAGTAGGTTTATCCGGAGGTGTGGACTCCAGTGTAGCAGCGTATTTGCTCAAAGAGCAAGGCTATGAGGTAATCGGTATCTTTATGCGTAATTGGCATGATGATGCGGTTACTTTATCCGATGAGTGTCCGTGGATTGATGATTCAAATGATGCGTTAATGGTGGCAGAAAGCTTGGATATTCCTTATTATGTGATCGATTTTAGCAAAGAGTATAAATCGCGTATTGTGGATTATATGTTTGCTGAATATGAGAAAGGCCGCACGCCTAATCCCGATGTGCTTTGTAACCGGGAAATTAAATTCGATGTATTTTTAAAGGCCGCTGAAAATCTTCAAGCTGATTTTGTAGCCACAGGTCATTATTGCCGTAAAATAACGGATGAAAGAGGGAGACACCACTTGCTTGCCGGAAAGGATTCAAATAAGGACCAATCGTATTTTTTATGCCAATTGAATCAAGAACAGCTTAGCAAAGCACTTTTCCCTATTGGAGAATTGTTGAAATCAGAGGTAAGGGAGTTGGCAAAGAAGATAGGCTTGACTACAGCAGAGAAAAAAGATTCACAAGGATTATGTTTTGTAGGGAAAGTAGATCTTCCTACTTTTTTGCAACAAAAATTGGAGCCCAAACCAGGAGCTATTATTGAAATAGATATAAACTCGCCAAAATTCGAGGCTTATAAAGACCTGGCCGCGCTTGAAGAGAATATAGAACAATTGGCAACTCCCGTTTCTTTCACTGAAACGGAAGGTATGAAAGTGGGAGAGCATCGTGGAGCACATTATTATACGGTAGGACAGCGAAAAGGCCTGGGCATTGGGGGGCGCCCCCTACCCTCTTTTGTCTTACAAATTGACACGGAAAATAATTTGGTCTTTTCAGGCCAGTCTGAAGAGCACCCAGGTTTAAGCCGCTATGCTTTAAAAATCAATGAAGACGAGATTCACTATGTTAATCCCGACTACAAATTGGCAGAGGGAGAGTCTTATGAAATGGATGTACGTATCCGATACCGTCAAGCTCTACAAAAAGCAAGAGTAATCCGTAAAGAAGGCGGAATGTACATTCTTTTTGAAAAGAAACAAAAAGCCATTACACCTGGACAGTTTGCCGCTTGGTATCAAGAGGATGAATTAATTGGTTCCGGTGTGATTGCTTAACAAGGGGCATTTGTCATAACAAAAAGACAACATGAGAAACTGTTAGGTCAATATAAATTCATTGGGTACTGTTTTTTATTATTTGGAATAAATATTTGGGATATGTTTAAATGTGGGTTGTGTTTTATAGATGATGCGGATATAATACCCATATTCTTTTAAGATGAACACGGTTCAATCTAAAAATTTGTATAGAATCTTTCTTTTATTAGCCATTATCATTGGCTTCGGCTTGATTTATTATACTCAAGATGACGAAAAAGAAACATCAGCAACTGCGGAGCAGAAAACGATCGATTTACTTACAGAAGAGTCAGTAGTCATAGCTTATCTGAAAGAACACCAAAAGTTACCTGATTATTATATCAATAAAAAAGAAGCAAAACAATTGGGCTGGATTCCTTCCAAAGGAAATTTATGTGAAGTATTGCCCGGAAAGGCGATAGGTGGAGATTATTTTGGGAATTTTGAAGGGAATCTTCCTATGCAAAAGGGTAGGAAGTATTATGAAGCAGATATAAATTATAATTGTGGCAGACGAGGTGCAGAAAGAATAGTATTTAGCAATGATGGCCTTATTTATATCACCAAAGACCATTACAATAGTTTTGAGCCTAAATAAAAGAGATGCATCAAGAGATAACCATAGACTTTTCAGAGATAAATAATTATTCGGAGTTTTATTCCACATTGAGAAAAAAAATAAAATTTCCAAAATATTTTGGAGACAATCTGGATGCGTTATACGATATTCTTTCCGGAGATTTAGAAATGCCGTTAAAAATAAGGTTTATCCGTTTGGATGTAAATAAACGGAGGAAGTTTTCTTCTCTTTTGGAAATGATGAAAATAGCAGAACAAGACATTCAGGGCTTTACTTTTCGGATGAACTGAGAACGGGAGAAATGGGGTTACCGGGAAGAATTAACTCTCTTTTAGGAAGCGTTTCGTTTTTTTGCGTATTCAGTTTTTGTACGAAGAAAAAGAATACCTTTCTTTATTTTTACGTTCGCTTGCACAATCAGATCTTCTGTTACTAGTTCAAATTCGCAGGGTTTTCTATCAAAAATTTTACAAAGAGAAAAAATAATTTTTACAAAATAAAGCCCTCCTTTAGCGTTTTTGTGCGGTTTTTCATAAAAAAGCAAAAAAAAGCGCACCCAAATTTGTTTTTTAACAACTGGTTTATTTAATTTTGATAGAAGAAACGCATAAGTTTTATGTGATTTTTTTAAAAGTTATAAACAGCATAAGCCGTGTTTAATTCATTTTTATAAACCAGTAGCGATGAAGAAAACTTTATTATTTTTTGTGAGTTTCGGAATAGTTTTATCGGGAAGTAGTGCAGAGCACACACTCTTTTCAAAACTGTCTGGAAAATCGGAAATTAACATTATGGAGTTGCAAAACTCTATCACAGGGATAGTGACAGGCCCAGAAGGCCCTCTCGAAGGAGTTACCGTAACTGTGAAAGGAACTTCTGTCAGTACTGTCACTGATATGGATGGGCAGTATTCTATTGAAGCGGAAGAAGGCAACACGCTGATTTTTTCAAGTATAGGGTTCCGTTCTCAAGAAGTTCCTATTAACGATTCAACTGTAAACGTAGAATTGAAAGGGGATGATACCTCATTGGATGAGGTAGTAGTTGTGGGTTATGGCCAGCAGAAAAAGGCGAACTTAACAGGGGCTGTTTCTTCTATCAATACTAAAGAAAATTTAGAGAGCCGACCTATAGCCGATGTGGGCCGGGCAATTCAAGGGGCTTCCCCGGGTTTGAGCGTTACTATTCCGAGCGGAGAAATAGGTTCAGACCCCAGCATTAAAATTAGAGGAGCTTTAGGCTCTTTCGAGTCGGGGAGCGAGCCGCTTGTTTTAGTAGATAATGTAGAAGTACCCAGCATCCAATATGTCAATCCGAATGATGTAGAAGATATCACCGTATTAAAAGATGCTGCAGCGTCTTCAATTTATGGAGCCAAAGCTGCTTTTGGTGTAATCCTTATTACTACTAAAGATGGAGCGGACAGCGAAAAAATAAATGTAAATTATTCCAACAATTTCTCCTTTCAAAACCCTTATAAAAAGTTAGAAATGGGACGCGTTAATGCATTGAAATACACAGTAGACGCGTTAGATAGGGTAGGTGCCGTCAAAACCGGAGCTTTTTATATGGTCAGTAGAGAGAATTATGAAAAAGCAGTAGAGTGGGAAGAGAAATATGGTAATAGTATCGGACCAGATGATCCCACGGTTTATGGTAGAGACTGGTATGTAGACCCTGGTGATCCGACAGTAAAGTATGGTGTTCGGACTTATGATCCTTATGATTATATGATTAGAGAGTGGGCTCCCACTCAAACGCATAATGCTTCCGTATCGGGAGCTGTTGGAAAAACCCGCTTTAACACATCGTTTGCCGCATTGGATCAAAAGGGTATGATGAAAGCGGGTAATTCAGATAAGTTCACCCGGTATAATGGGTCTATTAAAGTGAATACAGAAGTACACGATCGGGTAAAAATAAGAGCCGGTGCCCTCTTTTCGCAGAGGAATAAAGTATATCCCTATATAACGAATTCTACAACTGCGGATCATTGGTTGTATATGTATAGATGGGGGCCTATTTATCCGATGGGAGTGGATGAATATGGGAATATTTTGCGGAGTCCACATGGAGAAGCTGAAATGGCAAATGATGCGAGAATGAAGCGTAACTATATGAATCTTAATATAGGAAGTACAATAGATCTTATGGATAATTGGACAGTGGATATCGATTATTCTTTTTCGAATGAAGATTATAATTGGCTGAGAAATGGTACCCGCTACACCGCTGCGGATACTTGGGTAGCTGCTAATAAACGTGTGAACGATAATGGAGATCAAGTGTATGTAGATGAAGAAGGTAATGAAGTTGATCCGGCTACGTCCGGCGCCATACCGGCTTATGATTTAAATTATCATACTTACACGGCTAAGGGTTCTGCTCCTGATCATATTTATGCGCGATCTGAAAATCAATATAAACATACGATTAACGCGTATACAACCTATAATTTACGTTTGCAGGATATGCATGACTTTAAATTCATGGTGGGGTTAAACCGGGTGACAGATAATGGCTCATATAATTGGACAGAGAGACCAGAGCTTTTGGATATCCACAATCCACAATTTGACTTAGCGACCGGAGTATATGATGGGAGTGGAGGTCAGAACTGGGGTGCACAATTAGGGTACTTTGGAAGAATTAACTATGTCTTTAAAGATAGATATTTATTTGAAGGAAATTTGAGATACGATGGTTCTTCCAATTTTCCTGCTGATCTCAAGTGGAGATGGTTTCCATCGATGTCAGCCGGTTGGGTAGTTTCCGAAGAACCATTCATGGATTGGTCGAGGGAGGTGTTGGATCAATTTAAACTCAGGGCTTCGTGGGGAACGATTGGTAATCAGAAGGTAAGGCCTAACTTATATGTAGCGGATATGGATAATTACCAAAGCTCGTGGATAGTGGGTTCTGATAAAGGAAACGCTGTAGGAGTTCCTAGTTTTATAGATCCAGAAGTAACCTGGGAGGATATCGAGACTATAAATTTTGGTTTAGATGCCCGGTTTTTTAACAATCAGTTTGGAGTAACGGTAGATGTTTACCAAAGAAACACGAATAATATGTTTGCTCCTTTGGAGGGAACTACTTTTACTTTGGGCGGGGAGGCTCCTTTAGGAAACTTTGGCAAATTAGAAACAAAAGGGTACGAGATTGAAATAGATTATAACCATCAGTTTGATAACGGTTTGGGCATTAACTTGAGAGCAAGCTTAGATGATACTAAATCGCGTATGTACGGGTATACTTCGCTCAGAACCATTGGTGTTAATTACGATGGGAGAGTGTATGGAGATATTTGGGGGTATGAAACAGATAGGCTCTATCAATTAGATGATTTTGTTTTGGATTCGGATAATAAACCTCAATTAGTTGATTTAACGGAAGACATGACTAAATGGTACGGTTCGGGAGGGGAAAAAGCGTATGAGCTTAAAGAGGGACCAAACGGAGAAAAACCAGTTTACCAACCCCGCCTGCAGAATAGCGGCGAGTTTTATTTCGGACCTGGAGATGTTAAATTTAAAGACTTGAATGGGGATGGAGAAATTGACGATGGGGAAGGGACTATCGATAACCCGGGAGATAAACGCATTATAGGAAATTCGACACCCAGATTTCAGTATGGTTTCCGGGTGGGTGCAGACTATGAAGGGTTTGACTTCTCGGTGTTTTTTCAGGGCGTCGGAAAACGAGAGCTCTGGGGAGCCGGATTTTTAGCTATTCCTGGATTTAATACTTCAGACGGAGCGATGCCCGCAGCTATTGTGGATGATTACTGGACTCCTGAAAACACCGGAGCTTTTTATCCGGCAGCGTATAACAATGCGGGAGCAGAAGATGTGAATAACATGCAAGTACAGTCTCGATATTTATTGGACATGTCCTATCTTCGGGTTAAAAATCTTACGCTGGGTTATAGCTTACCCTATTCTTTTATCAATAAAGCAAAAATCAGTAATCTCAGAGTTTACCTTTCTTTAGAGAATTTTTTCACTTGGGATAAGTTGAGAGGACTTCCGATAGATCCGGAAGAAGTACCGGGAATCTCGATGTTTAACGACGAGAATTATAATTCTGGAAGAACAGGGGTAGGAACTCCTACTTTCAAAAGTGCTTCATTTGGCGTTCAATTAAACTTTTAAAAGATGAGAAGTATGAAATTGTTTAAGAACATAATATATATAGGGTTTGCATGCGGGGTGTTTTTTATTACAGCTTGTAATAAAGATGTATTGGATCGTCCGGAATTAGGAAAGGTTATTGATTCCGATTTCTGGAAAGACGAAGAGCATTTACGCTTATATGCAGTTAATTTTTATGAAAACTATTTTGTAGGGTACAATTCGAGTTGGGGTATAGCCTACGCGCCTTTGAGAGGGTATGATTTTGCAGATGACTTTACTTCAGTAGGTCGTCAAAGTGGTTTTGAAACTACGGTACCCAACTCGAGAGGAAGTAATTCGAGTGTTCCAGACATGCTTAAGTCTTATTCTGGCCCTAATTGGAATTTTTATTGGGTAAGAGATGCTAACGTTATGATAGATAGGCTGGAGCATAAAAGTAAAGAACTGTTGGAAGAAGAGGCGTTTAATCATTGGATGGCAGTAGCAAGGTTCTTCAGAGGATTTGAATATTCGCGATTAGTGTCTGTATTTGGGGATGTTCCTTACTTTGAAGCGCCTATTGAAGCAAATGATTTTGACACACAATATAAAGATAGGGATGAAAGGGGGGTTGTGATGGATGAAGTGTATGAAGATTTTAAATATGCGCTGTCTAATATGCGTTTGGACGATGGCAATCAACAGGTGAACAGGTATGTGGCAGCCTCTTTTATCTCCCGGCTAATGCTGTTTGAAGGTTCTTGGCAACACTATCACGATCTGGATAAAGATAGAGCAAAAAAATATTTAGAATTAGCGGTTGAAGCAGCGGAATTAGTCATGGAAAGTGGAAAGTGGAGTTTTGACAGTGATTTTAAAAGTTTATTTGCATCGGATGATCTGTCTTCTAATCCTGAGGTGATTTTACACCGTTCGTATAGTGCGAGTTTAAATATTACCCACCATATCGCCTCGTATAGTAATGGTTCGGAAAGCCAAGTGCAAGGGGCGAACTTAAGTTTGATTAAGAGTTTTATTTGTACGGATGGGGAGGTTTGGCAAAACTCAGCATCTCAAAACGCGGAAAATTTTTCATTAAAAGAATTAGCTGTTTCCCGGGATTCCCGATTTGAAGCTACTTTTATGGATACTGTAAACACGGCTTCGAGTACTTTAGCATATGTACATAAGTTTGCCGGTCGGGAGGCTTTGGATTATATAGAGAGCGACGCCCCTTACCCTCCTGAATGGAGCAGTGTTACCAACACTAATGACGCACCGGTTATACGCTTAGCGGAAGTAGTACTTAACTGGATAGAAGCGAAAAACATATTGGCCGAAGAGTACGGAGCAGCAGCGGTTACACAAGATGACTTAGATAAATCCATCAACGCTATAAGAGAAAGGCCTTTGGATGAGACAGCCGTCCAGAAAGGTGTACAAAAAACAGAACCTTTGACACTCAGCAATCTCCCCAACGACCCCCAGAAAGATAATGATGTTTCTGCCCTTATGTGGGAAATTAGAAGGGAAAGGCGTATGGAGTTTGTGTATGAATTCGCTCGGTTAAATGACATAAGACGTTGGGCAAAACTTGATAAAATGGATTTTGATACGCCTAATGGTGATTATTCATTAGGTCCATGGGTGGATTTCCCACAAGAACTCCCTTCCCGGTTAAAAGGAAATTATGAAGGAGTTTTGAAGATAGTGGATGCATCGGGGAATGAAATTGTATATGATGGAACAAATGATAACGATATGATAGGGTTTTATAAGGTTGAACGTTTTGAGAATAGAGAAAGTTTCTCTGATAGAGTATATTTAGCGCCCGTGGGTATCAATCAAATTCAAGATTATACAAACTTAGGATATACGCTTAGTCAGACGAAGGGCTGGGAATAACCGCAAAGATATACAAATTGTAAAGTTAAGCAGCTATATACCAACCTTGTCCTCTTAATAAAATAAGGTCTGATTGGGTTTTTATAACAAACCCCTGTTGTTATGGCTATTTGATAAATACACTTTTAAAATCAGGAAAATGAATATCCGCTTTTCAGCAATTAACCATTGGAAATATTTTCTATATAAGCAAGTCATGGTGTTGTTCTTAATTGTTTTTTCAACAGTTTTTCTGAACGCCACTGAGCAGGTATGGATAAGGGTAAACCAGTTAGGGTACACGCCTTCGCAAAAAAAAGTGGCTGTCTTAGTCGCGAAAAAACCCGTGCAGATGACAACATTTTCTGTAAAAGAAAAAAACACAGGTAAAGAGGTTTTTAAGGGGGAGTTTTCTAAAGACTTTGGCGCATACGGGCCTTTTACACATAGCTTTCGATTAGACTTTACAGAGTTGGATACAAAAGGCGAATATTACATAGAAGCAGGAGATCTACGATCTACCAACGTCCGTATAAATGCAGATCTTTACAAAGGCAGCGCAGATCTTATTTTACGTTACATGCGGCAGCAAAGATCTTTTTTCAATCCTTATTTACAAGACAGTTGCCATACGCATGATGGATTTGTAATGTATGGAGAAACGGCAGGTTTGAAAGACAGTACACACATCGATGCAAGTGGAGGTTGGCACGATGCCTCGGATTATTTACAATATGCTACTACTTCAGCTAATGCAACTTATCATTTATTAGCAGCTTATCGGGATTACCCTGAAGTATTTGAAGACCGGAAACGAGCCAATGGGTTGGAAGGGAGTAATGGTATTCCGGATGTACTGGATGAAGCCAAATGGGGACTGGATTGGCTTAAAAAAATGCATCCGAAGCCTGATCTAATGTTTAATCAGATCGGAGATGATCGAGATCATGCAGGAATGCGCATACCTGGAGAAGATTCATTATATGGGAAAGGGTTTGAAAGACCCGTATATTTTATTGACGGAAAGCCCCAACAAAGAGGAGAATTTTTGAACGCCACAGAGGGTACAAGTTCTACTGCAGCTAAGTTTTCAAGTGCGTTTAATTTAGGGGCCGAATTATGGAAAAATAAAGATAGGAATTACGCAAAATCTCTACGGGAAAAAGCAAAAACAGCTTTAGATTATGCGCATATTAAATTAGGGGTTACACAAACTGTATCCGTAAAATCTCCATACATCTATGCAGAAGAAGATTGGAAAGATGATATGGAGCTGGCTTTTGCCAATATGTATATTTATAGCAAAGAACCATCCCATTTTGATACAGCCTTGCGCTATGCTAAAGAAGAGCCTGTGAAAGAATGGATGATCCGGGATACTGCAAATCATTACCAATATTACCCTTTTATTAATTTGGGGCATTATGAATTAGCTAAATTAGCTCCTCAAAAGAACAAAAATGATCTTTTGAATTATTATAAAAAAGGAATTTCAGAAGTATGGAACCGCGCGAAAGAAAATGCTTTTTACCGCGGAGTGCCCTTTATTTGGTGTAGCAATAATTTAACAGTTTCTTTTATTATCCAATGTTTATGGTATGCGGAGCTATCTGGAGATGAAAGTTATCTTGAATTAGCTCAAGCCAATATTGATTGGTTGTTTGGCGTTAACCCCTGGGGTGCTTCGATGATTTACGGCTTTCCGGAAGGTGCGGATACCCCAAAAGATCCACACTCTGCATTTACGCAATTAGAAGGTTATCCGATAGACGGGGGATTGGTAGACGGGCCGGTATATACCGATATTTTTGAGAGCTTGATCGGCTTGCAGCTTTATAATGAGGATAAATACGCTGATTTTCAGAGTGATTTAGCGGTATATCATGATGATTTTGGAGATTATAGCACAAATGAACCCACGATGGATGGAACAGCCTCGTTAATATATTTAATGGCAGCTCTTGAAAGTAAAAATGCAACGGATACCCATTCTTCTGTACAAGGGCAGAAAGATGAGCACGGAGCTGTGTTACGGGGAGATTCAACCCGAAAAAACATTTCTTTGGTTTTCACGGCACATGATTTTGATGAAGGATATGAAAGCGTGCGCAACACCTTACAAGAATATAAGATAAATTCGGCTTTTTTCCTGACCGGGGAATATATTAAAGGAAACCAAGAAAAAGTAATCAAATTATATAAAGACGGGCATTATATCGGTCCACATTCTTATGCACATCTTTTATACGCAGATTGGAAAACCCGCGAAACATTAGTGACGAAACAGGAGTTTGACAATGATCTTTTGAAAAACATAAAGCTTATCGAATCTTTAGGTATCAATCACACAGAAAGTTTTTTTATTCCTCCTTATGAGTGGCATAATAAGGAGATCGTCAACTGGGCGGGGGATTTAGGTGTCAAAGTAATAAATTATACACCCGGCATACGTACAGCGGCTGACTACACCTACCCTGAAATGGAAGAACGGTATGTTTCTTCTTCGGCGATTTTAAAAGACGTGTTTGAAAAAGAATCGAGCGGAAATCTGAATGGATATATTATCCTCCTTCATATGGGTACAGATGCGAGGCGTAAAGATAAACTCTATACTCAACTTCCATCATTTATTGAAAAGGTAAAAGACAGAGGTTATATTTTCAAGAGAGTTGACGAGTTATTATGACTTCATTAAAGTAATCTGCATTTTTGTGCTTGTTTTGAAAAATAAATCGCATATTTACTTTTTATGTAAACCGAAACTTTTGCGTAAATGAATAATACAACTGAAAAAGAATCAAATTATCAAGACTTGGATAAAATGTCCACTCTTGAATTATTACAAAATATTAATCAGGAAGATAAAACAGTCCCCCTCGCCGTAGAGAAAGCTTTGCCTCAGATTGAAAAGCTCATTGATATAACGGTGAAGAAGATGAAAGCCGGAGGGAGAATTTTTTATATAGGAGCAGGCACGAGCGGCAGATTAGGTATATTAGATGCTTCCGAATGTCCGCCCACCTTTGGAGTGCCGCACGACTGGGTAATGGGGATCATGGCTGGAGGAGATAATGCGATTCGTACTGCGGTTGAATTTGCTGAAGATGATGAAAAACAAGCCTGGAAAGATTTAGAGGAATATGGAATTAATAAAAATGATGTTTTGATTGGGATTGCGGCTTCGGGGGCTACGCCATATGTTGTCGGAGGTCTTCAAAAGGCGAATGAAGAAGGCTTAGTTACAGGTTGTATTGTTTGTAATACGGGCTCACCTATTGCTGCAACTTCGCAATACCCGATAGAAGTGGTCACAGGGCCTGAATTTGTTACCGGTTCTACCCGGATGAAAGCCGGAACAGCACAAAAGCTTGTGCTTAATATGATCAGTACGTCTGTGATGATTCATTTGGGCAGGGTACAAGGAAACAAAATGGTGGACATGCAGCTTTCTAATTACAAGTTGGTAAAAAGAGGCGTACGCATCGTGATGGATGAGATTCCTGTTTCAGAGGAAGAAGCTTCCCAATTGCTTGATGAATATGGAAATGTGCGGAAGGCCATAGAATATTACAACAATAACTCAAGATAACAACGGACACCTCTTACGCTTAAAGACAAAAATATGACTCCTTTCATGCTATTGTCTTTCTTGATTGGTTACTTCGGAATATTGCTGACAGTATCCTATTTTACATCGAGAAAGACAGCCGATAATTCTACTTTTTTTGTAGCAAATAGAAATGCCAAATGGTACATGGTAGCCTTTGGGATGATCGGCACCGCTCTTTCAGGGGTAACTTTTATCTCTGTGCCGGGTGCCGTGGGAGTGTCGAACTTCAGTTATTTTCAGTTTATAATTGGCAATGGGATCGGGTTTTTAATCATCGCTTTTGTGCTTTTACCTCTTTATTACAGGATGAACCTGACTTCTATATATACTTATTTGGAAGAAAGGATGGGGCATAAGAGCTATAAAACGGGAGCCATGATCTTTTTGATTTCTAGAACTATCGGTTCTGCATTCCGTTTGTATTTAGTGGCTATTATTTTGCAGAGGTATATATTCGATGCGTGGAATGTGCCTTTTAGCGTGACTATTATTTTATGTCTTGTATTGATATGGCTTTATACCAATAAGGGCGGGTTGAAAACTATCATTATTACGGATACCCTCCAAACATTTTTTTTGATTTTAGCGGTTATTTTATCTATTTTTTTTATGGCGCAGGGTTTGGATATGTCGTTTACGGAAGCCATGGAAGCTGTGAAAGAAAGCTCTTATTCGAAAATATTTGTATGGGAAGATTTTCTGGGAAGTAAGAATCATGCATGGAAACATATTATCGGAGGAGCGTTCGTCACGATAGGGATGACAGGGTTGGATCAAGACCTTATGCAGAAGAACCTGAGCATGAAAACCATAAAAGAAGCACAAATTAATATGTTGAGCTTTACAGGTGTGTTTCTTCTCATTAATTTTTTCTTTTTAGCTGTCGGAGCCTTACTTTATATTTATGCAAATCAGAATGGAATTGATATTACAGGATTGCCGACACCGGATTACCTATATCCGGAAATTGCTTTAAACTATCTTAGTTTGGTTCCTGGCATTGTTTTTATGATGGGGCTTACAGCGGCTACTTTTGCAACAACGGATTCAGCTTTGACCGCATTGACAACCTCTTATTGTGTCGATTTTTTAGATTTTAACAAAAAAGAAAATCCCAATGATCCAAAACTGGTCAAAACCCGGAACTTAGTACACATGGCTTTTTCTGTGATTATGCTTGTTGTTATTTTGTTATTTAAGCTCATTAATAATGACTCTGTAGTCAATGCGATATTCACAGCAGCGAGCTATACATATGGGCCTTTATTGGGCTTATTTTCATATGGAATACTGACCAAAAAACCGGTAAACGATAAGTTAGTTCCTTATATAAGTGTTTTTTCTCCTCTGTTGCTTTTCGTGCTTACCTATTTGTATATAGATCCCTATACTTCTTATAATGTAGGTTTTGAATTAATAGTTTATAATGGTGGTCTGACATTCTTACTTTTACTGTTGACCGCTCCTAAAAAAGAAACGATAAAACTACCTTAATTAAGGGTTTGTATCTGACCTTGGTAAACGGGAGGACGCTAGATCGGGATGTACTTTCCCGATTTTAATTTACGCTTAAAGCCAAAATACGCTGCACAAAACTACCCATATTGTCCTGTTGAGCGAAGGCGAAATATCTCAGACCAAAGAAGAAACGTGTTTTACCACAGTACGTTAAGGATAGTTTCAGTTCTATAGCTTTGAGATCCCTCGACAGGCTCGGGAAGACAGCAAAAGGATAAGGTTCTGCAAAAAAATCCAAAACGTTCTTATTGCCCCCAGCCTCGACCCTCCGTTATCAACTATTCTCTAACAACAAGTTACCAGTCACTATTCACAAGTAACAAAAAAGCACGGTTTTTGCGTATATTCTTGCGGACAAAAGTATGTCCCATTTTCTTTTATCCTTTTAATTCTTTATTTTAGTGAGGCTAATCGAAAAGAAACCAGTACCCTTATGAAGAAAACAAAATATATAGACCTGATATCCGATTACGGGTTCAAAAGGGTGTTTTCCTCCGAACCCAACAAAGACCTGCTGATCGACTTTATCAATGCCCTTTTCAAAGGAAGAAAGACCATCGTGGACCTGGTTTACGACAAAAACGAATATGTGGGCGATACGGACGAGCTCGGTACGGTCATCCTCGATCTGCTCTGCACGGGCGACAAAGGGGAGAAATTTGTGGTGGAAGTACAGACCAGCCCGCAGTTCAACTTCAAACGGCGTATGCTCTATTACGGCAGCAAACTGATCGCCGACCAGGCTCCCAAAGGGAACAGAAGGGACTGGAATTATCAGATCAGCGAAGTCTATGTCATCGTGCTGATGGACGGCTTCAGATTTTCCGGAAGCGGGGGCAGATCTCACGTTCTGCACGATATTTGCCTCTGTTACAGGGATACGGGAAAAGTTTTCTATGAAGATATGGGGTATATGTTCATAGAACTGGTTAACTTTACGAAACGGGAGGACGAACTGGACAGTAACCTGGATGCCTGGCTCTTTGTTTTGAAAAATATGAGCCGGTTAGATAAAATTCCTTTATATTTAAGGAAACCTGTATTTCAGAAGCTGTTCAGGATTGCCGAGTACAGCAGGTTAAATAAGGAGGAAAAGAAAATGTATGATATCAGTTTGAAACGGAAATGGGATGCGCAGGGCGCACTGACCTACGCTGAAGAAAAGGGAAGAAAAGAAGGGCGGGAAGAAGAAAAGAGGGCTTCTGCCCAGAGAATGTTAGAAAAGGGTTTTGACACGGAGGAAATCTCCGATATCCTGGGGTTGTCTGTGGAAGAGATAGAGAAACTGAAAAACACATAGCAGTACAGCCCCTATAGGGGCGAAATAACCATAGCATAGGGCAACGCCCTATGCTAAATGCCAGTTTCGGTTTAGCTCTGGAAGAGCGACATATTTCGTTTGTCATTTTCTTTATTGAATTCCGCTCATGACCGCGGGGGTCAAAGCTTGTTATCGCTCATGACCGCTGGGTCTAGCCCTTGGAGGCACCCAAGAAGCAAGGTGCTTTAAGCTGTTTTTTATTAAAAATATGCTGGCGCTGGCTTTACCAAACAGTAGTTTTGATAAACAAAGTGTAACTTTTTTTATTAGTTTGTTATCGCTCATTAGCCGCGAGGGCCTAGTCCTTGGAGGCACCCAAGGACCAAAGTGCTTCTCCCGTTTTGAGAGGTCTTGTCACTCCAGCCTCTCCCGCAAGCCCTGCACAGCACAGGCTGACTCCGCATTTCCCCCAACTCATCCCAAGGCATGCGGAGCGGCTTCGCCTTAAGGCCTTTTCCCTCACACAGCCCCGTCTCTGTGCAGGACTTCTAACCGACCCTGGTAAAACGGGAGGACGCTAGATCGGGATGTGTTACTTCTAGTTTTAATTCCTGCTTAAAGCCCAAAAGACACTTCACGAAACTACCCAGAGTGTCATTCTGAGCGGAGCCGAAGAATCTCAGACCCAAGAAGAAGAAACCGTGTTACTGCAGTACGCTAAGGATAGTTACAGCTCTGTAGCCCGGAGACCTCTCCCTCCGGTCGAGGTGATTGTAAATTGTGTAAGGTTCTGCAAAAAAATCCAAAACGTTCTTATTGCCGCCAGCCTCGACCCTCCGTTATCAACTATTCTCTAACGATAAGTTACCAGTCACTATTCACAGGTCACAAAAAAAGCACGGGTTTTGCATATACTTTTTCGGTCAAAAGTATGAACAGAATAAAAACAGAAGTATTTGTTTTTCTATCAGAGTACGTTACTCCCTTGAAAATAAGGTCTCAAGATAAATACGTTATAATTTTTTACAAGGATCGGATGTTCCTCTTGTACAACCGAACTCAAGCTACAGGGAGGGATGCAAGACGTACCGCTGAAAGCAATATCCGGGAATGTCGGCAAAGACTATGATAACAATATCTAAAACGTTTTCGCAAATATTTAACCCTGCTCTTCTATAATATCCGATTGATAATTATTAATATTGGTAATTATTAATAATTCTTAAGTTATAAAACCACTAATTATAATGGCTACAAGAAGAAAATTTATTGCAGGTTGTTCATTAGCATTATCTTCAGTTTTGGTTTCCGGCCGAGCTTTTGGCATAGCAGATCCCGTCTTAAAAAAAGAAGGGAAAGGAAATAAAAATTCAAAACATGAAAGTCTAAAATTAGGGGTAGCTGGGTATAGCTTTTTACATTTTGATGTAAAAGAATCGTTAGCTATGATGCGAAGAATGGAAGTACATTATCTATGTATTAAAGATTTTCACCTTCCTTACGATAGCACAGACGAAGAAATAAACAACTTTCACAAAACATTGGCAGAATCAAATGTGAAGGGATATGCCGTCGGTCCTATCTATACAGAAAGTAAAAAAGAAATAGAGGATGCATTTGAATATGCAAAGCGGGTCGGTGTAGATCTTATTATCGGCATTCCTAAACCGGAAGATTTGCCTTATGTAGTGGAAAAATGTAAGGAATACGATATAAGATACGCCATTCACAATCATGGCCCGGAAGACAAAGTATATCCAAATGCGACGGTAATTCATGATTATATCAAAAATCTTGACCGCCGTATAGGCATCTGCTTTGATATGGGGCACCATACCCGTGATCAACAAGATCCTATTAAAGATGTAGTCCGCTATAAGGATAGAATTTTCGATATGCATTTTAAGAATGTAACTGAAGCTTCTGGAAAAGGTACGACCTGTGAGCTTAGCAGAGGAGTGATAGATATTCCTGCTTATATGAAAGCATTGAATAAAATAAAGTATGAAGGGGTTTGCAGCTTAGAATTTGAAAAAGACATGAAAGATCCCTTAGCAGGAATTTCAGAATCAGTAGGGTATTTTAAAGGAGTAGCTGATTGTCAGAATGTCGAGGTATTGTAACATATGGAGGTTAAGATATAAAGAGATTTATAAATATGAAAAACATAAAATTGAAAAAAGTTAAAAGTATATTTTTAGGAATCATAGCTATAAGCGTCACAATGGTTTCATGCAATCAAACGAATGAGAGCAGTGATAAGAATGAAGATTGGATCCCTTTGTTTGATGGGGAGACATTAGATGGCTGGAAGGTAGTGGGTGGAGAAGCAAACTATGAGGTAGAAGATGGGGCGATTGTAGGAACGATGACAAAAGGAGTTCCCAACTCTTTTTTGACAACAGAAGAGACGTATTCGGATTTCATTTTGGAGCTTGATTTTAAGCTTGAAGGAGAATCGACAAACTCTGGAATTCAGGTCCGAAGCCAGATAGATGAAGAAGCTAACGAGGGCAGAGGAAGAGTTTTCGGAAAACAAATAGAAATAGATCCTACTTCCCGTGCTTGGACAGGAGGAGTATATGATGAAGCCCGGCGGGGCTGGATATATCCTTTGGATTTGAATGAGGAGGCGAAAAATGCCTTCAAAGCAAACGAATATAACCATGTACGTATAGAAGCCATAGGTAATGAAGTACGTACTTGGATTAACGACATTCCTACTTCCTACGTGATAGATACACTTGATGACGAAGGTATCATAGGTTTGCAGGTGCACAGTATTCCTGATGAGTTAGATGGAAAAAAAGCTTACTTTAAAAATATTCAGATTCAAACTGAAAACTTCGAACCGAAGACATTTCCGGAGGATGTTTACATAGTTAATCTTTTGGAAAATAGACTTTCAGATGCTGAAAAGGAAGCGGGCTACACTCTTCTTTTCAATGGGAACGATGCAGAAGGCTGGAGAAGTGCGGATGGAGATTTCTTTCCTGATAAAGGGTGGACGGTCGGAGACGGAACGATAAAAGTCCATTCATCCGATGGGGGGGAATCTACGAATGGTGGAGATATAGTCACCGATGGACAATATAGTGCTTTTGATTTGTCTTTTGAATTTAAGATGACGCCTGGAGCAAATAGCGGAGTAAAGTATTTTGTAACGCTTGAAGAGGATACCCATGGATCGGCGATCGGACTGGAATATCAGATATTAGATGATAAACTACACCCGGATGCTAAAATGGGGAAAGAGGGTAATCGGACTTTAGCTTCACTTTATGATCTGATTACTTCAAACGATGACGCTCGGGCCAGAAGAGATATTGGGGAATGGAACAGAGGAAGGTTAGTGGTCGAACCGGATAATAAAGTAACTCATTATCTTAACGGTATTAAAATGCTGGAATATGTGCGCGGATCACAAGAATATAAAGATCTGGTTGCCGGGAGCAAGTATAAAGATTGGGATAATTTCGGCCAGGCGGAAGAAGGACATATCTTATTACAGGATCATGGAGATGAAGTTTACTTCAGAAATATAAAAATAAAGGATTTAAAGAATTAACATACCAGAAAAAATATTAGTTATGAATCATCATTTTTCCAGAAGATCATTTATTAAAAAATCTGTGATGGCAGGAGGAGCTATAGCGCTTTCGAACAGTGTTTTAAGTAATGTAGCTTTAGCTAGCCCAAATGAACGGGTTAATCTGGCCTGTATTGGAATTGGCTATAGAGGAGGTGAAATCATCCGGGAATTATATCGAACGGGGTTTTGCAATATTGTAGCTCTTTGCGATGTGGATATGGGTGCGGAACATACGCAGGAAACTTTAAAAGAATTTCCTGACGTACCCCGTTTTCAAGATTTTAGAGAGATGTTTGATAAAATGGGCAATGAAATAGAAGCCGTATCTATCGGTGTGCCGGATCACTCTCATTTTCCTATCACAATGATGGCTATTGATTTAGGGAAACACGTGTATGTCGAAAAGCCGTTAGCACGTACTTTTTATGAAAATGAACTTTTAATAGCGAAAGCGGCTAAACACCCAGATGTAGTAACCCAAATGGGAAACCAAGGACATTCAGAAGCAAACTATTTTCAATTTAAAGCTTGGAAAGATGCCGGGATTATCAAAAATGTTACCCGTATAGATGCACATATGAATATGCCGAGGAGATGGCATGGATGGGATACAAAAATTACGCAGTTTCCCCAACCGGAACAAATTCCCCAAACACTAGATTGGGAGCTATGGCAGATGCATACCCTTGGACATGAATACAATAAGGATTTTGTAAATGGTCAATGGCGTTGCTGGTATGACTTTGGAATGGGAGCTTTAGGAGACTGGGGGGCACATATTTTAGATACCGCTCATGAATTTTTGGAATTGGGCTTGCCTACTAAAGTGGAAGCTATTGAATTAGAAGGACATAATTCATTTTTCTTCCCTATGTCTTCTACGATTAATTTCCATTTTGCTGAAAGGAAAAATATGCCAGCAGTAGATATCACTTGGTATGACGGGTTGGATAACCTTCCGCCTATTCCGGAAGGGTATGGAGTATCTGGGTTAGATCCGAACATCCCGCCACCAAGTGATGGGGAAATTGAGGAGGCAAAATTAAACCCTGGTAAAATAATTTATTCAGAAGATCTGATATTTAAAGGGGGATCGCATGCCAGTACACTCTCTATAATACCTGAAGAAAAAGCAAAAGAAATGGAAAATAAACTTCCGGAAGTGCCAAAAACTCCTTCAAATCATTTTGCCAACTTTTTAAAAGCATGCAAAGGGGAAGAAAAAACGAGATCGCCCTTTGCTATTTCAGGCCCATTGAGTCAAGTGTTTAGCTTGGGCGTAATAGCGCAAAGATTAAATGCAAAATTAGAGTTTGATCCCGATACAAAAAGGATCACGAACAACAGTTTTGCAGATGCTTTGTTGACAGGGCCTTCTCCCCGGAAAGGCTGGGAGCAGTATTTTAAAGTTTAAAAATAGTCATAGAGTAAATTTATAAAACATTTAATTTTGAGAGGGCAGTTAAGGCTCTCTCAAAATTTTATTATACAACTGTCCAATAAGTTTAAATATTTAAACTTTATACATGCCCCTCATTTCTGGATTGACTTTGTCCTAAAGTAAGATCCTTAATAGCATTTTCATACCGATTAGAGTCCATTTTAAGGAAACTTTATTTGATGAAAATAAAATCTTTCTTATCTTGGCTCTTGTTTTCGCTATTGGCTTTTAATTTTAGCTAAAACGATTTATTAAATAATAGAAATTATGATTATAAGATCAGTTATTCATCTAAGTAAAGCATTTGGGTACTTTTTATTCAGTCTACTTTTTATACAGCTGGGTTCAGCAGAAAGCAAAGAAAATTCTGAAAAAAAGGAAGGAATACATACTTCTTCAGAAGTAGAGATCCCCGCAAAAAGAAATTTGGAACGGGCTATGAAGTTGATGGATGCTTCCGTTTCACATTATTTTACAGAAGAGAATGGTGAATTGAAGTTGGCCCGCTACTACAATCCGTATACTCAGAACGTTTCCGAGGAAACAGGAAGTATATGGATGTATACAGCTTCAATCGAAGCCGTAAATGCAATCCTAAAAAGTTTGGAAATACAGAAAGACAAAGGAGACGAAGATTTATACCATAAGAATTTTGATAAATACTCTGCCTTAATAAAGAAGTTGTATGATAATATGGACTTTTATTTAGGAACATATACATTGACGTCCTATACGCAAACAAAACAATGGGATATTTATGCTGTGGATAGGGTAGGCAAGAAAGGAAGAGCTAATGTAGAAGGAAAATTAAATGTTTATGATGATCAGATGTGGTTGATTCGCGAGTTGTTACAGACATATAAACTAACGGGCGATGAAGCGTATCTGGAGAAAGCTGAATATTTGACTTCTTATGTTATTGATGGCTGGGACAGTACTTTGGATAAAGAAGGTAAAGAGCATGGAGGGATTACTTGGGGACCCGGATATGTAACGAAGCATGCCTGCAGTAATGGGCCAATAATTAGTCCCCTCGTCTGGTTATCAGAATTATATAAAGATAAGGCTGATAAAATTACCTATAGATATATATCATCAAAAGATCAGCAGACCCGAAAAGACAGTACGCAAACGAAAAGAGATTTTTATCTGACCTTTGCTAAAAAGGTTTATTCTTGGCAAAAAGAAAATTTACTGTTAACTGAAGGTGTGTACGATGATATGTTAGGGGGATGCGGTGCTTGTGAAATTTTATATGAAACGGTTAATGGTGAAAAATACCGTAAAAACACGCCTTTAAACGGTTCTGCGGGCCCTCCGATTACCTATAATAGCGGATCTATGCTTTCTGGAGCAGATGATTTGTACCATTTCACAGAGGATCAACGCTATTTAGAAGATGCCATTGAACTGTCAGAGAAGAGTTTTAATCATTTTGCCAAGTTGGATCAGCAGGTTTCAGGGTACTATTCTTTTAATTTTGATGGGTTTAATAATTGGTTTAACGGGGTGTTGCTGCGTAGCTATGTCCAGCTGTATCCTAAACATACAGAAGTAATAAATTATATTAACAGTTTTCAGCGTAACTTGGATTACAGTTACGATAATTTTTTACGACAAGGAATGTTGCCCTCTGATTTGTTAGGGGGATGGAATTCAAAAGCTTCAAAAAATGATGTAGAAGCACTTGCTGCTTTTTCTATTGCTGCGCAATACGCTGTTCTATCAGAAATATTGGAATAAAGGGAGCAAAAGCTGACAAGACGTTCATAAAATAAAGCTAAACACCGTCTTAAACTGTTTTTGACCTTTGCTTAGCTTTATTGCTCATAACGTGAGGAGCTTGATTGACACTTCTTGTTGGTGTTGCCAGCGGCAAGAGGGTATTAATCAAGAAGACTTCTCTTTTTATAGCGGTGTGTGACAACAACGCTGAACCACGGGGATAAAGCTTTGGAATCTGTATCCCACTTAACGGAATTCCCAGGTTAATAGCGATATCAAGTGTCAGTTAGGGAGCTGTGTAATATGATGAAGAGTTTTAAAATAAAGTTAGGCTGTGTGATGAGCTGACGCTAAAATCATCCTATACTTTCGTCTTTATTCTTCCTTTTTTACGATTAACACTTTATTGTAAGGCAAAAATAAATAACCATAGTCATAGCAAAAATAATAAGTGTTTCCTTTTGCAGTTATGTATTGGTGGGTAAAGTATTCAAAATTGAAGCCTTCTTTTTGTAGGATTTTCTTTTGAACCTTCGTTTTTCCACTTGGGTTTTGCTTTTTTAATATTTTGCGGTTAGACTTTAAAATGGCATTGATTTTCCGAATGATTTTAAGCTCTGCCCTTTGTTTGTTGTTATTATAGTGGCTTCGGCAAGCATCGTCACAAAATTTTTTGTCCGATCGGCCAATTAATTTTTGTCCGCAATCCAAACATGTTTTTACATGAGGTGTCATTGTAGAAAAAATTTTAATTCATCAGGATTATAATCTTACCTAATTTACATAAATTATTTTAAATCTTCGAGATCCGGTCGAACGTAAAAAAGGACTCCTGCTATTCGTATATGTAAAGCTTATTCTATGTTGTAGCCGGTTATACCCGGATAAATACGGTTATAAACGGATATCATCCGGCTGCTTGTGTTACGTTTCCCCATATTTGTAGAGTCGATGTTAAGGTAGCATCGTTCGTTAATTATTAAGTTACATTTAAATTTTAGTATCATGAATTCTTTAAAAAACAGTGTGCGCTTAGTCGGGTTTGTGGGAACCGATCCCCAGATTAAAAGTTTTGAAAACAATAGAAAAGTAGCGCGTCTTTTTTTAGCCACAAACGAAGTTTATAAAAACCACAGTGGGAACTGGGTTGAAAACACGCAGTGGCACAAACTTGTGATGTGGGATGCACAGGCAGATTATGCAGAAAAAAGATTGACTAAAGGCTCGGAGTTAAGTATTGAAGGACGGTTAGTCAATCGGACTTATACCGATAAAGAAGGGGAACAAAGAAGTATCACGGAAATAATCGTTTTAAAGATGCTTATCCTCTCAAGAAAAAAGAAGGCAGCTTTAGCGGTAGATGAATAATCTGACAGCAGAAGAGGACGGCTGTTATACATACTTTTAGCGGAGGAAAATAAGGGGTGAGGTTTTTACTTTATCCCTTTTTTGTAATCAGGCTTGATCCACAATCTGAGTGCTGATGGCAAGAATATGCCGGTAAGTTTTTATATATAAGACAAATGACCTTTAATTTTAAGGTTCACTTATCTTTAATAAAAGTAAGTCATGGAACCGCTTTCTCCGTAATTTTCAAAAATTCATCCCTATACTCACTAG
>JAJYRG010000048.1 GCA_021794195.1 Bacteroidota bacterium
ACTCCTATGGAATTCCTGTTGGAATGTGGAAA
The DNA here is from genome assembly GCA_021794195.1 of Bacteroidota bacterium. Taxonomy (GTDB): domain Bacteria; phylum Bacteroidota; class Bacteroidia; order Sphingobacteriales; family Sphingobacteriaceae; genus Sphingobacterium. The sequence goes on from JAJYRG010000048.1 coordinate 33, forward strand.
ACTCTCCGAGTTTCCCACATTCCAACAGGACAACAACAATAATTCTGATTGGAATTCTTTAGTTTTGGGTGTAGCTAACTAAGGGAAGATTACAGCGCATATTGACAAAGTCGAGGCATTAGAGTTCTGTCGTCAAAATATACATAAAACTCAATAATAACTAAGCCTTTGTACCAGCAGGTTAACCGTTTCAGTTTATATTTCTCAAACTCCTATAGTTCCTGTATTAACTTTTCCATCTCGTTTATAATTGGCTATGATCACTCCTTTTGGGGTAATGATACTCTCAGTTAACGTAAATGCCACGGGGATCACTCAATCGCCAAACAGTTTTTTTCCTTCACCAAGAGTCAATGGGTGAATTTTAAGTCGAAGTTCATCCACCAGGTCATTCTTAAATAGTAATTGAATGAGTTTACTGCTACCCCAAACCTGAATGTCCGAACCTTGTGAGTTTTTCCACTCTGACTTTTTCATGGTCTTTGATAAAACGTATTTTGTACCAGTATTTATGCCTGGCCAAAAGTCGGCATGATTAGGCCAGTAGTCGGCCCAAATTTCAAATGTTTTCCTGCCCAAAAGATAATCTGCTGGTTTCAGATCTCTTTGTACAACCTCACCATAAACTTTGTCACCATAGGGTGCAGTCCAGCCTCCATATTTGAACTCTCCAGACTTATCTTCTTCGGGGCTACCTGGTGCTTGCATTACCCCATCTAATGTAATCATCGATAAAACGATTATTTTTCTCATATTATTTGGTTTTATTGGTTTATCCTGCTACACTTCGCGCGCACATTTCAAGCCTCCACGATCGATAATTACCGAAACAGAAGACCAGACCCTATAGTTTCTTAAAGGAATCAGAACACTGAATATCAAGCAATTTCCTTGGGATAGGAATTAGCTATATTCAGTTTCATCGCCCAAGGAAATTGTTTTTTTACTTTATTTACTCATCCGATATGGTTCCGTCGGGATTTAGGTTCTTTTGTTGTTTTTTAGATCCATTGAGTACAGAAAAATGAAAGTCTTTTGTATCACCTACGTCACCAAGGATTTTCTGAAGATTGACATTAATGAGAAACTCTTTGTTTTTATCAAAATCACCATTATGGTTATCGTACTTTAAAACCAACATTATGCCCATAGGGTAAGACTCTTGTATGCGTCCATCCCATATAAACTTGAAAGATTCTTCCGACCCACCGCCTTTTACTTTTACTTGAAGGGTTGCATCCTTTCTTATAATGTCTTCAATTTCAAAAGTCTGATCTGAGCCTCTTTCTTTTAATGTGGATGCAAACAGCTCAGCGCTTTCCAACAGATTTGCTTCTAAAGCCTTTGGTTCCTTAAAATCAGGACCTCCCTCATTTTTTTTACAGGACATCATGAACAAAAGCATCAATACCGATAGAAATACTGCTGGCTTTGATAAGTTTAAATAATTTTTCATAATCATAATAATTAAAATAAAGTGATTGTTTTCTTACATAAACACCGTATTGAACAGAACCGCTACAAAAAAATAATTTAAATTAATGCAAACACTTGTAATTCTTAACAATAGCGATATTTTGTTGGCGGACTGTTCTTTTTTTATCTTGTTGTCCGGGTTCATAATTTAAAGTACTAATGCTACAATCGAAACCAAAACAATCTCCCAGTTTTAAGTTAGCCATTTCTATATATTTGGATATACTCCCGCTTTCTGAGATGTGTCGGATCTTCTAGAGATGAAATCCTAAGACCCATACTTAAGAAACCTATAATAAATCTGACATCATCATAAGACCACCTTGCAATGGCTACTAATATTTTATAATATTACTTCAATTTTTTCCTAAGCTGATAGTTGTAAAATCTCTTTCTATGAACTCGCCTGTTTTAGTTTTTACCGTTTCTGTTTGAGTATCCGAATTAACGATCTCAAATGATGTGTTACCAATTAACTTTATCATTTTTTCATTATCATATAACTCAAAGCCGAATTGGGTGAACGGTAGATCTTGCATAAAGCTTTTCTGTGCAAATGTTATGTTCAGTATTCCGTCATGCTTCATTACTCTATATAGTTCCGTCAGTAAAAGCTCTGGATTGATCCAAAAGTATATGGTATTTACAGTGAATACTTTATCAAATGAGTTAGTCGGAAATGGAATATTAACTCCATCATATAGATAAAATAAGACTTGTTTTGTGCTCATGAATGCCTTATTCATTCGTTTCGCTTCGCTATTCATTAGTTCCGAAGTCTCAAGTCCCGAATACTTCAGATTTTTCTTTTGTTTGAGCAAATAAGACAGGTGGCTGCAGTTACCATGCCCCAGCTCCAAAACATGATCCTCGTCAAGGATATTTAATCGATCTATGGAATGGCGTGTCATTCCGATATTTGATTCATTCATCATATTCGCCACTGCAATGCCCTCTGCCCCGTGGGGATGCCTTAATTGTGCAGCTAGTTTTTTCAGTTCCTCTTTGTTTGTCATGTATTTGATTATTTGTATTTATTTGACAGGTGTGATGAAATCCTAGATATTATCTATTTACGGTTTATGGAACCTTAAATCTTTTCTTGATTGGTAAATGCGTCCCAAATTCGACAATAGAATGTGATCCAAATTATCCGCTTATTTACTTTCAATTTTCATTGCTCAACGTTTGTTTTTACCAGTTGAGCCAGTTCTTTAGATGCTACTTCACAATATGAAGTTGTCAATGCATCCATAAACACTTCTTCTTTCACTTTCTGCACTTCTACAAATGTCCAACCTTGCTTGCCCCATCTATTGGGAACTGGATAGATTGAAGATTTATCAGTCGAGCAAAAAAGATCTTGATCTACCTCTGATAGCTTAATCGAAGCTCGTTGGTTCTTACAATCATAAGTTGCAAATATTTTTTTTCTTACTCGAAAAGAAGTTTTTTCAAAATGGGGCTCTTCCGTTGTTTCGGGAAACGAAAGTGCAAATATTCTTAGTTGTTCAATTGTTATCATCTTTGTCAAATTTATTCTTAAATTATCTGCTATTAACTCAATAACTAATTCAATATTGGTGGAAACCTAAAGCCAAAACCCGATCACTATATTTCCATCTCCGCTTTACTAATTTCCGAAAGATTATCGAAAGTAACAGTCGGCATCATTGCATGATCAAACTAGCATAGTTTTGTTTGACTCTGCGAATATCATTTACAGCATTGAAGACTATCTTTGAAGATTGTCCAACCAAAAAGCTTCTATAATAATTTTTGGTTCCCATATTTACATTTATTAAGACCTATCAAGCAAAGGTACCTAACTATTAATCTATTGAACTTGTCATAGACCAAGAAATTAAAATTTAAAACATTAGTTTAAGCTTTAAGCCTGTATTCATGAGCTTAACGTCCTCATTCGATAAACTTCCCAATGGAATCTTTAAAAAAGGTTCAAAAATAAGTTTCGTTTCACCGAACAACTTTTGCTTTTTACCTATCGAAAAGTTGATGTAGCCCAGATTGCTATGGCCTTTAAAATCGGTGTCTTTCGTTGGCTCACTAAACTCCTTTGTAACCACTGTATATTCAATGAACTCTGCACCCGTATCCGGGTTGATTGTTGTTTGTTCAGTAACCATATCCATTTCATATTGATAAGCTTTATTCTCAGTTAGAACAGTGAAAGATGACACACCAATAGACGCATATAATCCTTCGTTTACCTGATAGATGACCGAAAGCGGAATATCGAGTGCTTGCATAGAGGATTCCACACCTACCTTCCTTGTGGAAGAAGATATACCAATAGGTTCTATTGCATTCGAGGCATCTATTTTTGTGTAGGTAATTCCCGTAGAGAAAGAAAGTTTATCAGAAACCTTGAACTCGGTCAATAGTCCCGCACCAAAATTCGTATTATCTGAAATTAAAGAAGACGACAGTTCAACTCCAAATTTCCATTTGCTCTCTGAAAGAAGATCGGTATTTCCATGGCTTAAGGGAAGTAGGGCTAATCCATCGGCTGTGTTCTTTTTATCCGTAATACGTTTATCCGGTATAAGTTTTTCCCAATCATTAACCAGCTCTTTTTCATCAATATTTTTCACAAGGACGGGAGGAACTTCTTTTGTCTCTTCGTCAGCTTCATTTAAGATAAGGGGTGAAAAATTGGTTTTGCCATTTGGTTTGTCTTCTTTTTTGCTAGTTGTAGCATCAATATTCTCAGAAAGAATATTTCCCTTTTCTATCCTAGGAACAAGAGAGTTATTTGTTATTTCTAAATCTTTATTCCCATCTTCAACTTGAGCGTTAAATAACGGAAACATTACCATCATAAAAATTATGGCTGCAGCAACGGCCGTGTATTTCCATATCATAGTTAAAGGATAGACAGATTTCTTTACCTCTGTCAGTTCCTCTCTTTTATACTTCTCACAAAAAATCTCCCAATTTCCCTCTTCATATGGTTCTTCGTGATTTATCAACAGATTTCTGATCTCCTCAGTTATTCTTTTATCTTCTTGTTCCATATCTAATCAATCATTAAATTTCGATATAAACCTCTAAGTTTTTCCTTTGCCCTCATCAAATAGACCCTACTTGAACTAGCAGGTATTGTCATCATTTCCCCGATTTCCTCGTGATTGAACCCTTCAATTTCATAAAGGATAAAAACCTTTTTATAAATCGGTTTTAGCTTATCAAGCAGTCCCATAATATCTTTTACATGTAGGCTACTTTGGTGATTTGCCTCAAAAAAAAGAGAAGCATGTTCGTCGAGGAGTTCCTCATGATAAGAACCTGCTTTATTTTTTCGGATCTCGTTTAAAGCCGTATGAACAGTGATTTTTGCCATCCAAGCCTTAAACATACGATTGAAATTCTCATCATCTTCACAGACAAATGTTCCCATATGTTTGAATATCTTCATAAAACTGTCGTTGATAATCTCTTTGGCCAAATCCCTGTCTGAGACGTAACGAAGCGAAACTCCCATTAGGTATCCCCAATAGTGTTTGTATATCCGCTCCCTCAGACGTTCATCAACGGCGTTCAGGTTATTTGAGATTTCTTTTATCAAATCAGTATCAGTAGTCAATTTATAACGATAGCTTATTATTGTCGGTCCATACTTATGCACCTGTGAAAGGAACATTCTTTATTAAAACACATTTTCAAATAGGATCGCTACAAAAAAGGTAGATAATTTTATGTTAGATGGAATTGGCAGGATATTATGAAATACGTTGTAACGCTTTGGACTTTTCCCGTGTTCTAGCAGACAAATACTATTTAATTAAAAAATAACCCGTTGGGTGAAATTAAATTATTTGAATTTTAATGTTATTGATGTTTCTATCAAATATGAATTTATTCATAAACTGAATCAAAGTCATAGCCGTAATTTTAGCCAGTATTCTTGTTTTGAACCCGTCAAAGGTTTTGGCATAATTTCTTCTGATCATGAACTGGTCGCATAGCTGAGAGAATAAGGTTTCAATTCTTTTCCGTGATTTTCTGAAAATATAAGGCTGTTTTTTATAACCTTTCTGGTTCTCTCTCATTGGGGTCTCCAAAATGATATTTGCCGACTCAAAAAGATCCAATTGCTGTTCAACAGATAGGTACCCCTTGTCTCCAAGAAGCACACATTCAGACAGTTGATGTTTGATGTCTTTCAGGTAATGAATATCATGCACATTCGCTTTAGTGATATCAATAGAGTGAAAAACTCCAGAAAGGGTGCATACCCCATGGAGCTTATAGCCATAGAACCAACTGTTCTGAGAAGCGCAAAAACCTTTCTCGGGAGCAGTTTCATAATTCTCCTTGCAGATCTTTATACGATTTTGTCGTGCTGTTTTACAAATTTCCAAAGGCATACTATCCACAATAAAATAATCTTCTAGTTCGATAAACTTTGATGCCAGAGCCAAGCGGATTTTTTCAGAAAAGTCAAAAAGCTTTCTGCGCCTTTTATTAAACTGGCTACGCTCGATCAAGTTCGGAATCTCAAGGTTGCTTATCTGCCGGAACAGATCATTCTCGCTATCTATGGACATAAATTCGGCCGTTAAGCTCAATGCTACCACTTCTATATCAGCCATTTTGGGCTTTCGCCCAACTCTGTTCGCAGAATAATGATGGACATTCAATGAGTGGATCACTTCTAATACTTTTAAATAGTTATTTCGTATATTTGACATGGATATTGGTTTGTTTTTCGACTTCAAGATACTGAATTTCAGTATCTTGACCAATATCTATTTTGTTTTGTATTAGCTTTTATTTAGCAAAACCAATTCACCCAACGGGTTTTAAATAAATAACCTATATCAGGTTTTTAAGAGTTGATTCAGTGTTTGTGAAAGGTTCATAAATCTTTCTCTTTTTCCTTATTGTTATAACACCATTCCTCTGAGAATATCAATTATTGTATCTAGCTTTATTATTATATATTCCGAAAATTTACAGGTATATACTTCCTGAGATGAGTAAGCCAAAGTAATTTTTTAAACTATCGTGGTGTTCTTGATAATGTTTTAGACACCCTGAAATTTCTCACATTTCCTCCAAAATAATTAGGGGTCATCAAATCGATATTTTTTAACCTCGATAAGCCACAAGAAACATAACCGGAATTTATTTCATATGGTCTTGATTAACGGAAATTTCATTATAGTCTGCCCGTTATAAATTAAATAAAAACGAATTGTTTTTATTTAAATCCTAGGAGATTAAAACTAGATCTTACCTGTTTTAATCCAAAACTTCATTTAAAGCTTTTCCAATATTCCCATTGGGAGGTTGTATCCTTAATAAAGAAGATACGGTGGGCGCAATGTCAGTCATATGCACCTGTTTTACCGATCGGCCTCCCTTTTTGATCCCCCAGCCCATCCACACCAGAGGTATTTTAGCATCATAGGGATTCCAGTTGCTATGTGAAGTCCCTTTCTGCGTCGAGGGTCCAGAGTTGGGATTCAAAATGTATTGTATACCCCCTGACCTTTCCGGATGATGACTATTTACCATTCGACTTTTAATCTCTTCCGGAATCGCGGCATCTCCGACTTTGTTAAAATCGACCACAAAAAGGACATCTGGGTCCCTTCTCAGATATTCCATACAGACATCCCGAATCTCCTGCTCATCAAGCTTGTTTTCATTGATCAGTTTATAGTTAAAACGAACCATAGAAGCCCCTACATTTCTTATCACATCTTTTATCTGGAACTTTTCTTCAAGAAGCTCGTTCATCTCTTTTTTCATCATTGAAAGATCAGCAGGATAAACAGGCATCTTATGTTCTTGAAGAAACTGGGTGTTATGAGCAGCGCCATGATCTGCTGTCAAAAAAACCGTATAATTTCCTTTGCCCTGTGTCTTATCCAAATAGTTTAAAAACTCTGCTATATCCTTGTCCAAACGAAGATAGGTATCTTCCACTTCAATAGAGTTAATTCCAAGTCTATGCCCAACGGCATCAGTAGAAGAAAGGCTGACAGCCAAAAGATCGGTTTCCCCTCTAGCGCCTAACTCTTCCTCTTCAATCGCTTTTTTTGCAAAATCCAAGGTAAGGCTGTTCCCGAAAGGCGTGCCAGTAATCACGCTGTAATCCTCAGAGGTGTACAGCTCTGAGGTTTTAATTGGAAAAGTAGGGCTTTCTTGCCCTTTCAATAAACCTTCATACGGCTTGTTATCCGCCGTGCTTTGGGCATAGGTGTTAATATCATAGATAGTATTCCAATCTCCAGCCAAATACTTTTCCGCCAAATTTTGGGCATTAAAGGAATCTACCCACTGAGGGAGCTTATCCATATAATAAGTGCTGGTTATCCATTTTCCTCTTTTGTAATTGAGCCAATACGCAGCGTCGGCAGCGTGGCCGGCAGGTAAAATAGCACCCCGATCCTTGATGGCAATTCCGATCACTTTAGACCTAAAATTGGTTGCCAGTTTCAGCTCATCCCCGATTGTATTGACCAGCAGGTTCACAGGCGACTTCTGTCCGTCATTTGAGGAAGTGCCAATGCTCTGTACATTCACATCCCCGACACAGTTCACACCTTTGCCGGTGGAATTAAAAGTGAAACTATTTCCGGTAATACCATGGACAGCAGGAACAGATCCAGTATAAATGGTACTGTGGCCGATCCCTGTTGACGTGGGGAGATGGCTGATGTAGGTGTTTTCATTGGAAAATCCTTCGTCTAATAGCCTTTTAAAACCATCTGAGCCATACCGTTCATAGTAACGATAAAGGTAATCCCAACGCATCTGGTCAATTACAATCCCTACCACAAGTTTTGGTCGAGGAAGTTTATCAGACTCATTTTGGAATGCAAAGTTACTGCCACTGAACAATAAAATAAATATTAATAAAAATAAATATTTCGTGCTCTTTAGATTCGAATATTTTTTTTGGCGTGTTAATATTACAATGTTTTTTATATTTGTCATTATTTTTAAAAAGATTACTGTTTTCCCTATTTTTTATGTAAACATCATTATACATTCTTTCACGTGTTTGTGATAGATTTTCAATTATATACTATTCGGTTTCAAAATACAACTCACCACCTTTAGTACCATCACTAAACACAATATAATAGTTCGGATCCTCAGATTTTAAGACTTTAAGTATACTGAGTTCAGTTATTTGGGGTTCGGAACCAACATTAATAAGCGTGAGTGTAGCATCTGTCTTATCGCCTCCTCCTAATCCGCCCGACCAAGATAAAACGTACTGTCTTTGTTCATCGATAATATTGGTTAATGCTATCTTGTCCGGCAAGATCGTGATTCCATACCCTCCTGCCTTATCAAAAACAACAGTCTGCCCATTCCAACTAAAGGTGGGGCTAGTGGGGGCGGACACTACCACCGTGACATCGACAGTAGCTGTCTTACCTTTTGAATCCGTTACCGTAACGGTAGCTGTACCTTCACTGACAGCAGTAACCGTAATGGCAACATCTGCATTCGATGCAGTGACAATCGTCTCATCAGATGACTCCACCGTATATCCGCTATTTCCTTGTTTTACGTTTACTGTAGCAGAAGCGAGTTCTGTACTATTTAGATTCAGTTGTACATCATTCGATAGCAACTCCAGTTCTATGGTAGGTCTAACAAACTCTTTTTTTGAGCAGGATGCAAACAATAAAAAGAGCAAACTGATTCTAAAAATATTATTGATTAAGTTTTCCATTTTTATATTTTTTTATTTAAACTTACTTATCTCTTTATAACAAGCCGGATAATCTGTGAGCCATCCGTATTAGTAGCTTTTAGTTCTAAGTTACCCTCATAATCAGTTAAGTCTATACTGTTTTCAACGATATCAACAGGTGTATCGTTTATATAAAACTTGGTGAATATGCTTATATCCTCCTGCGAACCGGCAATAAACGCTTCGTTACCTATGACACCAATCGTAGGGATGCTAAGCCAATCAAATGTTTCTCCAGCAGACATTACCGTTACAGTTATAGTTTTTGATAACTCTTCGTACAAATCATTTCCTGCTTGCGATGCAGTAATGGAAACCTCGCCATAGCTAAGTGACGTTAATACATTCCCTTCTAGTTTTGCAACTATTTCTTCTCCGTTCTCCGTCTTTAAGCTATAAGTGATAATAAGATCTTGATCTGTCGATTCTGGTAATGTAACGACCTGTCCTGGATAAGTAGCCATATCCGAAAAGTTTTGTATGCTCTGTTTGAGGGTAACAATATCGGATGGTGACAATACTCTACCTTTCCCATCCTTCACTTCCCAATTCTTTGCATTGGCTTGACTGATATGGTCGCTGGTAACTTGGTTAGCATCGCCCTCAGTGTCCAACAAGATTAATGTACCCCTTGTCGTAGAGGTACGATCTTCTAAACTTTCAATTAACTTATTAAGTTCTTCTATTGTAAAGTTATTTAAAGCAACATTCAATTCAGCTAAGAATGGATTTTTTGAAGCGTCAAATTTTGTTAATTGGTTATTTGTGGCCGAAATCTTAGAAGCCAATCCATATATAGTGACATCGGGTGAGGAAACTTCATAAGTAACATCAGAACCGAATGTCATAACTGATTCATTCCCGTCTTTCGTACCATTGCCATTTAAATCAATCCATACGCTCGCTTCATCAGATGTTTCGGCTTGTATATTAAGTGTGATTTGACTTTCTGCCGAGCTGGCGGTGGTAAAAGATGTTGTGTATTTATTTGTGAGCCTGACAATATCGCTAAAATTAGCAGCCTCATTTACATCAAGGGCACTCCAGTTATAGTCCGTGAATACCTGATGAGCCAAATGATGTTGTTTGAGTTGGTTTCCTTCTTCCCATTGCGCATCACTGGCTGCGGTGTTGATTAGGTAAAAATTACCCGACTGAGCATCTGTTCTATTTGGAATCGCTGCCAGTATGGCATCGATAGCTGTCTCGGAAAACAAATTTCGTGAGATGTTTATGTTTCGACCTAGTGTGGGATGGTTGCCCATGGTAATAGACGTAAAATAGTTCCGGTCAATATTCATTGTTTGCAGTTCTTCTAAGTGGGATACATCCAATACTCCTTTGAGTTTATTTCTAGAAATATGTAGATTATAGAATTCTTTTGGTAACGCAGATAGATCTAACTCCTCAATACTGTTATTATCCACCCGTAGAAAAGTTAGATAGGGAGCATTGGTTAAATCAAGAGATGTCAGCCCTTGGTTTTGACAATTAAATGATGTCACTTTACCATAGACAGTGATGGTTTGGGATTGAATCGCGTATGTCTCCTGTGTGCCCCATGCTGACACCTCTTCGCCACTATCGCGTACGCCGTTATTGTTCAAGTCGATCCACACGTCTGCCCGATCTGCTGCACTAGCCTCAATCGCCATCGTTATCGATGCGCTCCCAGTCCGTGTTGTAGTAAGAGTAATTCGTTCTTGTCCAAACAGTATACTCGCGATGGACAAGAAAGTAATAAAAATAATTAACTTTTTCATTTTCTTAATGTTTAATTGGTTAAATATAAATCGTTTTCATAAAAATTCTCTATTTATTCATATCCTTTTAAAGATGTTGGCGAGCGTCGGAAACGTCCAGGTAAAGTGATGGTCGTTATATACAATAGGTCTGCTCCCGGCCACATAGCTGCTATAGGCCGAATCGTTGTAAATGCCATTTAGAGCCTCCACCAGATTTCCCGGCCATTTTTGTGGAGTACCTCTTTCCGGATTAGGATCCCAAGGCCATTCAGCAATATTTTTGGAGTAGTACAAAATATAGTCCACTGCCTTTTTGATTGAGGCCCCCTGTGCAGATTCCATTGTAAATATATTCTCTCCGGTTACATTATAGGCTATCCAGCACGCTGCCGCTAAGGGGGACAGCGAAAAATAGGTGTACCAGGTTCCCGTTCCACCACGGGACACTTCGTGTGGCATGTGTCCATCAGCATCAATCCTGTCGAAAAGATCCGACTTTATCAATCGAATGTTTTCATCCACTTCTGCCCCGTTTTCTGTAAAGGATGCGCTTATAATAGAAGCGTAGCGCCCCCAATCTCCCCAGTTGTTTTGTTTCGAACGTATGCTGTTCCCTGCTTTTTCATACACATCTATAACCCAATACTTAAACTGATTGCGTTCTGCCATGCTCCATAGCTCTGTGCCCGACATCAGCTCCGCCGCAATCATTAATCCCGAGCCCGATCTTGCCATAGCTAACGCCCCGTCACCTCCTGAGTATTTTTTATTTTTGCCCGACCAGGCATTCAAAAAATAAATTGCTTTCTCACCATACTTCCTATCCCCGGACAGGCGGTAGGCCAGCGCATTTGCATAAGAAGCATAAGAGTCGTTGAGCAGGGGTGCGACGGCTGCTCTGTGAGCTTCCTCATTCCCATAATATCCAGGAACGTTAAAATCCGCGACTGCCTGTTCTTCTTGCCCCTGATCAATGATTTCATCCGCATCTAGTATCAATTTTTTATAAGCCATGAGATAGGGTTCCTCTTTCCTCGCCACATTATACTTCACATGCCTCAGCTGTGCGATCGGATGCATGTTATGAACGACACCATTGGACAGTACGGGTGCCGTAGTAAAACTAAGCTTCTCCAAATAGATCGTCTGCGATTCATTATCGATGATATACGGTAAAATATTATAGATGGTATTAGGGCTTAACCCATCGATGATAATACCGGTATGTGTAGTTTCCCGCTCGGAGGGAGCAGATGTGGTTACGTCCGACTCGCTATAGTGGACGCCCCATTCCTTAGCCCGGCCTACAACATTTTCAAAATCCACAATTGCAGAATTCAAAGTGATCGATATGGGATCTACGGTTACCGCAGAGCGTGCACCCGCTAATGTTGTGAACTGTTTTTCTTCTCCATACTGCGTCGTTCCATCTTCCACATACGCCCGATAGCGATATGTCTTGCCCGAAGACAGCCCAGTAAGCTGAACACCAAAATTATTACCGGAAATCTCGGTGCGAAAGTGTTTAGTATATCCAGTTCCATCGTCTAATTCTATGCCGTACCGAGAGATAGTGCCGTTTCCCTCATCTGTAATGTGTCCTCTGCACATTGCAGAATAATCGGTTACGTCCACGGCCTCTCCGGTTTCTACCATTGCCGGCAGCTTCGCATCAGGGGTATCCTTACAGGCAACGAGCAAGATACACAGAATAAAAATATTGCTATAGCTGATCATTATATCATGGTATAAAGGTCACTCATATCTTCATAAATTTTAGTCGGCTATGTCATGATGCAGCATAGTGCCGTCCTACAAACGAGAGTCGGTAAACTATACCCGGCTTTTTTTATGTCCTCGACCATCCAAAGCAACAGCTGAGCAGACACCTTTCCACCCTTCCAGCCGGTTAGTATATTGCTCTCTGACTCCATAATACTTGGAACGACTGATGCCGGAGATCCTCGGCCAATGGAAACAAAAGATAGCTGTAGCCTTTCAGGTACTTCCGACCAGTCGGAGAGCATGTCCATTGTAGAGTCAGGCAGTTCCGTGAAGGTGTTAACCGCCCGGTTCTCTCCCCGTGTAAATGCTACGCCTATTGTCAACAATAAACCGCAAAAAAACAGACATACGTTTCTTGAATTTATCATAAGTTGTTTTTCAGTTATATGATTTTTAAGCATTCACACAACAGATTTATTCATACTCCGTCAAAGATGTGGGCATAAGCGTCGGAAACGTCCAGGTAAAGTGATGGTCGTTATATACAATAGGTCTGCTCCCGGCCACATAGCTGCTATAGGCCGAATCGTTGTAAATGCCATTTAGAGCCTCCACCAGATTTCCCGGCCATTTTTGTGGAGTACCTCTTTCCGGATTAGGATCCCAAGGCCATTCAGCAATATTTTTGGAGTAGTACAAAATATAGTCCACTGCCTTTTTGATTGAGGCCCCCTGTGCAGATTCCATTGTAAATATATTCTCTCCGGTTACATTATAGGCTATCCAGCACGCTGCCGCTAAGGGGGACAGCGAAAAATAGGTGTACCAGGTTCCCGTTCCACCACGGGACACTTCGTGTGGCATGTGTCCATCAGCATCAATCCTGTCGAAAAGATCCGACTTTATCAATCGAATGTTTTCATCCACTTCTGCCCCGTTTTCTGTAAAGGATGCGCTTATAATAGAAGCGTAGCGCCCCCAATCTCCCCAGTTGTTTTGTTTCGAACGTATGCTGTTCCCTGCTTTTTCATACACATCTATAACCCAATACTTAAACTGATTGCGTTCTGCCATGCTCCATAGCTCTGTGCCCGACATCAGCTCCGCCGCAATCATTAATCCCGAGCCCGATCTTGCCATAGCTAACGCCCCGTCACCTCCTGAGTATTTTTTATTTTTGCCCGACCAGGCATTCAAAAAATAAATTGCTTTCTCACCATACTTCCTATCCCCGGACAGGCGGTAGGCCAGCGCATTTGCATAAGAAGCATAAGAGTCGTTGAGCAGGGGTGCGACGGCTGCTCTGTGAGCTTCCTCATTCCCATAATATCCAGGAACGTTAAAATCCGCGACTGCCTGTTCTTCTTGCCCCTGATCAATGATTTCATCCGCATCTAGTATCAATTTTTTATAAGCCATGAGATAGGGTTCCTCTTTCCTCGCCACATTATACTTCACATGCCTCAGCTGTGCGATCGGATGCATGTTATGAACGACACCATTGGACAGTACGGGTGCCGTAGTAAAACTAAGCTTCTCCAAATAGATCGTCTGCGATTCATTATCGATGATATACGGTAAAATATTATAGATGGTATTAGGGCTTAACCCATCGATGATAATACCGGTATGTGTAGTTTCCCGCTCGGAGGGAGCAGATGTGGTTACGTCCGACTCGCTATAGTGGACGCCCCATTCCTTAGCCCGGCCTACAACATTTTCAAAATCCACAATTGCAGAATTCAAAGTGATCGATATGGGATCTACGGTTACCGCAGAGCGTGCACCCGCTAATGTTGTGAACTGTTTTTCTTCTCCATACTGCGTCGTTCCATCTTCCACATACGCCCGATAGCGATATGTCTTGCCCGAAGACAGCCCAGTAAGCTGAACACCAAAATTATTACCGGAAATCTCGGTGCGAAAGTGTTTAGTATATCCAGTTCCATCGTCTAATTCTATGCCGTACCGAGAGATAGTGCCGTTTCCCTCATCTGTAATGTGTCCTCTGCACATTGCAGAATAATCGGTTACGTCCACGGCCTCTCCGGTTTCTACCATTGCCGGCAGCTTCGCATCAGGGGTATCCTTACAGGCAACGAGCAAGATACACAGAATAAAAATATTGCTATAGCTGATCATTATATCATGGTATAAAGGTCACTCATATCTTCATAAATTTTAGTCGGCAAAGTCTAACCCATCAAGCAGTTTCCAGTCGCCACGGGTGAAATCAGGTATTTGTACAGGGAACCCCCCATTGGAAGCTGACTTTTCTGTCAGTTCGAACAAACAGGACCATTCTGCAGCATCATATACATCTTGATCCAGCGGCAGCCCGTTTCTCAGACAGTAAATCAGCCGATAATCCATGATGAAATCCATCCCACCATGTCCACCTACCTCTTTTGCGTACTCACCAATCTTGGTAATGAAAGGATGCTCATATTCTTTCATCAATTTATTATAGGTATCCTTATCCAGAAAATTGTGTGCGTCTGGTTCCAAAGCAATCCCGGGACTGGGATATTTCTGAGCGAACCCTTTTGTTCCGCTCAAAGTATGCAAACGGCTGTATGGTCTTGGGCTAGTCACGTCATGCTGCACCATTATCGTTTTCCCTTTTTCTGTTTTGATGATCGTAGTATTCATATCTCCCATTTTATATTGCTTCCCGGCTTCGGACGAATCTTCTCCAAAGGTATCCTTCAAGTATTGTGTCATCCCCAATTGACCAGATGATACAGAGACTAAGAAGTTCATCTTATCCCCGCGGTGAATATTCATTGCCTGACAAATAGGGCCCAATCCGTGTGTAGGGTAAGGGTTACCCGTATAATCCTCATAGTATTTCGTACGCCAATTCGTTTTTGACTTCAACTGTGACCGCAAGTCGTGTATATAAGCTCCTTCTCCATGCACGAGTTCTCCGAAAACCCCCTTTTGGGCCATGTTAAGCGTAGTAAGCTCAAAAAAGTCATAACAGCAGTTCTCTAGCATCATGCAGTGCTTACGGGTTTTTTCAGCTGTATTTACCAGCGACCAGCACTCCTCAACACTGATCGCTGCCGGAACCTCAGTTACAACGTGTTTGCCCTGTTCCATCGCATAGACAGCCATGGGAGTGTGGTTGGCCCAATAGGTTGTAATATATATAAGATCAATATCATCCCGTTCGCAAACCTTTCTCCAGACTTCTTCCCCCACATATTCATCTGCATGGGGAAAGCCTTTGTCGATAATGGTTTTCTGCGTATTTTTAACACGGTTTTCATGAAGGTCACATATCGCTTTGATCTCTATTCCTTCTATAAAGGTAAAACGCCGTGCAGCTTTTCCTCCCCTGTTTCCGGCACCTATAAATCCTACCCGTACCGTCGGGATAGGATCAGCCCTCAGCTGCAGGACGTGGTGACTTCCTGCCGGACGTTCATTGCTTTCCAAAGTATTCGCATAACTTTTACCCTTAAAGCTTGAAAATATACTGCCAAAAGATAATCCAGCCGTCCCAACAGCTGCCTGTTTAATAAATCCTCTCCTTGTGTTTTCTGATTTTTTCATAAATGCTTTTATTTTATTAGATACCGCCTTATTTTCCGATAAAACGGTGCTGATTTCCTCTTCGTTTAGAAAGACGGACGCTGTAGGTTACGGGCCACTTCATTCAATACTTGTTTTGCTTCATTCAGGTCTGTATTCCAACTCTCCCTTCTTTCAACACTTTCCATCTTTTTGATTGCTTGATCAAGCTCAGCCAAAAACTCCACAGCCCCTGAGGCTTTTAGCTGTTCCCTAAGAATGTTTATCTTCTCAAAATCCTGTATCCCTTCCAGCATACGCTCATAACGAATGGAGCTTCTACCTCCTGGATAAACAATATACGTATCTCCGGCCGGCCATTGTCTAAATCTCGAGTCCAGCATCGGTTCTTTCACCCAGGAGTTAAAAGCCCATCTTAAGAAGCCATCAAAACCGGCAGCTACGGCGTACCAACCTAAATAAGTAGATTCGGCAGGATCAGAAAAGGTAAATTGGTTGGGAAATTCCGTAGCACAGTAAACATAAAAAGTCGTATTCAGTCCTCTGCTTCTCCGGTCAATCATATCTTCCAATGAGAAGGGATCCTGAGAAGACACACTGATATCCTTACTATTGGGATAACGTTGGTAAGTCTTCTTGTTATCCGCAAATGAGACACCCAACTGTGGAGCTACTGAATCGATCAGATAGAAAGCGGCATCCAGCGACTCACGATCCCGTTCATCCATGGCTACATTAGTGTTCTCCAACCAACCCTTATCTTCCAAGTGCCCCATAAAATCAATCAAAAAACTACCCCACATTTCTTTGAAAACTGGCGTACCAGGATCAGCTTGCACGTCTATAAAATCTCCTGTCGTCTCATCTTTATAACGGATCTCATTGTTCCAAGGGATCAGGGAATAACAGTTGATCATCTTGTTGATGCCTAAGTCCATCATAAACTGCACCCAACGGTCGAAAACAGTATAATCATAACTCCAGGAACCATCCTGGTGTTTCGTCCAGATGATCATATCCTCATAGGGATCTAAAGTCTGTACATTCCACGGGTCTTTGTTCAATGTGGCTGTAATGACCTTCTGCCCGGCATCGGCCAACATTTGCATAGTCGGCTTCATGGCCTCGAAATGTGCATCACTCCACATTTCCACGCCTTCCACGCGTGCAACAGCTGATGGATGCTGCCACTGATCTAAATGGAAAGTCCATTCTGATGGCTTAGGTAATATATGATCGACCACCTCCAAATTAAGCTCAAAAGACTGAGCTACCTTCCCCTTTACAATTACCTCAGCCGTTGCGTGGTAAATGCCTGTAGCCGCATCCCTTGGGATCTCTACGCTTACCCAGACCGGACGTACACTCTCCGCCTCTATATCAAAACAGTGCAGGTTGTCTAACATATCAGGTGATAGTGAGGCCGCAAAATCTTCCGGTTTTCTGTATCCACATCCCTCTGCGAACTCATCGGTCATCACATAACGTACAAACCTGGCTTGCGCAATTGATGCCGGTAATATTCTGCTCTGTGATTTAAAATCACTAAATTCAAATTTTACTTCTTCTGCATCTTCCCTTGTCCACAACAATATTTGAGCGGAAACTTTTTCTCCTTTCCAGCCTGTTATTATTTCTTTTTTCTTGATCTCGATTTCTGGCAAAACAGATTTGGGAAATCGCTTGTCAATCGTTACGAACGATGCATGGAGACCTGGCAAAACAGAAGACCAATCCGCCAAGGTGTCTGTTGTAGGATCCGGTAATTCGATAAAAGTTTCACAACTTTGGGCAGACACCTGGTTGTTGCATCCTGTCATCAAATAAAAAACAGCCCAAAATACCAGGATATACAAACTTCTCGTATGCTTCATATTTTGTTTTCAATAAGTTTCACTTGTTTTTTTCAATCACTATCTCCGGAAAACTCTTCATTCAATGTAGGGTTGTATATTTTACATTAATAACCAGGGTTTTGCACTAATAAATTACTATTTTGCATTTCGTTTATATGAATAGGAGCCAAATACATTCTTTCGTCCCAACGGCGAGTTTCAATCACAGTTCTTGTATAGAATCCTTCCAGATTTTCTGCATCCATATTCATGCCGTGAAAATCACCTCCTTGTCCCCCTTCCCCTGGTGTGTTTTCTGCAATCATCCATCGTCTTACATCAAAGTAACGTTGTCCCTCAGTTGCTAATTCAATTCTTCTTTCATGACGTATAGCTTCCCGTTGAAGCTCTTTGTTTCCCATAATTTCAGGTTTAACATTCTCTAGCAAAGGTATACCTGCTCTTTCCCTTACCAAATCGATATATGTAATTACGTCAGGATCACTTGGATTTACTTCATTCAAAGCTTCAGCATATAATAAATAAAGATCGGCTAATCTCATCAAAATTCCAGGTCTATACATACTTTTGGGATGGGTACCTTCGTTATAAACTGATCGATGTAGCCTTTTATAAGATATGTACCCTGTTTTAGCATGATTAGGAACTCTATTATCCGAATTTCCTCCTTTATTAAATAATATCTGTTCTCCACCTATATGCCATTTACGGCCATTAAAAAAAACAGACTGATAAAAACGGGGCTCTCTATTTATATACATTCTGAATGTACCTGTTTCTGTATTACCTGTAAGATCTTCAGATGCATCACTCGTGAAACCTTCTTCGGAGTACAAAGGCGACTCCAATATGTCAAGTCCGTCCATCATGAAAAAATCATCTACTAGTTCCTGCAAAACAGATAGATGCCCCGTACCTTGCGTTCCACCCCTAGCACCTCTAGGTAAAGAGAGACCATCAAAACCAGAAGGGCCGGATACACTTCCCCAATTCACGCTAGATCGTGCGAAAATAATCTCTTTATTGAAGGAATTGTGTAACTCGTAAATACTCCTATCTGGATCAATACTCCCATTACTATCTAACTCTTTATAAAGTTCATAATGGCCAGAATTAGCATAATCTATAAAACTTTTGCAGGCATCCAGCGCTTGTTGCCATTTACTTGCATCATAATCTGGAAATAAACGCTTACCATCATGATTGGTAATTTTTAGGGCCGCATCGTACCCACCATTAAACAACGGACTTGCCGCATACACCATCAGTTTTGCCCTCACAGCAAGAGCAGTTCCTCTAGTTGGAATAGCCAATGTATTTACATCACCTAAATTCGGGTCTCGTAATTCCTCAGCTACAGCTGTTAATTCCTCATAGATAAATTGAACTACTTCATCTACCGAATTTCTGGCATAATCAATATTCATATCTTCCGGAGAGGTCAGATAATCCATGATCGGGATGGGACCATATAATTCGAACAGCAAATAATGATAATATGCTCTGAGAAATCTTGCCTGAGCCTTTAAAAAGACAAGTTCAGATTCATCAATATAATCTGCATCGCCCGATGGGGGAATTACTACTGCCCTTTCTAAAAAGACATTTGCTTGTCTAATATATAACCAATAATCATTCCACCTATGAGCTCGAAAATGAGAAGAAGTTATTTGTTCAATATTCCAATCTGTTGGTTGAGCATTTAAATCTAGTTCATCGCTAAGGATAGGCCAGGGATGACCATATCCATTAGATGAAAATATATTCGTTGGATCGGGAATACCTACATATGCGTTCATAAGCCAACGTCGCGTATCTTCAGGATTGCTGAAAATAGATTCATAACTTCGCTGTTCTGCCAATTCTTTAGAAACATCCAGAAAATCTGAACATGATGAGACAATCCCTGATATTATTAGCAAAAACAATATATATTTGCTTTTCATAAGTTTTTTACTTTAGATATTGTAATAAGATTGTAAGAAGTTTTTTATATTTAGAACGTGATTTCTAATCCTAGTGTCCAGGTTCTGGATAATGGATAACGAGTACCTCCGTCACTATTTCCAGTTTCTGGATCATATATTTTCACTTGATCCCACACATGAATATTATGTCCCATCAAGTAGATCCGAGAAGCTGTAATGCCCCATTTCTCGGCTATTTTTTCGTTCAGATTATATCCCAGTTCTAAGTTTTTGAAACGTAAAAAATTACCGTTTCTATACCAGAATGTACTATGTGTATTATTATTCCCCATATTTGTTACACGTAACCGTGGAAAAAACGCATTTGGGTTGGGATTATCTTCAGTCCATCTGTCTTCAACGATTTCCTGACGGACATTACTTTCGATAAGCCCCCAATGAAAAGGCATAAAACTAGCTGATGTGTGATTTAAATTCACTGTAACATTCGCAGCTCCCTGAAAGAAAGCATTAAAATACAACCCTTTATAATCTAGCCCGAAACCAAATCCATATACCATCTCAGGGATTTGAGGGTGATAGCCCTCTGGATCATAAACTCTGTCATTATCATCAATGATGCCATCACCATTTATATCCATATATTTAATATCACCTGGAAATGTTTGGGGGGCCCACGGGGAGCCTACAATACCTTCTTTTAGAGTATACTGTTTATTACCAGCACCGTCGTATGAAATATCAAAATCATCTTCGGCAAACAATCTTTCGGCAATAAGAGGCAGTTGTGAAGAGGAGTATTGATTTACCAAACGCTTGCCAGTTCTTTTCATCCAGTCGAAGGGAGGAGGCAACTCATCATATTCAATAATTTTATTCCTAGCATATGTAATTGTCGCTTTACTCGACAGAGTAAAATCACCAATAACATGGGTAAAGTTGACATTACCATCAACGCCTTTGTTATGTACTATACCATAATTTTGCCAAGGGGCCTGTCGGAACCCAGCGACATTCAATACAGTACGTCTCTGAAGGAGAATACTAGTCCGCTCATCGTTGAAATAATCGAAAGATATATCTATTCTATTATTCCAAAGTGCAAGATCTATCCCTAAATTCCTCTTATCCTCAATTTCCCAAGATATACTTGGAGATTCGAACCTATTTTCCACCAAGCCCGATAAGCTGTTTGTAGCCCCAGTACTACCTATTCCCCATGCATAGGATCCTGCGTCGCTGAACGTGGGTCTAAATAAGAAACGAGCACCGCCAGTTTCATCATTTCCAGTCCTACCAATGGATGCCCTGAACCTTAAGTTAGAGATCGTGTTTTCTAACACAGAAGGAAAATAAGGTTCATTCGAAACGTTCCACGCTAAGCCTACTGCTGGAAAAAAGCCATAACGATGCCCTTTCGCAAATTGTTCACTCCCAGTTAATCCAAAATTAAACTCCACTGCATATCTATTATCATAATTATAAGTAGTTCTTCCCACGTATGACTCTTTACGATAAGCCAAAGCCTGATTATGTAATTGTCTATGCTGTCTATTAAAAAGCAGCAAACCAGTAATAGTATGAGCGCCAAAGTTTCGTTCGTAATCTACCGCGGCTTCCATATATATTTTTTTTACACTATTGTTTGAAGAGGCTGGATCTGCAAATTTCACCTCATTCTGGATTTGCGTATAAGTTAAACTCCCGTCTTCATCTCTACCTGTTGCATAATAAGTCGGTGGGTTTTTGGTCCTGGAAGTAAAGTAATTATTATCTGAATCATAACTGATCAATCCCCTAGCTTTTAAGCCTGGTGTAATAAAATCCAGTTTCTGTTCGAGATGAACGCTAGATTGAATAAACGATCGATATGTTTTTTGATAACCTGTCTCAGTCAAATAAACCCATGGATTCTGTCTGTTATTAGTAACAGAAGGATGTTGTGCGAATGTTCCATCAGAATAGACAGCTGGAATTATATACGGAGGAATTCTAGAAATTCGGTTAAAAATGTCTTGGCTGGTCTGCCTGCTGCGGTTTTGAGTGAGGTATTGCCCGCTAAAATCTACTCGCATCAATGTATTATCTGTAATATCGATATCGATATTACTTCTAAGATTATATCTATTCAACCTTGCATTATTATCGTATTCGGAATTTGATTTAAAGTAACCACTTTCGGAAAAGTAGGCTCCTGAAACAAAATAACGTGCTCTTTCCGTCCCTCCTCTAAAATTTAATGTATGTCGAGTATTGTGGGTATAATCATTAATCAATGTGTTCCACCAGTCGACACTGGGGTACAAATCAGGGTCTTCACCTGTTCTATATAATTCAAGCACATCATCCGAAAACTCAGTTTCCTCTCCCTCGTTACGGAGAGCTTCATTATAAAGAGACAAATAATCATATGAATTAGCGTAACGTGGCCTTCGCGTAGGAGTCAACCGACTTGCTTCTCCCCGGTAGGAAATCATAGCTTTTTGTATTTTCCCTCGTTTTGATGTTATTAGAACTACTCCATTTGCCCCTTGCGCACCATACACTGCTGTTGCAGCTGCATCCTTAAGTACAGTAAACGATTCTATTTCATCTGGTTCTATATCGTTCATACTTCTAGGTACACCATCAACCAGTACAAGCGGAGACGTTCCTCCAGCAAATGAGCTCATACCCCTAATCCAAAACTCTGCAGCATCGGCACCTGGTTCACCACTCCTTTGAACCGAGATTAGTCCAGGAACCTGTCCTGCGAAAGCATTGGATAATTTACCTACTGGAGCTCGTAGCTCTTCACCAGATATTGATGCAACTGAACTCACCAAACTTTCTTTCTTTTGCTGACCAAAGCCTACTACGACAATTTCATCTAATGATTCGGAATCTTCTGATAGCCGTACATTAATAATTTTGACTTTTGTCACTTCTATTTTTTGTGAATCGTAACCAACATACGTGAATATTAAAGAGTCTCCCTCGTTAGCTAACAATTCATAGATACCGTCATCATCTGTTGTCGTGCCATAAGACGTGCCTGCTACCAGAACGCTTACTCCTGAAATAGGAGTATCATCAAACGCATCCGTCACTTTCCCTGTAATAGTCCGCTCCTGTTCTTCTACTTCTGTTTTCTTTACTTTTCTTTCAGGCCTAATGCTCACCTGTTCAACTATAGAAGGTCTTATCACGATCGTTCCATCCTCCAAAACCCAATCCGCAGGCTTTTCCTGCAAAAGGAGCGACATCGCTTCGGACAGTTCCAAATCTTTAATATCGGCATTGACTCGTATGTTGGCTAATTCCTTCCCTTTTAGAAAATAACTATGACCAC
>JAJYRG010000131.1 GCA_021794195.1 Bacteroidota bacterium
TCTTTTTTCTCCTTACGTCTAAATACCGGAATATAAGTTGATTTTTCCTCCCATATCCCTGGGTTAACAGGCTGTTCTTTTTTCCATCCAAATGAAACAGCCAAACGTCATATTTATCATTAATGGCCACATACTGCCCGTCTTCAGACCATGCAGATATACCATACGAATTGGGCAATGCAGGCATGTCATGATCCTCATTGACAAAAGATGTGGGGATTCCTTCATTGAGTACAGAGAGCTCGTTTGATTTTACAGAATAGCTTTTCCAATTTCCATCATCTCTATCAAAAAGCACCACATGGTTTGCTTGTGGTGATAATACAGCTGACCCATTAAAATTGTCGACAATATGTAGGGTATCTCCGGTTTCAACAGATATCAACCCTATGTTTTGACGGGTTATATATTCCCACTGAGAAGGAATTCTATTGCCGTAATCCGATTTTACCAATGCCCATTCCCCATCGCCACTGTCTCCGAAGCTGACTTGGTCTGCTTTTTCATCCGCTAAAGGCATTAACGATTCCTTGTTAAAATCATAAACTGCGGGAAAACTTTTTTCCAATTCTTTTTTTCTATTTACCAATTGATAAGGTTGGATATAATCGTCTTCCCAATGCCAAATATCTACTTTTGCGTGATCATCCTCGATCAAACTGGTGTCTGGCACTTCCGGGATTGGACTTATGCCCAAATAGAGTTTTTTACCGCTTTCACTAAAATAAAGTGACCCCTCCTTTTGTATGTACCAATTTTCAGGAACGCCGGGGTAATCTTTTGTGATGAGCACCGAAGCGGAGTCCATAGTAGAGGTGTAGCAATATACCTGATAATTCTGTAACAAGGCGTCTTTGTGGCTTGTATCAGCTAAAAAAACAAGCTTTTCGTCCTTATCATCAAAGGTAAAGGAACGATAATCAGCTTTTTCACTTTTTATTTTCGTGCTGCTGAAAGATTCCTTATCAAATAGGTATAATCCATTTATATGTTTCTTTACGCTATCTTTCGGATGTGTTTTTACAGTATAAACCAAATGCTTTTCATGGAAACTCCAAGCGTAGTCGTCCACATTTTCAATTTGCACACTGTCCATAGAATTTAAATCTACAATATGCAAAGTCTTTAATTCATCTGTTTTCTTTCGGTTTTCTGTTGAGTCAGCATCCTCATCATGCTCTGTAGTGAAAGCAATTAGGTGATCGTCATAAAGGGCTGTTTTGTACGAAGATATGTTGCTAAATATGAAGTGTTCCTTTGTATCTAAATTGTATATGTATAAAGAATCTCTTAGGGTTTTTCTGTCTTTTTTAGGTTTTTGTTTTTCCTTTTTGACCGCTTCATGAAAAGGCTTAATCAGAGATACAAAGTATTTTTCATTGTCGAAAAGTTTGGCCTGACTTGAGCGCTCCAATTGAAGGATAAGATTGTTTTCTTTATCTTTTACTTCTAATTTATTATCCCCTTCCTGCTTATTTACCGTATAGAAAATAATATTGCCCGATGGGCTTATATAACTTTGTCCTATATTTTCCCAGGTGTCATATACATTGTGGTCTAGGTTTTTCTTCTGAGAATGAAGTGGAGAATAACAAATTAAAAAACAAATAAAAAGAGTTAAATATTTTTTCATTGGAGTTTGATTTTTGTACCTTGTAGCCTAAAAGGGCAGACAAACAACAAAAGTAATAATTTATTGTATCTTAAGAAGCATATAGATGAAGAACTCTATAATTATCGTCGCTATTATTTTTTCCATAGCCATAATTGTTTTGGGGCTTACGATAGGAAATTCCTATAAATACAAATATGAAATTTCAAATACGATTAATGTGACCGGAAATGCGAAGAAGGATTTTGAATCGGATTTGGTTAAATGGACAGCCTACTATAGCCGCAAATCTGCAGATTTGAGCCAGGCGTCTGAAAAACTAAAAGAAGATCGCGGACTTGTAAGAGATTTCTTATTGGAAAACGGAATAAAAGAAGATGAAATTTCCTTCAAAGCTATTGATATTCGGAAAGATTATACACAATCTTATGATAACGCAGGCAATAGTTATTCCAGTTTTAGTGGCTATGTGCTAACGCAGTATGTCAGCGTAGAGTCCCAAGATTTGGATAAGGTGACGCAAGCTTCCCGTGAAATATCAGAGTTGATTTCTAAAGAAGTGGAATTAAGCTCAAACCCGCCCAGTTATTTTTACTCCCGATTAGAAGATTTAAAGTTAGAGTTGATTTCTCAGGCTTCGGAAAATGCGAAAGCACGTGCTGATAATATCGCGAAAGAATCTTCTGCTAAGATAAAAAGCTTATCCAGCGCAGATTTAGGGGTGTTTCAGATTACCGGACAAAACGATAACGAAGATTTTTCATATGGCGGCGTATTCAATACAAGCTCCCGCAATAAAACAGCGCATATTACTGTGAAAGCACGTTATTTATTGAAATAAAACAGTATAAACAAATAAAGGCTATTCTTTGCCGGGTTTTAAATATCTCTTGACGGCAGCACGTAATTCATATGTAGTAAGGAGTCCGGCTTTCCGCCATAACTCTTCGCCATTTTTGTAAAGGATGAGGGTAGGCACAGAAGAAATGGCAAACCGGCTGACGGAAGGCGGGGTTTTATCGATATCTATTTTAGTAAACAGCATTTTACCTTCAAATTCTTGTTGAATTCTTGCCCACACAGGGTCTAAACTCTGGCAGCTTCCACACCATTCCGCTGTGAAAAGCAGGCATATAAGCCTATTTGTGTTTGAGCGGGATTTAATCATTCGATGCTAAATCTACAAGTTTTCAAGGTTTCAAAAAAACTTTATGAAACCCTCTTTCTTTTTTCCGTAAATTAGCTTATTATTCAAAATAATAGTATAAGAATATTAAAACATTGGCAGTACACAAGTTTGATCTCAAATATTTTTTAGACAAAAAGGTTGACATTTATAATCAAACCCATTTTATAGATAATGATCCTATTTATATCCCCCATCTATTCTCTGGAAAAGAAGACCGGGAGATAATGGGCTTTTTCGCAGCTGTATTCGCTTGGGGCCAGCGAAAAACCATTATTAATAAATGTAAAGATTTGATTCGTAGAATGGACGGCGCTCCTTATGATTTTATCCGGAACCATGAAGATCATGATTTAAAAAGCCTTTTGGGCTTTAAACATAGGACCTTCAATGATACAGATTTGCTGTATTTTGTCAGCTTTTTAAAAAATCATTACACTTATTATAGCAGCTTGGAAGATGCTTTTTTACAAGGCAGAGAAGAAGATTCGGAGTGGAATATAGAGAAGGGGTTAAATCGTTTCCGGGATTATTTTTTTGGCTTGGATGATTTTCCACACCGTACCCAAAAACATATTGCTTCTCCCCGGCGCAAATCTTCGTGTAAACGTATTAATATGTTTTTGCGCTGGATGGTACGCGACGATGACAAAGGTGTGGATCTGGGAGTATGGAAAAAAATATCACCTGCAGAATTAATCTGCCCTTGCGATGTACATGTAGAGAGGGTGGCCCGGAAGTTAGGCTTGCTGCAGCGCAAGCAAGTGGATTGGAAAGCCGCAGTAGAATTGACGGAGAGTTTAAGGCTGCTGGATCCGTTGGATCCGGTGAAATATGATTTTGCATTGTTTGGACTGGGAGTAGAGGGAGAAATGTAGTCTCTTTATAATATGAGATTTTGCCCTTGACGAATCGCGTTTTATTGGCTACCTTATCCTCAAAATAAGATTTATGGAAACAGTTTTAGTTGCCGGTGCAAATGGCCTCACCGGAAGAGAAATAATAGCTATTTTAAAAGAAAGTACTATTTATACACCTTTGGCAATGATCCGTAAGGAAGAGCAAAAGGAATATTTTGAGAAAATGGGTGTAAAAACCATAGTAGCAGATTTAGAAGGAGATTTACAATATGCCGTAAAAGCAGCGGATCGCATTATTTTTGCAGCAGGCTCCGGAGGGCACACCCCTCCCCAAAAGACGATAGATGTAGATCAAAATGGAGCAATTAGTTTGATTAAAACGGCAGAAGCCGCGGGAATCAGTAAATTTGTAATGCTCAGTTCATTAGGTACCGATACTCCATTGAAAGGTCAAGAAAAGATACAACATTACTTAGAAGCGAAAAAAATTGCTGATGATTACCTGAAAGGCAGCTCTCTGAGATATACTATTGTAAGGCCAGGCTACCTAACGAATAAGGACAGCACAGGGAAGATAAAAGCACAGGCAGAAGGGTTAGAAAGAGGGGAGATCTCCCGCAAAGATGTAGC
>JAJYRG010000049.1 GCA_021794195.1 Bacteroidota bacterium
GCAATGTACTTCTGGGCGAATGCAAACGCCTCACGAGACTTTTTTCATGGCACCCTCCCATTAAGTGTGTAAACGTGATTTAATTTATATTCATTCTTTCTTCAAATATTATACTGAACTGTCCATATAGGACGCCCCAGTTTTCAATGGGTCTCGACCGTTTCTTCGCTGTCTGCTTTATGGCCAGGAACACCGATTTATTGACAGCTTCCTGTGTCGGGAATGACATTTTACTCCGGGTATATTTCCTGACTTGCCCGTTGAGGTTTTCTATCAAGTTCGTTGTATATATGATCTTTCTGATCTCAACGGGGAACTCCAGGAATATAGTGAGATTATCCCAGTTTTATTAACGGTATTTCTATAGTTCATTTGCAATGATATACATAAGTAATAACAATTCTTCGGATTACCTAAAAAATAAATCAACATAGAAGCTCAGGTTTTTATTGCCGCACAACTCATTTATTTACACTATAACCGTCACTAATACTTCTGTTTGACGTATTGGCGCAATTGTTTTTTGTAACCTCCTCCGTTTATTCTGAACTGAGAACCTTTAACCGTAGAAGTAAAATAGAAGCTCTGTCAAGAAGTTTTTTGATGAATGAAAAAATTATTGTACCCCAAACCGGTTTCTATTTGCAAGAGTTGTTGTTGGAGCATTTCCAAAATCGCCAAAAAGGTATAGACAAATTGAACTTTGTTTTCTGACTGTGAAGCGATCATCGAAAAGTCTAACTTTTTATTAATTTTCACTAACTCTTTTATAGCCTTTTTTTGTTGTTCTATCGTGTAAGGATATCGGACTATCGTATGTTTTACCTCTTTTTTTCTTTCCAGATACCTATCCATTATATTTTCATAGACCATCATCAATCTATATAAAGTCAATGCGGATAATTCTTCTTCTACCGTGCTGTTTCCTTTTGCTATTAGCGAAGTTTCTGCTAATATATTTCCACGTTTATGCTGTTTGAACCTTGCTTCTTCCAAAGGTTTTAATTTTTCACAAAGGTCTTTAAACTGTTTATAAAGAATAAGTTTTTGCATCAAATCTTTTTTCATATCCTCGGCATCTTCTTCTTCGAGCCCTGGACGGGGCAATAAAGTTTTAGCTTTGATACGCATCAAAGTAGAAGCCATTAATATGAATTCACTTGCTACCTCTATATTTAATGCATTTAATTGCTGTATATAATCTAAAAAATCATCAGTGATTTTCGAAATGGGTATATCATGAATATCTAATTCATCTCTTTCTATAAAAAAGAGCAATAAATCAAAAGGACCTTCAAAAGAATCAATTTTAATCTCGTAATTCTCCATGGAACCGGGCTTTATTTTCTATTTAAGTAAGAAGTAAGAGAATTCATATTAACATATATAAAATTTTGTTTTTTAGATAGAGAGTTGGAGATATACTTTACTCAGCATATAAAGCTATTATATTTCCTATCATTTCAGCCGTTCTTTGTAAATTTTTTCTTGTATTTTTTAAGGCATTTTCCAATGATACGGCTTCATTATTTATGGGAACCAGTATCGGAAATAAATCGAGCAGTTCTTTAGAAGGGTTCAATGGTATTTTTCCGGCGAAAGCAATAGTTCTTATGTGTTGCTTTTTGGCCAAAATGGCTACACCATAAGGTCCTTTGCCAGATAGAGTTTGTTCGTCTAAGCTCCCTTCTCCTGTAATGAGCCAATCTGCTTTTTTTATTTCATTTTCGAAGTGGGTAATTTTCAGAAAATAATTAATTCCATTGACTAGTTCTGCGTTTGCAAAAGCATGCATACTTGCTGCTGCGCCTCCTGCTGTTCCACCAGAAACAAGCGTCGCCATATCTTTATCAATATTCCCTTTCACAATTGCATTGAATTTTTGTAAAAATTGATCTAATGTTTTAACGTCTTTTTCAGAGGCTCCTTTTTGTGGTCCAAAAATAGCTGCGGCACCTTGGTCGCCTAACAAGAAATTATCTACGTCACAAAGAATTTTAATCTCGCAATATTTCAAGCGTTCATCTAAACCGGATATATCCACATATTCCATATGTTTAAGTTCGTTTGGAATGGGTTTAAGTTCATTCTTTTTTCTGTCTAAGAACTTTACGCCTAAGGCGTATAGTATGCCACAGCCTCCATCTACTGTGGCTGAACCTCCCATCCCAATGATGAATTGTCTCACGCCTTGATCAAGGGCGTGTAATAGCAGTTCTCCGGTTCCTATACTTGTCGCTTTCAGAGGATTTCGTTCTTCTGATTTTAAAAGATGGATACCGGAAGCATCTGCCATTTCGATTACAGCAGTTTTACCTTTATTTATTAAGCTATAGGAGGTTTTGATTTTTCTACCTAGAGGATCGGAAACATTTACATGTTTCAATTGTCCCCTTAGCTTTTCATGAATTAATCTGCAAGTGCCATCTCCTCCATCACCGATGGGAAATAAGGTGGTTTTACATTTTAATTTACTGTTTTTCAATCCTGTACTAATAGCTTGCGCTGCTTCGTCTGCCGTCAAACTATGCTTAAAGGCATTAGGCGAGATGATTATATGTTGCATTAATCTAAACTTTAAAGAGTATTAATCGAATATAAGATATAAATAACAGATATGGCGACGAGGCCCATTACAAAAGTTGATATACTAAATACTCTGATCATAGCTTTCATTCCTACTCCTGAAAACCGTGAAATAATCCAAAAATAGGAGTCATTAGCGTGAGAGATCATCATTGATCCGGCTCCTAGGGCTAAAACAGTAAAAACTTTTCCTATTTCTGTGTCCAAACCTAATGAATTCAATAGCGGTACCGTCATGGTGGCTGCAGTAATGATCGCCACAGAGGAGGATCCCTGAGCTGTTTTTAGAATAGCTGCTATTAGAAAGGGGAAGAAAATACCCATTTTTTTTACAAAACCATATTCTGCTAAATGTTGAGCTATATCTGCCTGGGCGATTAGGGCTCCGAAAGCTCCGCCCGCCCCTATAATTAGCAAAATATTACCCGCTTTTTCTATGGTTTGATCCAAGAGATAACTGAAAGATTCGTTTTTCCAGGTTTTTTTACCCACCATGGCCAATAGAACGCCTATGCCTAAAGCTATTTCTGGAGCGCCTAAGGTATACAAGAATTTTAAAAGCCAAGGGGAGTTAATGTCGTATACCAAGAATGAACGGGTTCCGATAAGTACAATAGGTACAGCTATAGGAATAGTAGAGAGCCCTAAAGAAGGCAGCCGTTGGGTAGAAGATGAAGGTTTCTGTTTTGTTTCTGAACGTACATTAGGCGTTTCTAAAAACTTTCTTCCTGCGTAGCGGGCCCATAAAAAACCGCTATAAGCGCTTGGAATAGCAATGACCATACCGTATAATACTACTTGTCCAAAATCGGCTGACAAGCTTTCCGTTGCTGCAGCTACTCCCGGGTGAGGAGGTACTAAGCAATGGACAGCAAATAACCCTGCTCCTAAGGATGTAGCCATAATAACAACTGCAATTCCTGTTTTACGGGCGAGGTCGTTATTTAAACTGCTGAGTACTATATAACCTGAATCACAAAAAATAGGAAGCCCCACTATGTAACCAATGATGTTCATAGCGCGGGGTGCTTTTTTTTGTTTGGTTATCCGTAATACTGCATTTGCAAGTACCTTAGTTGCACCTGTATGTTCTAATAAAACACCTAAAGCTGTGCCAAAAACAATTATTAAACCTAATCCGCCAATGATATTCCCAAAGCCTGATTTTATTGTTTCGATTATCTCTACAACGGGCATGTTGATGCCTATACCTATTGTAAAACAAGCGATAATTAAAGCAAAAAAAGCATGTATTTTATACCTTGTGGTCAGGAGTACAATCAGCAAAATGCTTATCGTTAATGAAATAATACTTTGTAAAAAAGATAGCTCCATGAATATATGTTTATAATTACTTGGCAAAAATATAAAAAGTAGAATATAATAACCCCCAAGAAACGAAGTTAATAATAAATCCAGTATTTGATACTTCCCACCTGGGTAGACCTTTTCTACCCTCACTCTTTTGTTCTTCCCTTTTCCCAGCATCAGAACGGATAACCCAATCCGGGCAAATTATGACAGGGATTGATACCATTCGGGACAGGATTATTTCGATTTCAGCAAAATGGATGTTCTAAACGATATGTAGTCGGATATAACCAATAGTATGATGAGGGTATAGGATAAGTAGGCTGCGGTGGACTATAAACCGCGTATATTAGCGTAGGTATAGGCTGCCGTTTACCCTGAAATAAATATATAAGTTGAGAATAAACTACCTGTCGTGTATGATTGTGTGATAGATAGGTTGATATAGATGTATAGCGGGTTGGCTTAGATTATATATCATCTATGGGTTTCGGGAGTGGGTAGTAGCGATATCTGTCCCAATTAAGTACCGATAAGAATTAAGTAGTAGTATTTCTTATCTCATTTGTTAGGTTTAATATTCCCTTCTGATTTTTTTCTTTTCTCTAGTTTTTTAAAACCACAGATAAGGTTTGGATTATGAACTTTAACTAATAAAAGAAAAAAATGAGCGTTTAAATCGAAAGGGCTGATACTATTACTATATTTAGCGGTCAAAATATGGGCAAAACCCAGACAGATGCCTTTCTTTCTCAACGTCACTTCGCGCCTGGCATTGGGTGCAGAAAGGTTGTTTTAGCCGTTCTTAGACGAGGGACCTCATACTAAAGTTCGGAATGAGAATGAAGAAAATAGATGTGTTTTTGGCTCAATTAAATGTGGGGTGGTGGGTAAAGGCAAAAAAAACCGCCTCAAAATCATTCTTTTGAGGCGGTTTTATCAATGTTTATAAATTAAAGCCAACACACTATTTTATGATAATGCTATCAGCTATATGTATCAATTATTGTTGTGGCTGCTGAGGAGCTTGATTTTGTTGTTCCTTTTGCGCTTCTAGCAAAATTTCATCTAACTCACCTTTGACTTTGTCGCTCTTTTGATAGGCATACATAATTTGTTCATAAGTTTGAACATCTATGCCTTCTTTTTTTATTGTTTCTTGAATTTCCCCTCCGATTTCCTCTTGGATTTTCATTATTTTTTCAGAGGCTTTATTAAACATTTCCTGATCTTCAGAACTTTCGTTTTCCAGTCCTTCTTCGCTTTGTTGCGCTTGCGCAATAGTGTTAAATTTTTCTACGGTTAACCCTTCATCTTTAACAGCTTGAGCCATGTTTTCTTGTGCGCCCATCTGTAAAGCTTCTACTTTCGAACTTGCTTTTACAAAAGATTTTAATTCGTCTTTTTTGAAATCTTCTTTCAGTTCCGGCTCTTGCATTGGATTGGG
Organism: Bacteroidota bacterium; assembly: GCA_021794195.1. Classification (GTDB taxonomy): domain Bacteria; phylum Bacteroidota; class Bacteroidia; order Sphingobacteriales; family Sphingobacteriaceae; genus Sphingobacterium. Next base: position 5,345 of record JAJYRG010000049.1, read on the forward strand.
CGCTTGTGCCATAGCACCAAGGCTTCCCAACATCACTACGGCTAATAAAACTACTTTTAGCTTCTGCATTTTAAATTTATTCATATTCATATTTATTAGTTTTTGAAAAACTCTATACATATGTAACGCATAGAGAGAATATTATTGCCCAAACCTGTATTTATAATCGAAACAATTTTGTTACGTATAGAGAGCTCTCTGTTTTTGCAAATACAACAAAGCTGGACATAAGATTCCTATTCACGTTACATTCATGTAAAGGTATAAGTATTTTTATAAAAACCCGGGTATATTCTCTTTTTATTAAAGGAAAAGCAAAATAAAAACTATACAAAAGAGATAAAAAGCAAATATTTATGAAAAATATGGATTAAAAGTCTTCTTTGTTTGCTTTAATTGATAAATTGTAGCGACTTGGCGCAATTTTTGTGCTATTTTTCTATTAAAAAGGATAAAAATTATGAAAAAGACAATTTTATTAGCTCCTATTATGGTGGCTTTTTTGTTTACTGCCTGTAATAATGCAAGCAATAACCAAGAAGCTTCAGATAATGAAAGTGAAACGGAAGAATTAATGGAGGACACCGAAAGTATGGATGAACCCGAAGATGAGGAAATTGCAGACATGCATAATTCTGAAAACTCCTTGGATTGGGCAGGAACGTATGAAGGTACATTGCCTTGTGCAGATTGTCCGGGCATTAAGATGGAATTAAAAATTAACTCTGACGAGACTTACTCTTTATACCAAGAATATTTAGAAAGGGATATGAAAGGTACAGAAACAGGTACATTCAGTTGGGATGAAGATGGAAATATTGTTACCTTAACAAATGAAGATGGACGGGAAGATCTTTATCAAGTTGGGGAAAATCAGCTATTCAGATTAGATCCGGAAGGGAATAGAGTACAAGGCGAATTGGCTGATCAGTACATACTTAAAAAAGTAGAAGACGAATAGGATTATTTTCAAAAACAGAAAAGCCAAAATGTATCAAAATTATTTTTTGGAAGATTTTGGCTTTTTTTGATACTGTTTTTAAGTAGTCTTTGTTTCTTACAAACATTTTATTCGGAAATTTTAATTGAAAACTCTTCGATTATTTTCCCACGCCATACGGGGATGGCTTTAATGTATTTCAATAATACCCAAGGAGCAGTTTTCGTAGGGGGCAGCTCCTTATATATTACCTAAAGCTATAGCTTACCCAAGTTTATTATGCCTAATCTGTGGGCCAGATGAGAGATTTATCTAATAAAGTGAAAATAGTTTTAGCTTCACAGCTTTCTATTTCCCGCCTTCCCTCAAACATCAATTTTTTTTCATATTTTGCGGCAAAAATTATGTTTGTTTGAAAATGAGAACGCTTTTTTGGTCATTTTGTTTTTCCTTACTTCCTTTTTTCACCTTCGCTCAGGTTATCCCTCCAGGCTTAGGGAAAACCAAAATGGCAGGTTGGCTTGCGGTAGGGATACAACAAGACTTGGATACAGCCGAAAATACAAAATGGCAGTCTGTAACTTATCTTGGCGTGGCGAGGAAAAGCGACCCTGATAATTATAATTTGTTCGCAAAACCTGCAGCTTTTATCTTAAATCAAGAGTTCAAAAATAATTTTTCAGAAAATTGGCAATACTCTCTGGCGCTTAGTTACCGCAGGCAAAACGAATATTCAGACACAGCTCCTTACGATGAGATGGATCCGCCTTTGCGGCAGGAATTTAGAATGTATGGGCGAATTTCTTATGAATTTAAAACACCAATAGTAAGCATTACACCTACACTTAGGCAAGAGTTCAGAAAATTTTACGCTCCGGATTTTGAAAGTTTTCCCGAAAATTTTCAAGTGCGATCCCGTTTTAGATTAAAATTTTCATTTCCCATAAGCTTAGATAAAACACACCGTATATTGGCTTTTTCCGAACAGCTGTTTTCTTCCTCACAAGATAGCAACCCGAAAGAATGGTCCCGATTTAAATATAAAGATAGCCGGTTTGCATTGTATTATGCTTTATCTCCAAAAGAAATGCCTTTTAATTTTAACCTCGGCTATATGAATAATATAATTGCCTCTCAACCTTCATTCTCAGGAAATTATATTGCTCTTGATGTAATATGGAAAAATCCTTTTACTTCTACGGAATAGGCGAGTATATTATATATAAAATATCGAACGGGAAGGTCTATTTTTTCTTTATCATTTTAGTAAAGACAGGCAAAGTCACGATCAATACTATGCTTAATACGACCCATTCAAGATTACTTCTGACCCATGGATTTTCTCCCAATATAAAACCCAAAGACATAATGCTGATTACCCAAATAGCGGCGCCTAATATATTGTAAAAGACAAAAACCCGATAATTCATTTTGACCATTCCGCCAACTATAGGAGCGAAAGTCCTGACCACAGGTAAAAAACGAGCCAATACGATAGCTACTCCCCCTTTTTTTTGATAAAACTGATGAGCAGACTCAATATATTTTCGTTTGAAAAACCAGCTTTCTTTTCGTGTATGTATAGTATGGCTAAACTTTTTACCAAACCAATATCCCAGGAAATTACCGCTTATGGCTGCAATAATAAATAGTAGCATCCAAAAGAAAAGATTCCAAACTTCATTTTGAAAGGGATGTAAAGCATCGTTGGCTCCGGCAATGATCATCCCCGAGATAAATAGAATAGGATCTCCAGGCAGGAAAAATCCAAAAATCACTCCTGTTTCTATAAAAATAATTAGTAAGACTAAGTATAACCCGCCATGCTTCATGATCCAATCCGGATCCATAAAAAGTTCAAATGAGTCGAATAATACATCCATTTGCAAAAAATTTTTTGCAAGATAATTTTATTATCCTTTTTAAGGAAGAAAAGTATTGATTTTATTAGTGTATAAAGTGTAATATTTTTATATGTTTTATGCTTTTGTGTAAAACAACGGTATTCTTTCTTTTTTTAATCAGGGATCTCTTAACTTCATTCGAGAGGGTAAGCAGTAGGATCTGATGAGAACTTTAGTAAGAAACTCAGGTTATTATTTTATTTTTTAACTTGTCCATTGAAAATGTTTATTTTTGTCGCAGTTTACATTCTCATGTTAAAATGAAAAATAAATTATTTTTTCTTCTGCTTTCTTTGGCTGTATTTTTATTTCCCTTGATTTCAAAAGCAGAAGCTCAAAAGATTGCGCTAGATTCCACTGCAATTGAATACGGTTTACCTTCTTCACAACTTATTGAAGCTATAATGGCAAAGCCGAAAGAAAAGAGTCTGGATCTCACATGGCAGATTAAAGATGACGCGTTAATTGCCTATAAGGAGAGAAATTATACTCTCGCTATAGCGTATCGGGAAGCTTCTTTAGCAAAAGACGGCGAAAGCAATAAAGATGAGTATGCATGGGAAAGTATAAAGGATATTGCGTTTGATCAATCAGAGTTTGAAGTTAAAGACTTAAAAGAAAATACAAGCTACCTATTCCGGATAGGTATAAACGACGGAAGTGAGATTCATTGGTCGGATATAAATACAGCCAAAACAGGGGAAAGCTGGGGGCTTTTTAACTTTTTAATCCTTGTAGGGTCTTTGGCTTTATTTCTCTACGGGATGAAAGTGATGAGCGATGGGTTGCAACAAGCCGCAGGATCGAAGCTTCGGAATTTATTAGGTTCTATCACTTCCAATCCCTTCAAAGGCGTATTGACAGGGTTTGGTATTACGGCACTTATCCAGTCTTCGTCTATCACTACAGTTATGACGGTTTCTTTTGTGAATGCCGGTTTGATGACCCTTAAGCAATCCGCTGGCGTGATTATGGGCGCGAATATAGGAACGACGTTTACAGCATGGATTATTGATATTTTTGGTTTTAAAGTAGATATCAGTCCTTATACCCTGATTATGCTTGCCATAGGTTTGCCATTGATGTTTATGCGCGGTTCCCGAGCCAAAGGTTTGGCAAATACGGTTATCGGTTTTGCTTTTTTGTTTATGGGTTTGTCTTTTTTAAAAGATGCTGTGCCGGTATTGGGGCCTGAATCGGCATTGGTACAGTTCTTTATTTCCATAAACAATACGCCTATAATCGGTCTATTGATTTTTGTGATTTTTGGTGCTTTGTTGACGGTAATTATACAGTCTTCCTCAGGCACTATTGCTTTGACCATGGCGTTAATGGCAAATGGTGTCATTCCTTTTGAAGTAGGGGCAGCTATGGTGTTAGGAGAGAATATAGGGACAACTGTTACTGCAGAACTGGCCGCTTCCGTCGGGAATGTTTATGCAAAGAGAACCGCCAGAATACACTCTACTTTTAATGTAGTAGGAGTACTGTGTGTACTGCTTGTTTTTCCGTTTTTTTTAAAAGGAGTCTCTTTTTTAACAGAGCTCATTGATGGAGGAAACCCTATGTTGAATCCAGGTGAACATGGGAGTGCAGGATTAGCGGTATTGCATAGTGCGTTTAATTTGGCGAATGTATTTGTCATGATTTGGTTTATACCTTCTTTAGTGAAATTTGCTGAACGTACTGTAAAACCCCGGGATAAACAAGATGAGCGATTCCAATTGGATTTTATCGGAAAAGGACCTATGAGTACACCAAACCTGTCAATTTTGGAAGCGAAAAAAGAAATTGCGAAGTTTGGAAAAATAACTGGAAAGATGTCCGAATTTGCCCGCGAGCTGCTATTTGGAGAGGATAAAAAGAGAAATCGGGAGTTGATAGAGCGTATCATAAAATATGAAGAAATAACGGATAAAGTAGAGGTAGAGGTAGCAAACTATCTTAACACTATTTCCAGCGGAAATCTAAGTAAGGACTTGGCAGTCCGTATCCGGGGAATGAATAGTACAACAAACGATCTGGAAAGAATCGGCGATATTTTTTATCAAATAGCAAAAGGTGTAGAACGCAAAAATGAAAATAAAATAAATTTTACAGCTCAACAAGAAGAACGGCTGAGAGAAATGTTTGATTTATTAGATGAAGCATTCGCTATAATGTGTGAAAACTTAAACAAACACATAGCAGACGTCACCCTGGATGAAGCGAAAAAAATTGAAGACAAGATTAATCGTAAACGTGACGAAATCAGGCGTGAATATTATGACAGCCTTTCTAACAATGGAGATGTAAATATAGAATCGGGGATTTTATATAACAACATGTTCGCATCTCTCGAGCGTATTGGCGATCACATTATCAATGTGACAGAAGCTGTAGTAGGGAAAGTTTAAACGAACGTTTATCTATTCACCATCTATGCAAGCTTTGATAGAATAGAAAAGAAGCAGGTTGGTTTATTTGAACTCAAAGTAATTTTTAGCATTGTTATAACAAATATCTTCAATCATATGTCCTACCCAGTTGATGTCATGAGGTATTTCTCCTTTGAGAATATCTTCAGCGAGCAGATTACAAAGCACTCTGCGGAAATATTCGTGGCGTGGAAACGACAGGAAACTCCGGGAATCTGTCAGCATACCCACGAACCTGCTTAATAAGCCTATGTTTGACAAAGCATTAAGTTGATCAATTATGCCTTGTTTTTGATCGAGAAACCACCAACCTGATCCAAATTGCATCTTACCGATTATCGAGCCATCGTTAAAATTTCCGGCCATGGAGGCGAATACTTCATTATCCCGGGGATTATTGTTGTAAAGAATAGTTTTGGCCAGTTTGTCTTTTTCATCTAAACGGTCTAAAAATTTGGACAGAGAAGAAGCCTGAGCAAAATCGCCAATAGAATCCCAGCCTGTATCGGGGCCAAGCTTTTTAAGCATTCGGGTATTATTGTTTCGAATGGGACCTAAATGAAATTGTTGAACCCATCCTTTTTCATGATGCCATTCCGCAATTTGCAAAAGCATAAAAGATTTGAAAACGGCTGATTCAGAATTACTAACCTCTTTCCCCCTTCTTATTCTTTCGAATATGAGATGAACCTGATCGTATGTATGCTCTTCCGCGAACATATGGCTCAGACCATGATCAGCAAGCCTGCACCCATTTTCATGGAAATAATCATGTCTCTTTTTTAGAGCCGATAGGTAATCATCTATAGATTCTATATTTATATTTAAAATGTTTTCTAATTTATCTATATAGCTGTTTAACTTTTCTATATTTTCTGAATGAATAGCTTTATCGGGTCGAAATGTAGGGAACATCTGGAATGAAGCGTCTTTGTTCTTAGCGAAACTTTGATGATCTTCCAGAGAGCTTAACGGATCGTCAGTCGTACACACTACTTTTACATTCATCTTTTGCAACAACCCTATAGTTGAGTGGGAAGGTTGTTGTAATTGAGAAGAGGCTTCATTATAAATGCTTTTAGCCGTATTTGCATCCAAAAGAGTATCTATTCCAAAATAACGTTTGAGTTCTAAATGTGTCCAATGATACAAGGGGTTTCTAAGAGTGTAGGGAACCGTTTCCGCCCATTTTTGAAACTTCTCTTCATCGGACGCTGAGCCGGTAATGTATTTTTCATCAATGCCATTGGCCCGCAAAGCCCGCCACTTGTAGTGGTCACCGTGTAACCAAATTGCGGTTAAGTTTTTAAAATTAATGTTGTTGGCAACTTCTTCAGGAGGTAAGTGATTATGGTAATCTATAATGGGCATTTTTTGCGCATAGTCGAAATATAATTCCTCGGCGATATTACTGTGTAAAAGAAAGTTGTCTTTTATAAATTTTTCCATCCTGATATTTTATTTATTTCGAAACTTTGTTCTTTAATCAAAAGATGAAAGCTAATAAATATTCGCTAAAGAATAATAAAACTTAAGAAATATAACTGCGAAAACGATTTCGATTATCTCCTTCAGAAAGAGATAAGTACACATTTTATTTTATTTTAGGTTTCGTATTTTTAATTTTGGAGGAATCAGGTCACAAAAGAAAATGGTAATCGAACAACTTTATGATATTTATTTGGATCACCCTGAGGTAACGACGGATAGCCGAAAAGTAAAAAAAGACACCCTGTTTTTTGCGCTTCGAGGCGAAAATTTTAATGGGAATATTTTTGCGGGTGAAGCCCTAGAAAAGGGAGCAAGTTATGCTGTAGTCGATCAGAAGGATCTGCCGCAGAAACCTGGTTTTATCTTTGTTGAAGATGTATTAGAGACTTTGCAAAAATTAGCGGCTATGCATCGCCGATCTTTTGATATTCCATTCATAGCATTGACGGGATCTAATGGAAAAACAACGACTAAAGAGCTTTTGCAGGCAGTACTCAGTCAAAAATATAAAACCCACGCAACCAAGGGTAATTTAAATAATCATATAGGTGTGCCTTTAACCCTATTGGAAACACCCAGAGATACAGAGGTCGCTGTAATAGAAATGGGTGCTAATCATTTAGATGAAATACATTTTTTGTGCCGAATAGCACAACCTACCCATGGTTTGGTGACCAATGTGGGCAAAGCACATCTGGAGGGTTTTGGTTCTTTTGAAGGAGTGCAAAAGGGAAAAAGTGAACTATATGCTTATCTAGCCGAACATGGAGGGGGCGTTTTTGTGCAAGGAGACAACCCCTATTTAGGTAAGATGTTAGCAAACAGAAAGGCTTCTTCCAATATAATAGCGTCTTATGGTACACATTTTAACAATAATATTGTGGGGGAAGCAAGTAAAACCGGCCCCTACTTAGAGGTTATTTGGAAAAATACGGATGTCCGGATAAAGACACAGTTAACCGGGTTGTATAATTTGGATAATGTCCTGGCGTCTATATGCGTAGGCAATTATTTTAAAATAAGTACACGGAAAATAAAAGAGGGAATAGAAGGGTATTTTCCAGCTAATCAACGCTCTCAGATTATCCAAACAGAAAAAAACACAATTATTGCGGATTATTACAATGCAAACCCCAGCAGTATGCAGGCAGCGTTGGATAATTTTAAATTGCTGCAAGCTAAAAACAAGGTTGTTATTTTAGGTGATATGTTTGAATTAGGGGAAGACTCATCCGACGAACATCAAAAAATTATTGAAAAAGCACTTCTTTTACAGGCCCATCGTTTAATTTTAGTGGGGAAAAACTTTAAAAGCAATGATAGTCATCAGGGTGAGTTTTATGAAACTGCTGAAGAAGCTAAAACGGTACTGAATGAAAGTCCTATAACTAATAGCACGGTTTTAATGAAAGGATCGAGAGGAGTAGCTCTTGAAAATTTGATTGAAATTCTATAAATATTTATAGAATATATTATTAATTATTTAGTTTTTATTCTATTATATCGAAAAAAGGCGGGATTAATTGTGTATTATTGCTGTAATTATATACGAGTAACAAAATGAATGAAGCTTATAGTGATTTTATCACTAATTTTAAGAAACGATTGCATGAATTGTTTCATATAGAAAATAACATTAACGAATTAAGCTTAGAGAGAGGCTTACCTCCTACGATGTGGAATGGTATTATGGCCAATCAACCTTTGGCAGTAGCGATTCCAGCGGAATATGGAGGCAGAGGAGCTATAGTTAAAGAGTGCTTGGGGCTGCTTTCGGCAGCATCTTATGAATCTTTGGCGCTTTCTTTGACTTTTGGTATCAACATAGCTCTTTTTCTGGAACCTTTGGCGAAATATGCTAAAGAAGAGATCAAAAAGCCGATTTTCGACCGTTTTCTCAATCACCAAGCCATGGGCGGACTGATGATTACAGAGCCGGACTTTGGGAGTGATGCATTGAACATGCAGACACAATATACAGAACTTGAAGAAGGTTACAAAATAGAGGGGAAAAAACATTGGCAAGGACTGACCGGAATGGCAAATTTCTGGATAGTAGCCGCCCGCAAAAATCTAAATGATCAAAAATTAGCCCGGGATATAGAGTTTTTTGTTACGGATAATGATAAAAGCGAACAAAAGATCCATGTGGACAAGTACTTTAATAATATAGGTTTATATGTTATTCCCTATGGGTTAAACTCGATAGACGTCACTATCCCTGAAAATCAAAAATTAGAACAGCACAGTACGGGAATTAAGCTCATGTTGGATGTTCTGCACCGTAGCCGCTTGCAGTTTCCGGGTATGGGGAAAGGCTTCATTGAGCGCATGCTTGACGAATCACTCAAGCACTGCAAAAACCGGATTGTCAGTGGGAAAAGTTTAGCTCATTTAGATTCTGTACAGTTTCAGCTTTCCCGTATTCAAGCGGCTTATACGCTTAGCTCAGGTATGTGTGCACATAGCTCTACGATGAGCGGTATAGAGTATGACGTTTCGGGCAAAGGCCTGGAAGCGAATAGCATGAAAGCTTTAGTGACGGATCTTATGCAGGAATCTGCTCAGATTTGTCTTCAATTAGCAGGCTCGAGCGGATATAAATTAGAACACATCGGAGGAAGAGGAGTGATGGATAGCCGGCCTTTTCAGATTTTTGAAGGATCTAATGAAATGTTGTACACTCAAATTGCCGAATTAACTATGAAAGGTATGAAGAGAAAGAAACAAAGTAATTTTGGGTCTTTTATAGCGGAGTATGAGTTGACAGAGAAAGTAGCAGACAGGTTTAAGAAAATCCTTAATATCCCGCTTCCGGCAGATTTGGCACAAAGACAGATGGTCTTGTTTGGAAAGGTAGTGGCACGATTAGTTTGCTTGCAATATGTCCACGATATGATGGGAAAAGGCTTTCGGGAAGATCTGTATGAAAATAGTTTGAAGCATATGAAAATGGACATCAAAATGCTCATGTCCGACTTTGTAGAGAACAATAACGCAAGCCCTATATGGGATTACAAAGAAAATTCAGATTGGATGGATTTTGTTTAACTTCCGTCCGTTTTCATAAAATCTAATCTTTGCACAAGGAAAGCTTTTGCATTGTCTTGTGCAAAGCGAGGGCGCCTCGTTACTACCTTATCGATCGTGTGGTTTGTAAGGTAATACAATATAATTGAATATAAGAGCTACGACTAAACCGATAACGGCTCCTAACACAAAATTTCCGAAAGTAGCGTCTGCAACTAAAAACAAAATAGCACCAAAGACTATTCCCATTATAATAACTAAAGCGGGGGCATTTAATTCTGGGTTACTTTTTACTTGATTTTTCATAAATATTATCCTCCTGTTCTTTTGGTTTTAAACATAGTAAATTTATCAATAATCCCTACTTTTTTGCACAAGTAATTCTCTTATGCTCTATTATTACCTTAGATTTTCCAAAAGCAGAGGTAAGAAGATAATGAGAAAAATTTTAACAATTAAACTTTTTTTTCGGAAACTATTATTTTTTTTCAATAAAGATTGTAAATTTGCATTCCGATGAAGCGGTCGGAATTTCCCTCCAGACGTAATTAAAGTTACGAAGCTTTGCACGAGATTTTAGTTTTAATTTTGAACGAAAAAAATGCCAAAAAAAACATCAATCCAATCGGTTTTAATTATCGGTTCGGGACCTATTATCATAGGTCAAGCCTGTGAATTTGATTACTCAGGATCTCAAGCAGCTCTTTCTCTTAAAGAAGAAGGAATAGAGGTGTCGATTATTAACTCCAATCCTGCTACCATAATGACAGATAATGTGATTGGGGATCATATTTACTTGCTTCCTTTGACCGTAGAAAGTATTGAACAGATTTTGCAGGAGCAAAATATCGATGCCGTTCTGCCAACTATGGGCGGACAGACAGCTTTAAATCTTTGTATAGAAGCGGATGAAGTGGGGCTATGGGAGAAATACAATGTAGAAGTCATAGGTGTGGATGTAGAAGCGATAGAACGGGCGGAGAACCGTGAAGTATTCCGGCGGTTGATGTTGGATATTGGAGTAGGCGTTGCCGATTCTTATATTGCTAATTCTTTTTTGGAAGGTAAAGAAGCTGCGCAGAAATTAGGCTTTCCATTGGTTATTCGTCCTTCTTATACGCTGGGCGGAACTGGAGGAGGTTTTGTGCATGACAAAGAGGAGTTTGACGCGGCCCTCAATAGAGGCTTGCACGCTTCGCCTACACATGAGGTATTAGTCGAGCAAGCTGTGTTGGGTTGGAAAGAATTTGAACTCGAACTCCTGAGAGATAGCAATGACAATGTGATCATAGTATGTTGTATCGAAAATTTCGATCCGATGGGAGTACATACTGGTGATTCCATTACAGTAGCACCAGCGATGACACTCAGTGAAACTTGTTATCAGGAGATGAGGGATCAAGCGATACGGATGATGCGATCCATAGGAAATTTTGCCGGAGGATGTAATATTCAGTTTTCTGTGAATCCGAAAACAGAAGAAATTATTACTATCGAAATTAACCCCAGAGTGTCCCGCTCTTCCGCTTTGGCTTCCAAAGCAACGGGATATCCAATAGCCAAAATTGCAGCAAAATTAGCAATAGGTTATAATTTGGATGAACTTCGGAATCAAATTACCGAAAGCACTTCTGCCTTTTTTGAACCGGCTCTCGATTATACCATTGTTAAGATCCCCCGCTTTAATTTTGATAAGTTCCGTGGGGCGAATGCCGAACTTGGGCTTCAAATGAAGGCTGTAGGAGAGGTAATGGGTATTGGGCGTACTTTCATAGAAGCTTTACAAAAGGCAACTCAATCCTTAGAAACAAGTCGGAACGGACTTGGATCGGATGGACATCAGCTCAGAAATTTAGAAGCCATCATGGATAGTCTGGAAATGCCAAACGAAGACAGGCTTTTCCATATTAAAGACGCGTTTGATTTAGGTGTTCCTTTAGAGTCGGTCCGGCGGGCAACAGGAATTGACAAATGGTTTTTGCAGGAAATTCAAAGTTTAGTACAATTAGAAACGGAATTAAAAAGATACCATTTAAATAATATCCCAAAGGATTTTTTCATTACGTTAAAACAGAATGGATACTCCGATGCTCAAATAGCTTGGCAGTTAGGAAATGTTACGGAAGAGGACGTATACCTAAGACGTAAAGAATTGGGGGTAAAAAGAGTGTATAAAGCAGTAGATACTTGCGCAGGAGAATTTGAAGCCTATACACCCTATTTTTACTCTACATTTGAAGAGGAAAACGAATCCATCGTTTCTGACAAGAAAAAAATTATCGTATTAGGCTCCGGGCCTAATCGGATCGGTCAGGGAATAGAGTTTGATTATTCCTGTGTACACGGTGTTTTGGCGGCTAAAGAATGTGGGTATGAAGCGATAATGATTAATTGTAATCCAGAAACTGTATCCACAGATTTCGATATAGCAGATAAGCTGTATTTTGAGCCTGTATATTGGGAGCATGTCCGCGAAATTATTGAACATGAAAAACCGGAAGGGGTTATCGTTCAGTTAGGTGGTCAGACAGCTTTGAAAATGGCAGAAGATTTGGAGAGGATAGGCGTCAAAATAATTGGCACAGATTTTACGAATATGGATTTGGCAGAGGACAGAGGGAGATTTTCAGATTTACTGAAGTCTTTGGACATTCCGTATCCTAAATATGGTGTGGCTGAATCGGCAGAAGAAGCTATTAAAGTAGCCAATGAAGTAGGTTATCCGGTTTTGGTGCGCCCATCGTATGTATTGGGGGGCCAAGGGATGAGTATCGTAATTAATGACGAAGACTTGGAAAGAGCTGTCGTAAAACTTCTCAAAGATTTACCGGGAAACAGGGTGCTGATAGACCATTTTCTGGATAGAGCGGAAGAAACAGAATCGGATTCGATTTCGGATGGTGAAGAAGTATATGTGATGGGTGCTATGGAACATATTGAACCCGCTGGAATTCACTCAGGAGACTCTTCTGCAGTGTTGCCTCCCTTTAGCTTGTCAGAGAATGTGATTCAAAAAATGAAGGATTATTCCGCAAAAATAGCTAGGGCTCTCAATGTAATCGGGTTGTTAAATATTCAGTTTGCAGTGAAGGATGAAGTGGTGTACGTAATTGAAGCTAATCCCCGGGCTTCCCGGACTGTTCCTTTTATTGCAAAAGCGTATGATGTACCTTTTGTCAATATTGCGACTAAAGTTATGTTGGGCCATAATAAATTGAAAGACTTTAATATAGAACCCAAATTGAAAGGGTACGCTATAAAAAAACCGGTATTTTCTTTCAATAAATTTCCGGATGTGGATAAACAGTTGGGGCCCGAAATGAAATCTACAGGAGAGGCCATCCGGTTTATTAAAGATTTGCAAGATCCGGAGTTTAGAAAATTGGAGGCGAAAAAATCTATGTTCCTTTCTAAATAGGAGGTTTAAGCTTATATAAGACAACTTTATTTCTTATTTAATAGAAGGGTTTTAAAGCTTATGTGAAGAATGTTGATTTTATCAGCATTCTTTTTTCGTATTATTCGAAAAAATATTTGGAGAAAAAGAAAATTATTGTTTAATTAAAATATCAATGTAATTGCGATTCTGATAGTGCACGGTTTTCTGTGCAGTATGTATAATCTTAGAGTAACTTAGAACTTTTAAGTAACACAAAATAAAATGAATGTATTAATGATTGGTGCTGGAAACATGGGGAGTACCTATGCTGAAGGCATGTCAAAATCAACCTTATTAAACGAAAAAAAGCTACAAATTTTTGATAAAGACCCTGAAAGATTAAGGGCAGTACAAGAAAGGGGGATATTAGAGTCCTTTTATAAACTGGAAGATTGCTTGCCGAATGCGGATATTGTCTTTATTGCAGTAAAACCTGACCATATTGAGGGTTTATTTGAAGAAATGAAGCCTATGATTGATGAAAAGCAAATGTTCGTTTCATTAATGGCCGGAGTAAAGCTTGACACGATACTCAAAGGCTTGGGAATTAAAAAAGCAGTACGTACAATGCCTAATTTGCCCGCTCAAATTGGGAAAGGCGTTACTTCTTATACAGCCTCGAAAGATGTGTCCCGTTTAGAGCTCATCATGGTGCGCAGTTTTTTGGATAAAACTGGTAAATCTATCCATGTAGAAAATGAAAATTTTATAGATGCTTCCACTGGAATTTCGGGTAGCGGGCCTGCGTATGTGTTTTATTTTATGCAATCTATGTTAGAGGCGGCCAAAAAAATGGGTTTTTCTGATTATGATTCACATGTTTTGGTGAGCAGCACATTTGAAGGAGCCGTCCAATTATTCAACGACTCTAATATCACACCTAAAAAATGGATGGAACGTGTGGCCTCAAAAGGAGGAACTACCCGTGCGGCACTGGACTTTATGACAGAAAATCATGTCGAGGATTTGATAAAAGACGCGGCTTATGCGGCTTTTAACCGTGCGGTAGAACTTGGGAAGAATCAATCTACTCCTAAATAAAATGTAATTTTATTATGCATAAAAAACGAATTGTAGTAAAGGTCGGTACAAATGTAATGACCAATAAAGACAATAGGATAGTAGGCCCCGTTTTACAAGAGTTGGTTCGGCAAATTGCCTATCTGTATGATAACGGGATTATTACTGTGTTGGTGTCTTCGGGGTCTGTCATAGCCGGTATGGAGCTGCTTTCCGAAAATACAATTGAAAATAAAGAAATCAGGCAGCAGGTATATTCAGCTGTTGGGCAACCAAGAATGATGCGGCATTATTACACAATTTTCGGTAACTTTGGGATGCGTTGTGCGCAGGTGATTGCTACAAAAAGAGATTTTGCACCCGGCGAGTACCGTGACAATATGGTCAATTGCTATGAAGGGCTTTTATCCCAAGGTATTATTCCTATTGCCAATGAAGATGATGTGACCTCTTTGCACAAAGGAAAGTTTAGCGATAATGATGAACTGGCAAGTTTGGTGGCAGAATTAATTAAAGCGGATCAAATGATTATTCTGAGTGATATTGATGGGGTGTATAATGGTAATCCGGAGGACAAAGACAGCAAAAAATTTAGTATCATACACGTAGATCAAAATATAGAACAATATATCCAAGAATCGGATAAGAAAGAAGGAGAAGGCCGCGGCGGAATGGCGTCGAAATTAAAAATAGCAAAGAAAACAGCTGCTATGGGAATTCCGACAGTCATCGCGCGTGGGAAGACAAATAATATTATCGTCGATATCATGGAAGGAAAAGATGTCGGCACTAAGTTTATAGCTTAGATTAATTTAAAAAAATAGAAAATATGAAATTAATTAGCTCTGCTAAGAAAAACGATGTCTTAAGCTCAATGATCAATATATTAGATCGGGAGCGGCATGCATTGATAGCTGAGAATAAGAAAGACTTGGACGCTTTTGACAAAGAGGACCAGGCTTTATATGATCGTTTAATTGTAGATGAAGCTAAGGTGGATGCTATGATTAAGGCTGTCACAGAAGTGAGAGAACAAGAGGACCCCGTAGGAAAGGTTTTGTTTGACAGCACTTTAGAAAATGGATTAAAAATAGTCAACAAAACAGCGCCTTTTGGAACAATATTGATTATTTATGAATCCCGGCCGGATGTTACTATAGAGGCAGCTGTGCTTGCTTTCAAAGCGAACAATAAAATTTTATTGAAGGGAGGGAAAGAAGCCCATCATAGTAATGCTATTCTTGAAAAATTTTGGCATGAGGCTTTAGAAGAGAATGGGTTAGCTAAAGACTGGATAAGACTTCTTCACCTTAAACGTGAAGAAACACGGAATTTTTTGAAAAACCCGACCGAACCCTTGGATTTGATTGTTCCCCGTGGTGGTGAAGGTCTTATCAAATTTGTAAAGGAGAATGCTTCCTGTGCTGTTTTGGTAAGCGGCCGGGGAAATAATTTCCTTTATGTGTCCGATCAAGCAGATTGGGAGAAAGCCAAAAAAGTTATTCTAAATGCTAAAACGCATAAAATATCTGCATGCAATGCTTTAGATAATGTGTTGATCAATAAAAATATAGCTGACTTCGAAGGTAAGTTAAAAGATTTGCAGGAAACGCTTAAAAACGCGAAGGTTGATATCTTGGTGGATGATAAAGTGAAAAAAATATTAGCTGAGGAAAAAGATATTCCAAATGAAGACACCTGGTATGAAGAATTCTTGGCCATGAAGATCATCTTAGCCGAAACAGATGGTATAGAAGACGCTATTCAGCGTATCAATAAGTATTCAGGAGGACACTCTACAGCTATTCTTACGGAAAACAAAGAAGAAGCTGTGCGTTTTATGGAAGAGATTGACAGTGCAGCTGTTTTTCATAATACTTCGACACGTTTTACGGATGGCGGCCAAATGGGCGTAGGTGCTGAGCTGGCTATCAGCACGGATAAGCTGCATCATCGCGGTCCTTTGGGTTTGCCTCAGTTGGTCACAAACAAATATTATGTATATGGTGATGGACAAGTGAGGGATTATTAAGACTGCAAGTGATGATCAGGGAAGCATAACAGATGGGCTAAAGACGAATCACTCTTTATCGATCTTAATTTTTTTGAGAAGAGAATTGATTATTAAATAATTAATATGAAAACGCACTACAACAGTGCGTTTTACGTTAAAAAACGCACTGTTGTAGTGCGTTTTTTGTATTTTTGTGTAAAACAACAAGAATATGGACCGTTTATTTGAGTATTCTGGGAAATTGGCTGCACAGGTAAGCACGGATTTCATCCGTTATATGTACGACCAGATCAATTGGAAAAATAGATTAATTGGCTTAATAGGTCCACGGGGTGTAGGGAAAACTACTTTAATACTTCAATACATTAAGAAAAATTTTCTTACAGGCAAAGCGTTGTATGTAACTGCGGAAGATTTTTACTTTGCTAAAAATCGCTTAGTAGATTTGGCAGATGCTTTTGTAAAAGCGGGGGGAAAACACTTATTTATAGATGAAATACATAAGTATCCGGAGTGGTCAAGAGAGTTGAAATTAATGTACGATTACCACAAAAGCTTAACAGTAGTATTTACGGGATCTTCCCTACTGGATATTAAAAAAGGCAGTGGTGATCTGAGTCGTAGAGCGACACTACATACTATGCAAGGACTTTCTTTTCGAGAATACCTCGTTTTGTTCCACCAGATTGAGTTTCCGAAATTTACGTTAGAAGAGATAATAAGCCGTCAAATTCAACTTCCCCAATTACAGTATCCGCTGCCTTTATTTAACGATTATCTGAAAAGAGGATATTATCCCTTTGCCTTAGAAGAGGATTTCGATATGAAGTTGCAACAAGTGATTACACAAACCTTAGAAACCGATATTCCAATTTATGCGGCAATGCATGTAACTACGGGGAGGAAGCTCAAGCAGTTGCTCGCCATTGTTGCAGAGAGTGTGCCGTTCAAACCCAACATGTCTAAAATTGCAGAAATGTTAAGCATCAGTAGAAATAATATTGCAGATTATTTGCTGTATATGGAAGAAGCAGGGATGATTACGCAGTTAAGAACGGAGACAGGGGGTATTCGTGGATTGGGGAAAGTAGAAAAAGTTTATCTGGATAATACGAATTTAGCATACAGCTTAGCTAATGAAAATCGGAACAAAGGAAATCTACGAGAAACTTTTTTTTATAATCAGCTGAAACTAAATTACCCGATTGTCTCTTCCGCTAAGGTGGATTTTAAGATAGGAGATTTAGAGTTTGAAATCGGAGGGAAAAATAAAGGAATCAAACAGATTGAATCCATGGAAAAAGGTTTTATAGTTAAAGACGATATTGAGATCGGGTATTTGAATACCATACCTTTATGGCATTTTGGTCTGATGTATTAGTTGGGTTTAGAGTGAGCGGCAGTACTTCACCTGAAAAAATCATGTAAACTTTTTTAAGGGCTTTTCAGAGATCAGTTTTTGCCTTAAAGAACGTCATATGTAGAAAGCCTACAAATCTATTATCAATTCCAAAAAAATAATTACCTTGCAGTACAAATGGGCTGGTTTACAAAAAAATCTAAAAGATGGGAGCTCAAGCATTTGCTATGGACAGGTATCTCTTTGCTTATGTTTATTCCTGTTCCTATACATGTTTA
>JAJYRG010000050.1 GCA_021794195.1 Bacteroidota bacterium
TGAAACAATAAAATCAGGGGGGATTACGCTGATTAATTCAGGTTTCACTGGCTCTTAAGCAACGCTTAAATATTTTAATATGAAAGAACCCTGATGTTGCTTTATTACCTATAGAAAACAATATCGAAGCATAAAAAAACCCGCTTTATGATAGTAAAACGGGTTATAGGCTGTACGCCCATCAGGATTCGAACCTGAGACCGACGGTTTAGAAAACCGTTGCTCTATCCAGCTGAGCTATGGGCGCGAAGACCGATGCAAAAGTATATATAAAAGTCAAACAAAACAAATAAATATCTCTTCAGAATAAAAATAAAGTATAATCTATTGTTTATCAAGGCAGAAAAACATTTATAAACAGCAGCAAAAAAATCTCTCTTCCAGTGTATATATTATTGAAAAATAATAGGCTATTTCTTTGCTTTTATAATAAATATCTTTACTTTTGCACCGGAGGAATGGCAGAGCGGTCGAATGCGGCGGTCTTGAAAACCGTTGACTGTCACAGGTCCGGGGGTTCGAATCCCTCTTCCTCCGCTTGCAAAGAAATCTTTCACACCAAAACCCAATAAACAGCGCTTGTTTATTGGGTTTTGCCGCTTTAAGACCTACCGTATTATATAAATATTCATATTCCAGGCGAGAACCTATAAAGCCGAGAGTTAGGGTCTCGCTAAAATAAACAATCACAACTTTTGTACTTGACCCAAAAATCCTCAACTGTGATAGAGGGTAAAAAACCTTTGGACTGATATGGGCAATTGCTAAATTCGGTGGGGATAATGTTTTTCTCCTCAAACTCTATATGTAATAAGCCCTCCGGGTATTCATAGGCTTTAACAAAATACCCTACTCGATACTTTGGAAGTAATAGCTTTAATAATTTCTCTGTCTGCATGGACGCAAAAGTAAAAACTATTTCCTCTACAACTTTTGAGACTGATCCAGAAAATTTTCTTGGTCTTTAAAATTCCATAAAAAAAAGAGCCTTTACTTACCGTAAAAGCTCTTTTCCTTTTGGTAGCGGGGACTAGACTCGAACTAGTGACCTTCGGGTTATGAGCCCGACGAGCTACCAACTGCTCCACCCCGCACTGTATTTTTTTGCTTTCTGACCAGAAAGAATAAAACCTTTCTTTCGATTGCACCACAAAGATATAATTTGTTTCTTTGTAAAACAAATTATAATTAAAATAAATGACACATAAAGCAGGATTTGTTAGCATCATCGGAAAGCCGAACGCGGGAAAATCAACATTGATGAATTTATTAGTCGGTGAGAACCTGTCTATTATCACATCGAAAGCCCAAACCACCCGGCATAGAATCATGGGAATAGTAAACGATGAAAACCATCAGATTATTTTTTCAGACACCCCAGGCATCATCGATCCTAAATATTCACTTCAGGAGTCCATGATGGATTTTGTCCAAAACTCTTTAATTGACGCCGATATTGTGTTATTTGTGACGGATATACATGAAAAATACGATGAAAGCGATGCCATTGAAAAATTAAAAAAGATAAAAGCTCCTATCATCGTCCTGATTAATAAAATTGATAAATCAAACGAACAAGAAGTTCACGAAAAAATAAAGTATTGGGAAAAAACCTTACATCCAGAGGCTATTTTTGCAATCTCTGCTACTTTAGGCCATAACATCCTGCCCATTTTAGAATACATAAAAGAAAAACTGCCTGCCCACCCCCCCTATTATGAAAAAGATGAATTGACTGACAAAACAATACGTTTTTTTGTGTCAGAAATCATCCGTGAAAAAATATTCAAGCTTTACGCCAAAGAAATCCCCTACAGCAGCGAAGTCATCGTCGAATCTTATAAAGAAGAAGGAAACCTTACCCGTATTCATGCTGAAATTATAGTAGAGCGGGATTCGCAAAAGAACATTATCATCGGAAGAGGTGGAGAAATGATCAAAAAAGTGGGCACCTATGCACGGGAGGATATAGAAGAATTTATTGGTGGAAAGGTATTCTTAGACCTCTTTGTAAAAGTATCGCCCAAATGGCGTTCTAAACAAAGTCAATTAAAACGATTTGGGTATCGCTCTTAAGAAATTATGAAAAATAAGAACGTATTTCTTTTAATTGTGTATTAGTAACTATTTCTTTCAATTCTTCATCTGACGCCTCCCGTATACGTTTTACCGAACGGAATTTTTTTAAAAGCTTCTCCGATGTAACCTTTCCTATCCCCGGAATCTGTTCGAGTTCTGTGACAAATGTTTTGCGGCTTCTTTGTTTTCGATGAAAGGACAACCCAAACCTATGCGCTTCATTGCGTAAGTGTTGGATAACTTTTAAGGTTTCTGATTTTTTATCCAAATACAGCGGCAGGGAGTCATGGGGATAATACAGCTCTTCAAGCCGCTCTGCAATACCGATAACAGCCATTTTCTTTTCTATACCCAATTTCTTTAAGCTCTTTAATGCTGCTGATAACTGCCCTTTCCCTCCATCAATTACCACTAATTGAGGAAGTTTTTTTTCTTCCGTTAACAAGCGCTTGTAACGTCGGAATACAGCTTCTTCCATAGAGGCATAATCGTTGGGTCCCTCAACAGTTTTGATATTAAAATGCCTATACTCTTTTTTCGAAGGCTTTCCATCCCGGAAGACGACTACAGCCGATACCGGGAAAGCCCCTTGTATATTTGAATTGTCAAAACATTCAATATGTCTGGGCCATTCCGTCAAACGCAATTCTTTTTGCATCTTCTTCATCAGGCGTTCCACACGCACTTCGGGGTTCAGTTTTTCATAATGAAGCAATCTTTCTTTTCGAAAGTAAGCCACATTCTTATAAGAAAGCTCCAAAAGCTTTCTCTTATCGCCACGTTGGGGGATGGTAAACAAGAGTTCATCATCTCCTTCCAAATCCAGATCAAAAGGCACCACAATCTCCCGAGAATGGCTGTTAAACCGATTTCTTATCTCTAATATGGCTAATTGTAAAAGCTCTTTCTCTGTTTCATCTAACCGCTTTTTCATCTCCAATGTCTGGGTTTGAATAATCACCCCGTTCATTATTTTTAAAAAATTCACAAAAGCATATGATTCATCAGACGCAATGTTAAACACGTCTAAATTAGTGATAGAAGAACTGACTACTGTAGATTTACTTTGGTAAGAATTTAAAGAATCTAATTTATTTTTTAAATCTTGCGCCAATTCAAAATTCATATCCCCGGCCGCCAATTGCATTTGTTCTTTTAAGTGCCGGGTCACTACGCTTATCTTTCCGTTTAAGATATCTTTTATATGCTTAATGTTTTGATTGTAATCCTCTTCCGACTGCAAACCTTCACAAGGCCCCTTGCAGTTGCCAATCTGGTATTCCAGACAGGTTTTAAACTTGCCTTTTTCAATGTTTTCTTTGGAAAGATTGTAGTTACAGGTACGGATTGGGAAAATCTCATGGACAATATCCAGAACCGTATGCATCATTCCCACAGAGGCATAAGGCCCGAAATAAGTGGAACCATCTTTAATATGCCTTCTTGTCCATTGCACCCTTGGAAACCGTTCATTTTTAATCACAATCCAAGGGTACGTTTTGTCATCTTTCAGCAGCACATTATAACGAGGCTGATGCTTTTTGATCAAACTGTTTTCCAGTAGCCAGGCATCTATTTCAGTATCGACTATGGTGAATGAGACACGTCGGATTTTACGGACTAAAACCCGGGTTTTAGGATGCAGTTGGGATTCCCTGCCAAAGTATGAAGCAACCCTGTTTCTTAAATTCTTTGCTTTTCCGACATAGATAAGCTGATCATTTTTATCAAAATATTGATAAACACCGGGCTTTCTCGGTATTTTCTGTATAGCTTCTTTGTAATCAAACTCTGACATGCGTATACAAAGATGTCATTTTAAATACAAAGTCCATCGAAGGGATGAAATTTTGTATTTAAAATGACACAATTAAAAGCCTAAGCGATCATCAACATCTGATTCCGCAGGTTCTTCTGTCCCTAAAAAAGGTGTATATTTTGAACAATCCAGTTCTCTTGTGAGCCCTCCTTCCGGAAGAGGAAACTTATCTTTTGATATTTTTAAAGACTCATCGGCATATACCTTTTGCATAAACTTCGCAAATACAGGCAAAGCAGCCGTTGCCCCTTGTCCATCTGCCATATTGTAAAAACTCACTCCCCTATCTTCGGCCCCGGTCCAGACTCCGGTCACTAAATTAGGGGTGATACCAATAAACCAGGCATCCGAATTATCATTTGTTGTTCCTGTTTTACCTCCTACAGGATGCTCCAAGTTATATCTCCAGCGCAAACGTCCGGCAGTCCCACTATTAACCACTTCTTCCAACATATTTACCATAATATAAGCCGTTTCACTGTTAAGGGCTTTCACTACTTTCGGTTCGGAAGAATAAATAAGCGATCCTTTCTTATCTTCGATCCGTAAAATCATGATAGGTTCAATCCAGGTTCCTGCATTTACAAAAGCCGAGTAGGCTCCCACCATGTCATAGACGGTCGCCTCATAAGCTCCCAAAGAGATAGAAGGATAGTTTGGAATATTGGAAGTAATCCCCATTTTCTCTGTCAGAGAGGCCACTGTACCCGTACCTACTTCATTGATCAAATAAGCTGTAGCGAAGTTTTGTGAATATTTCAGCGCATTTTTCAAAGAGATAGGATCTCCTCCTTGCACCGTTCCCCGCGGGGACCATCCCCCTCTATAGGTCTGGCGGTGATTTGGCACCATAAAACAGGGAGAATAACCATTGTCAATAGCAGCGGCATACGTAAAAGGCTTTGCTGTAGAACCCACTTGTCTGGCGCCTGACTTAACCTGATCGTATTTGTAGTGTTCGAAACTTGTTCCTCCGACCCATGCTTTAACATGACCTGTAAGCGGATCCATAGACATTATTGCATTCCGCAACATCATTTTGTTGTACCGTATAGAGTCCATGGGCGACATAGAAGTATCTCTTTCTCCTTGCCATGTAAAAACGCTCATGTCCACTTTTTCATCAAATTTTTCGCGGATCTCTTCTTCCGTAAGCCCAGCTTCTTTCAACCATCTGTAGCGATCCGAACGTCTCATGCCCGAAAGTAATAAATTCGCATTCTTCCCGGCAAAGGCATCTGCGTTACTCCACTGTCTATCAAAACGCTGCTGCATTTCCGTCATCCATTCTTTTTGAGCTTCTTCCGCATATTCCTGCATTTTATAATTGATAGGCGTGTATATTTTCAAGCCGTCTCTATCCAAATCATAAGGCGTTCCATCCGGTTTTGTAATCGCAAGCCTTTCAAACTCTTTTTTGATATGAGATTTAAGAACTGCTCTAAAATAAGGAGCCTTCCCTCCGCTGTATCTCGCAATATTTAAGCTAATTCCTAAAGGCCTGGCTTTATATTCTGCCGCATCTTCAGGCGAAATAAACTTTTCTTTTACCATATTGTTCAGCACTGTATTCCGCCGGCGCAAAGCATTTTCAGGATAGCGTACCGGTGAATATATTCCGGGACCTTTCAACATCCCCACCAATAAAGCAGCCTGCTCAGGAGTAAGCTTGTCCGGAGTAGTATTAAAATAGGTACGGGCGCCGGATTTAATCCCAAAAGTGTTATACGCCCCGAAATCAACCGTATTGAAATACATGGTAATGATTTCCTCTTTCGTATAATTACGCTCTAAACGCACTGCTGTAATCCATTCCTGAAACTTTTGTATAACACGCTTCACAAAGCCACGTGCCCGGCCTTCAGAAAAAAGATTTAAAGCCAGTTGTTGTGTGATGGTACTTCCTCCTTGCTTATTTCCCATTAGCGTATGAAAAATAACTGTGATGGTGCGGGAATAGTCTATCCCCGAATGATTTTTAAACCGCTTATCTTCTGTAGCAATCAAAGCTTGCACAAGAGAGGGAGAAAGTTCTTTGTATTTCACATTAGAACGGTTATGCACATAGTAGGAACCCAAGACCTTATTGTCTTCGGTAAGTACTTCTGAAGCAAGATTACTTTTTGGATCTTCCAAATCCTGAAAGGTAGGAAGCGTACCGAACAAGCCGTAACGCACACTGGCTATAAATACTACTCCCACTAAGAGTACGCCCAATATACACGTCCAAAATCTCTTAAGATACCGTTTAGTATCTTTCTCTGTCAATTCTGTTTTTTTCTTTTTTTTACTCATTTCAATAACTTATTGTATAGAATAAATATCCGAATAATCATCAATTCTATGACCGGTGGTAAGCGTATCAAACAAATCTTTGGTAATCACAAAAACACCGTATACTTCTTCCGGTACTTTCATAATATCCGGTATCAAAGGTATTATTCTTTTCTGAAAATCTCTAACCTCTTCGAGAGACTCAAACGAACCTACATAAATTAATTGGTTCTCATTATTCACTTCTTTTAATTGATGGGTTAACTTCTGATTTCTATACCGCGTGCGCAAAAACTGACCTATACCATATCGGCTCGATGCCAAATTTAGCTTTTCATCCCGTACGTTCACCACGAAATAATAAACAGCTTCGTCCGGGAAAATCTGTTTATCTGCAAAATCTCTTGATTCCACGGCTAGTTTCAAGGGAGTTGTAGGACGATTTAATTGTTTTATTTCTTTTTCCAAAGAAGCTAATTCTTTCTGTTCGATTTGATGTTTCCGCTGTTTAATTTCCTCTATATCCGCAATTTCGGTTGTTTTTTCATCTTCGATGGACACTTCTTTCCCTTGCTCGTTCTCCTTTTTTGGTGTATCCTCCGCAATTGCAATGCCAGTCCGATAATCTCTCTGAATATACAAAGCCGGCCAAGGGGTCATATACGGTTCATCCACGAAAGATTCCCGCTCCAGATCTTGATCCTGAATCGCATTTACCCGGTGTACAAAAAGAGAAGGGTTATCTTCTATATACGCTAAGTGTTCTTTTGCCAACGGCGTGACGAGACTGTCTGCCGGGTAGTCTTGAATAATATTTTTCAATTCATTTTGAAAATCATGCACCCGTTCCACCCTGCCCACGGCTAATGCCCGTAAATACCTCAACTGCGGTGCTATTGAAACAGAAGGAAAATCACCAGACAACACTTTATCTACTTCTTTTATCACCCTATTATGTTCTCCTGAAGCGTACAAGGCAAAAACCTTCTCAAATGCACGGTCTAGCAACGCCCGTTCCCGCCTCTGCTCTTCCAGATGATTTGGATTTTCGGCTATCAAAGCGTACACAGAAGTAGGGTACCCACGCAACAATTGTTGTTTAATAGCATTTGCTTGGGCTGTTTCATTCGTTATTTCATACATCCTAAACAGGGAATACAACATTTCCGGCCGGCTTTCAGAATCCGGAAACCTGTCTAAAAATATTTTGTGTGTCTCGATAGCCGCATGAATATCTTTACTGTATTCCCGGTAAATGTTCCCGATCATAATCAGATCATCATGAATAATTTGATATATGGAGTCATAGGCTATCTCGTTTTTGGGGTACGCCTTTTCAAAACGATTGATTTCAGCGGTTTTTATCCGTTCTTCATCCGGTGCACCGGAAGGCTCTCTCTCCGCATAACCATCTGTTTCATCATCTTCTTGTTTGTCTTTTATTTTTTGAGACTGATCGGCCACATACCGCCAATCCTCTTTATATTGCCGGTTCCCCCATTTCCGTTTGAAATCGGATTCTCCCAGTGCCATGGCATTCTCATTATTAAAATAGAAACGGGAATCCGTTTTTATATGATCAGGTTCTACCGTACGGCTTTGCTGAAACAAAGTCCTTTGTCTTTCATTGGAAGGAGATGATTTCTTTTTCTGGCCTTTCGGTAATTTTTTTTCCTTTTCCCGGTTATTTTCCCATTCTGTCCATCTTGCTTCCCAAGCTTTTTCAGCATACGCTCCCAGTTGCTTTTCTCTTTCCTTTCCGGCCAGACTGGCTATCGTAATCAAAGAGTCTTGCCAAAGTATATCTTCATAAAGTTCTGTTAGCTCCGTCATGTAACTCAATTTTCTTCTCAGCGAATCCCCGTTTGTATAATCTTCGGGGAGCACCATTGCTACTGAATCGTAATAAGCCTGTGCTTCTGTATACTTCTCATACTCAAAGTAAAAATCCGCCATCGTCAAATAAGTCTGCGTTGTTTGATAAGGGCTGTTTCTTTCTTGTTGCAGAGACGTATTATAATAATTAAAAGCTTCGTCGTGCCTCCCCTCCCGCATATACAAAAGGCCTATCTTATACAAAATCCGATCTGTATAGTCCTCATTTTTACCTTCTTTTAACATCTTCAGCAAGGGAGCTGCTTTTTGCTCTACCGGTTGGGAATCTGCCACCTGAAGCTCTACCGCCCGCAAAGAAGCCTCAAAAGCCATATCAAAAGGCACATTCCTTTTCGACAGTTTTTGGAATCCTTTATAAGCTAACGTATGCTCACCATACTCTTGATAAAGCTGGTATAACAAAAAACTCCAGCGGTTTTTCAAGGAAGCATTGCGCACCGATTCCAAAGCAAAAACCAGATAAGGAACAGCTTCTGACTCCTCCCCCGTCGAAAGAAGATAGTTAGCTTTACATGCGTTCACAAAAGTTCTTGTATCCTTATCCTCATCCAGATACATAAATGCCGAATCGACAGAAAAGCCAGCGCTTTCTATCTTCCCCAATTGAAGCTCTGCCCGCGACCGCCATGCATAAGCTAAGGGTAAATATTCCAGCTGTCCGTCCAGCGGTTCCGTCAATACATTAAAAAACTCCGTTGCGGTATAAAAATCTCCTTTCAGGTAGTTAGCCTGCCCAATAATGAAATAAGCTTCGTTGAGGTATTCGCTTTCCGGTTTCTCATTGATTATTTTATAAGCTTTCTGAATAACAGAATCCATCAATTCATGCGGATCGCCATTTGCCAGAGGCTCATCAAAAACAGAAAGCCTCATCTCATAGTTTTCATTTTTGCTATGTGTAATATCTTTTTGCTCATTCCCGAGCATGAGACGGGCATTATAGAGGATATTGTATTTCGAGGTCAGGTTTTGCTTAAAACTATACTTTTGATCAGTTCCTTTTTTTTCATGGGAAGAAAAAATAGAGCAACTGCTCAGAAGGGCTGCCACGAGCAAAATGGCAAGCAGCCGTATGCTCACTTTCTTATTCTTTATCAAAAACAGGTTTATTTCCACGCCTTATTTTATTCAAATATACCAAAGTCTCCCGAACTCAATTTATATACCACAAAAATATCAATAAAAACACATTCCATACTGTTAAAAAGCTTAAATATCTTCATCGTTTCTTTTCATCCGGTTATCCGGGGTTTTTAGTATTTAACATTATTTAAGCTAAATATATGCTTTAAATCTTCTTTTCGATAGAAGAACAATAAAATAGTACTATTTTATTGCTAAATTTGCCCATGGCAAAGTATTTGTTCAAGTAAATCAAATAACTTAGCTCATATAATTATATACTGCACTAAACATGAGAATATATTCATATCTTATCGGCTTATGTGGAATTATTTTTTTACTCGGCTCCTGCCGAGCGAATAAGTCCTCCGATGTTTCTTCCAAAACAGGCGTCTCCTATAACGATCCGTACAATGGGGGTCTGCAAATAAACCGCAAAGTAAAAGAAAGCCCGGGCCCCGGCCTGATTGCTATAGAAGGCGGAACTTTTGTGATGGGCGGCAGTTTGCACGAAGATATTGCTTATAATCATGATGCCCCCAAGCGCCGTGTCACTGTAGCTTCTTTTTATATGGATGAAACGGAAGTATCCAATGCTGACTGGTTAGAGTATCTCCATTGGATTGCCCAAACCTATCCGGATGATGAACAGCTTTACTATGAAGCTTTGCCAGACACTTTAGTGTGGAGACAGCCCCTTTCGTATAACGAACCCTATGTCAATTTATATTTGCGTCATCCTTCTTTTCAGGATTACCCGGTAGTAGGGGTTACTTGGGAGCAGGCTAATGCATATGCCGAGTGGCGGACCGATAGAGTAAATGAACATATATTAAGAGAGGCCGGTATATTGATAGACTATGAATCTAAAGCCGATCAAAATGCTTCCACAGATGGTTTCAATACAGAAATCTATTTAAACGGACAATACCAGGGAGAAGGAATCGATGGAGAGAACATGCTCAAGGACAACAGCCCCGGCGCAGGCGAAGATGCGAAAAGGCCGGCGCGTATGGAAGACGGTATTTTAAAGCAACCCTACAGATTACCTACAGAAGCAGAGTGGGAATATGCCGCATTAGGTCTTTTTGCAGATAACCGTACAGGACAAATTACAGAAAGCCGTATTTACCCGTGGAAAGGCTTAGGGGTTAGATCGACAAATAAAAGAACACGGGGAAAAATGATGGCAAATTTCAAAATCACGAGCGGCAATAACATGGGAGTGGCAGGGAGCGCAAGTGACGGAGGCGACATCACCTTACCTGTCACGAGTTTTACTCCTAATGATTTTGGGCTATACAACATGGCAGGCAATGTAAACGAATGGGTAGCAGACGTATACCGCCCTCTTTCATTTGAAGACTTTGAAGATTTCAACCCGTTTAGAGGGAATGTCTTTTTAGACAATCAGTATGAAAACTCAGGAGAAAAAAGGGTACTTTCTAAAGACAAATACGGCAGGCCTGTAAAACAACCGGCGAAAGCACCCCGAAAGCAAACCTGGGAGGAACTGCAAGCAGGAAGTGAAGCAGAAAATGACTATAACCATGACCAAAGAGATTATAATGATGAAATAATGGATGAGCTCTATGGAACTGTCACCACCATCAATAATAAATCAAGGGTATATAAAGGGGGATCATGGAATGACAGGGCCTATTGGTTAAACCCTGCAACCCGGAGGCATATGCAACAAGACGAATCCAACGCCATGGTAGGCTTTCGTTGCGCCATGACTATGGTCGGAAACGTATTTGTATCTAATTAAAAAATTAAACACTGAAAAACGCAGCTAACAAAGTGTGCGATCCTTTCCCTATCCAATATTTAGTACTGTATTATTCTAAAAAAAGGAAAGCCTTTGAGCTTTAATGCATCAAAGGCTTTCCTTTTTAATTATTGGATATTCTATAATAAAATACCTGCCGATCTCAACTGGCTTTACGCCTCTTCCACCACCTCACAGTCTTCATAAATTTTAATATATCTTTCAAATTCTGGATCGTCATCATTTTGAATAAAATCAATCCCTTCGGATTTCACAAAAGAAACCACATCTGGATTTAAACTTTCTTCTTCTTCTGCAAAAATCACTAAATCTGAATGGCTCAGGGCTCCTTTATAGAGATCACTATAGGTCCCCTCTCCATATGCAGCCACATCTTCAGCGCTCAAATCAGACTGGGATGCCATCTGCGCATATTTCTCTCCCAAAACACCGTCATAATCCTCATTATAAAGAGAATAAATAACTTTAGTGTCCTTAAAGATGGGATCCTCATGGTAAGCTTTTTTAAGATAAGCAGGAACCATTGCAGAAAACCATCCGTGACAATGCACGATATCCGGAGCCCATCCTAATTTTTTGACCGTTTCCATCGCTCCTTTACAGAAAAATAAAGACCGTTCATTATTATTGTCAAAGTACTTATTTCCTGTTTCCTTAAAAACTTTCTTTCTCGGGAAAAAATCCTCATTATCGAGGAAATAAACCTGCATGCGCGCCGCCGGCAATGATGCCACTTTAATAATAAGTGGATTATCATTGTTGTCCACTACGATATTCATACCCGATAACCTTATCACCTCGTGAAGACGATTTCTTCTTTCGTTAATCACCCCAAAACGCGGCATTAGGATACGGATTTCAAAACCTTTTTCCTGCACAGCTTGTGGTAAATTACGCGTAATTTCAGAAATTTTACTTATTTCGAGGAAAGGCGACATCTCATGGGTAATAAATAATATCTTCGTTTTTGCCATCTCCTTTGTGTTTAAAATTTAGAATGTTAATAGTAAAATTATGACTACAAAAATACGTAAAATATATGATTTAAACAACTTTTTCGATTTTCTTCTTTATATTCCGAAAAATATTATGCAACTTTGCGCCTCAAATTTTTAAAGGAGTACAGTGAGAATCAGCAAAACGAAATCTGAACTACAAGCCTTCATCCAGAATGAGAAACAAAAAGGTAAAACAATAGGTTTAGTGCCCACTATGGGCGCTTTACACGAAGGGCACTTATCCTTACTAAAGTATTTAAGAGCCCGTTGCGATATATTGGTCTGCAGTATATTTATAAATCCTACTCAATTTAATGATCCGGAAGATCTGAAGCATTACCCCGTCACCTTAGATCAAGATATAGAAGGGCTGCGTACACACCATTGTGATGTTTTATTTTTACCTTCTGTGGATGAAATGTACCCGCCGGGAGAGCAGGAATGGCATATAGATTTAGGAGATTTAGAAACGGTATGGGAAGGAAAGCACCGGCCCGGCCATTTCCAAGGAGTGACACAAATCGTTTACAAATTATTTAACCTTGTAAAACCTGACCGCGCTTGTTTTGGGCAAAAAGATTTTCAACAAATAAAAGTCATAGAAAAGCTTATTGAAATTAAAAACCTTCCGGTGACATTAGACATTTGCCCTACACAAAGGGATGAAAACGGATTGGCACTCAGTTCAAGGAATAAGTTTCTCTCCCCCTCCGGCGAAAAGAAAGCTGCAAAAATTCACGAAGCTCTTCAATATATACATAAGCATATTCATACAGAGCATCTGGGTAATTTGCTAAAGAAAGGCAAAGAAATTATAGAAGATAATACACCTTTAGAAACCGAATACCTCGCTATTTGCGATATTGACACTTTAAAACCCGTCACACAAATACACTCTTCTAAAAAGTATATCATTGTCGTGGCTGCCTGGTTAGAGGGGATCCGGCTCATAGACAATTTGCCCCTTTAAAAACATAAAACCGGGCCACTCCTCTTCCCGTTTTAGGAAAATGATTTTTATTTTTTGCTTTCAACTTAGAAAATAAAGTTCTCATTTATTTGTACCTTTGTCCCATGTTTATCGAAGTAATGAAATCAAAAATACATAGGGTAAGAGTTACGCAAGCGGAGCTCAACTATGTAGGTAGTATTACCATTGATGAAGATTTATTGGAAGCTGCTAATATTCAAGTAAATGAAAAAGTGCAGATTGTGAATAACAATAACGGCGCCCGGTTAGAGACATATGTCATTCCCGGTGAACGCGGTACAGGCACCATTTGCTTAAACGGTGCGGCTGCGCGGTTAGCGCAGGTAGGAGATATCCTCATCATCATTTCATACGCCTTTATGGACAGTGAAGAGGTTAGCAATCACAAGCCCGTACTGGTATTTCCCGATGAGAATAATAAAGTTATCGCTTAACTTGATACATTCTCTCCAAAGGCACATTCCTATCGTTTAGAACACTCCCTTCGTGGGAAAGGTAAGTGAATCCTATTTCCATAAGGAAAAGAAGAATTATGGCTTAGCCTGAAAGTATACTCCGAAATCCAAGTATTAAAGCCTCATCCCCGCGGTTCGGTGTGGTCACCAACCGCTTTGTCAAGAGATAGGCTCTCTGAGAATGGAATCCTGTTGTTGGTGATAACAAACACCAACAAAAAGGGTGTAAAGGGAACTCTCAGGTTAATATGTAAAGGGAGAGTAGCTTTTGTGTTTGGCTACTCTCCCTTCCTCTTTTTACCAGCCCGGATTCTGCTCGAGTGTAGGACTTTTCTGGAGTTCAGAAATAAGAATCGGAAACAAATAATGCTTTGCTTCATCAAATGTACGGCTTTCTACAAAAAAACGTTGCATTCTATAGTTTTTGCCGTTCACTTCTATTTTTCCATTCGGATCTTCAACCGGACGCATACCGTTAATCATCCGCTGCCCTTTCGGGTAGGATCCGTTTTTATCCTTCCAATAATTTGATGAACGTTCATTGTCGCTCGAACCGGAAGAACGAAAGGCTTGTTCTTTTGTCTTTTCCTCTTCACTGGAAGGTTCCAGGTATAAACGAAAGTCAAAAGCCCTTTTATTTTCATAAAAATATTCTACCCTACGTTCTCTATAAATATATTGGCGCATTAGATCCTGATCTGCCAAAACCTCAAGAGGCATAGGGGCCATAAAAGACCTTTCACGCACTTCATTGACCATATCATAAATTTCCTGATTTGGCCCATCCAACTCATTCACCGCTTCTGCATACATATAAATAAACTCCGGAAGTCTCCATACAGGAGGCGCACTAATGCTTACACTACCGTTCCTATTCCAGGCTTCCTGCAAATATTTCCGCAGATAATACCCCGTTACCGTAGCGTTCGAAGCATTGATACGGTCACTACCGGAAGCTGTGTTCATCACAGAAGGATTATTGTCTCCGTTACGAAAAGCTGCACCATGGAAAACAATGTCTCTGTAAAACCGGGGATCTCTCTGTACAGAAAAGTAAGGATTGCCGTCATCATATCCATCATTTTCTGCCCGTTCAGCGTATATAGGATAGCCATAGCCGTTATCTGAAATATACTCATATTCATCTACCTGTTCCTGTACGGGCTGCTGTCGGGAACCTCCTCCTCTGCCCGGAGGATAAACATCCCCAAACCATCCCTCGTATTTTGCTTTGGTAAAAAACAGCACATACTCGTTCTTAAAAGCCTCCATGTCATAATACATCTGCCATAAACGGGTATACACGGTGGAGTTACTTGTATTTTCACCTCCGCTATCGTCAAAGTCATTAGCGGAATACTTATCATAAAGCTTATAACGCGTCCCTCCTTTTTCACTTTTCAATTCCAGCAAGTCTTTTGCCGCTTCGCGAACCAATTCCCAGCGTTCTTTTTTGTAAGAGTATTCATCTTCAAAACTCCGGGTACCTGGGTAGCCCCGCTCCTTTGCGCCATTCCAAAGAGGAGTAGCGGCCATCCAGCGGACAGTAGCGATCAGGCCTAAACTTGCCCCTTTGTCTATCCGGGCGAAATTCTGCCCTTCCCAACGATCCGGCAAACGTGCATAAGCTTCCTCAGCATCTTCCACAATCTTAGCTACAACAGTGTGAAAAGACTCTTTTTCAAAATTCATATCATCTGTAGCGGATATAACATGATCTATGTAAGGGATCTCTCCATAAATCCGTATCAACAGATAATGGAAATAGGCACGCAAAAAATACACTTCGCCAATACGCTTCTCCAGTGAACCGGGCTCTAAGATATTGTCGGGGGTCTGGTGCTTTTCTACCCCTTCTAAGATCACATTCGTACGCCGGATACCGTCGTACAGGTCATTCCAAAACTGCCCGTTATCGCCAGGCAATGAATTTGGGTTCCAATCGCCCGTATTATAGCGGTTCGTAATATTGCCTTCTACTGAGGTTCCTTCAGCCTCATCTGTAATAGCCGCAGATGAAAAATGAAAAAACCAAGCCATGGGCGTATTAGCACTCTTCGCTTTAGCATATACATCCGTCACCAATTCATCCACCTTTTCAAAACGGCTAAATACTTCTTCTTCCGTAATTTGATCATCCGGAAGCTTGTCCAGATATTTTTCGCAAGAATTAAACAATAACATAGCCGTTAACAAAACAAAAGAATATATAGTTGTACTTTTCATAAGACATTAAAAGTTTATGTTCACACCAAAATTGTATACTTTAAGAATAGGATACCAATAGCCCCCGTTATCGCCCATTTCAGGATCCACACTTAGGTCTTTTAGTCCGGACCAGGTAAAGAGATTCATCCCCTGTGCATAAATACGCAATTGATTTAACCCTATTCTTCCGATAAGACGCTTAGGAAGATTATAACCCAGTTCTAAATTTTTAAGACGTAGGTATTTAGCGTCATAGAGAAATAGGCTGCTGTTAACATTTTTATTGTTTTCATGATTCCCAATATGCAGGGCAGGGTATTTAGCGGTTTCTGCCGTTTCTTCTGTCCAGCGTTGTAAATGAATCGGACGTACTGCTCCCAGCTTATCTTGATCGTAGGTAGGAAAATCCCAAACGGCTGCATCACGCAACAATATCGAAGTATTTAACGCTCCCTGAAACAAAACACTAAAATCAAAGTTCTTATATTCTAAAGTTAACGGAAGACCAAACTGAATTTCTGGACTCCTTGGATTACCTATGGATTTCCTATCCCCCAGATCGGTAATTTTACCGTCTCCGTCCAAATCTTTATAGACTACATCTCCGGGTGCCAACTTTCCCCAGGGTTGGTATTGCATGTCATTGAGTTCATCTGCCTCGGCCTGATCCCGCACAAAATGGTCAAACTCATAGACAAAATATTCATCCAAGCGTTTGCCTGTTTTTTGACGGTATTCGTGTTCTTTCGGCACCTCATTGCGGAAGATGAGTTTGTTCCGGGCAAAGGAAAAATTGGGTTTAAGGTAAAAACGGAAATCATCACCGATCATGTCCGAATAACTCAATTCAATATCAATTCCCCTATTCCGCACTTTACCTATATTGATAAAAGGAGAATCTTTTCCTACAATACTCGGGAAACCTATATCATCAGAGCCCAACTCTGTAATAATATCATAACGGTAGTCTTCAAATAAATCTATTGAAAAATTCAGCTTACGTTGTAAAAAGCCCATATCTATACCGATATTGGATTTGCGGGATTTTTCCCAAGTAATATCTTCGTTGGCCAGCCGGCCTTCCCGGGTACCTCCTTTTCCATTATTAAAGTTTTGTTCTCCAAAATCATAACCACTTCCCCCGCCATAAAACGCCAGGTAACCGAAGCGGGCGTCCCCAGGGAATTTATCATTCCCCACCACACCGAGAGAACCCCGTATTTTCAGAAAGCTCAGCCAATCCTGTGTGTTCTCCATAAAGCTTTCTTCACTCATGACCCATCCCAAAGCTACTGCCGGAAAGAATCCATACCGTTTGCCTTTCGCAAAATTTTCAGAACCATTATAACCAAAGTTGAACTCCGCCAAATACCTCTCTTTATAGTTGTAGGTAAACTGTCCGGTCAAACCCTGATAACGGATGTCCACAGCTGAGCGGCTGCCGTCGTATACAGATTGCGAAGAACGGTTAAATAAGAGCATCCCCGTTACATTATGATGATCGGAGAAAGAGCGGTTATAGTTAAGTTTCGCCTGAATAAAAGTCCGATCAAAAGGATTGCTTTGTGAAAAATTATTGCCAAGAGTCTGATCGATTGTATATTTATTCCCGTTGGTGTATTCTCCTTCATAGCGCTCAGGGTTCATATAAATGTCTATACCATCCACCGGGCGGAAAGTGGCGTAGTTAGGGTATTCTCTATACCCTTCTTTATAGGTACCCGTTTCCCGTCTCACCCATTGTTGTTCCCGGGCATCGTAAGAAAAAATCGCATCCACGGATAAACCTTCCGTCAGGAAATCTAAATCCCAGCCGGCAGCAAAGCTACCTTCCAAATAGGTGTTTTTATCGTTATGATAACCGGATCGGGTGAGTTCTCCTAATACATTATAGCGGTAGATCTGATCGCCGAACAACATCCCGCGGGGATTATTCT
The DNA here is from genome assembly GCA_021794195.1 of Bacteroidota bacterium. Taxonomy (GTDB): domain Bacteria; phylum Bacteroidota; class Bacteroidia; order Sphingobacteriales; family Sphingobacteriaceae; genus Sphingobacterium. Next base: position 17,572 of record JAJYRG010000050.1, read on the forward strand.
CCATATGATATTGCGTAGAAGACTGCTCATTGGGTTCAACAATGATGGGTAAATAAGGCGGCTGGGTCATCGCCAATGTCACCAAACGGTTGGCGCTTGTACCGGGTGAAGTACGATCCGTGATCCGCGCCCCTAAATTCAGTTTCACCCATAAATTATTGGTGATGTTCACATCAATATTAGAGCGGAAATTATACCTTTTGAATCTTGGACTCACATTATAATCGCTTAAATCGACATGATCATAATTGTTCATCTGCCCCATATATCCACCCATTACAAAGTATTTAGCCACATCATTACCTCCACGTATGGAAAGGTTATATTCGTGCTGAGGAGCCGTTCTGAAAATGTAATCAAAATAATCCCAGTCATAGCCCAGGCCGTCTGTATTATCGCCTTTAGCCTGCCGGAATTTCTCAATAGCTTCATCAGTGAAAAGGCTCAACGAACCTTCATCCGCCCCATCTCTTTTTGCATCGTTCCGTAAAGCTTCATTATACAAGGTTGCATAATCTGCAGAACCTAAAATCTCCGGAAGAAGTATAGGGCTGTTAAACCCAACAGACGATTTAAAATCTACTGTAGCTTTATCGGCAGACTGTCCTCTTTTAGTCGTGACGACAATCACACCGTTAGCACCCCGTATCCCATAGGGAGCAGTAGAACTGGCGTCTTTTAAAATGGATATGGTCTCAATTTCATCAGGGGCTAAATAAGACATATCCCGTTCTATCCCATCTACGATTACGATCGGTGACTGGTTCCCATAAGTAGATTTCCCCCGGATAAAGAGCTCCGAACGATCGACACCCGGTTCGCCACCGGCGTATTGATTGACGATAAGTCCAGGCAAACGTCCTGCCAACATATTATTGATATTGGCTGCCGGGCTCTGCACCAGATCTTTGGTCGTAATGGAAGAAACCGCACCGGTAACAGACTGCTTCTTTTGTGTCGTATACCCCACGACCACCACATCTTCAAGGGCTGCCACATCTTCCATCAATTGCACAGTTATATCCACCTGCCCTTCCAACGCAATTTGTTCCGGTTGGAAACCAACATAAGAAATTGTTAGGGTAGCTTCTTTGTGAGGGACTTTTATTTCAAATTGCCCGTTTTCGTCTGTTTTTGAAGAATGCCGGCTACCCTGCACCACAATAGTCGCCCCCTCAATCGGTTTTTGGGTTGAACGATTTAGCACCTGTCCATGCACTAAAGAGTCCTGTTGCACATCCATAGACACAGCCGCCTCTTTTTTACGGTTTACGATAATAGTTTTATCTTTCAGAATATAATGGACAGGTAAACCCTGAAAGAGTTTGTCCAATGTGTTTTTAATATTTTCTTCTTTAAAAGAAACCTTTTCGGCATACAAATCTTTAATGTCATTATACCGGTAAAAAAGGCGGTATCCGCTCTGTTCGCCGACTTCTTTCAAAATCTTCTCTATACGGACATTCTCTCCTTCGTAGGTTATTTTCTGGGAATAACCTTTAGCAGTCATTCCTGAAAACAGTAAAAACACTAATAAAACGATCAACTGTATGGATTTCACAAAATAGGCCAGACAGCCAATCCAATCGGTTTTTTTGTTAAATAATTTCACATTCATTTTCTAGTAAGCTTTTTTAAGGTTCAACGATGTAGGTTTTATACATAATTTTATTTTTTATAACATGCTTTTAAGGGGTTAATGTAGGCTGCAAAAATACTTTCCGGTCATTTCCCCACTTGTAATTTCCGGCCTTTTAATGTTACATTCACTTCTCCGGCCTGGAGTATATCCAAGATATTATGGATATCCTCACTTCTTTCAATCTTGCCGACAAACTCATCTTGAGGATAAGCACCGAGATACTCTATTTCCACGTCATACCACCTGCCGAGCTGTCGCATCAATACATCCAGCTCCACACGATCAAATTGAAAAAGACCCTCTTTCCAAGCGAGTATCGCTTCGAGATCGGCTTCATCCACCTTGTCCTCACCCTCTTTTGAGGTACGCATCTCAAGCCCCGGTTGCAATACAGCTTCCTTTTCTGCCCCGTGTACTTTTACACTTCCTTCCAGTAAAGAGGTTCTTGTATAAGGCTCATCTTCATAAGCATTGATGTTAAACTTAGTCCCCAGCACTTCAATCTTTTGGTAAGGGGTTTCTACTCTGAAAGGACGCGCTGAATCTTTTTCTACTTCTAAGTAAACCTCTCCCTTTACAGAAATCCGTCTTTCTTTTTGGGAAAAATTAGAGGGGAAAGAAATAGAAGAGGCACTATTTAACCAGGCTTTTGAACCATCCGGCAAAACCAATTGATACATCCCTCCTTTCGGAGTTTCAATACGATTCGTAAGTAGGTTAAGCGAAGCGGCCGGGTTCTGAGATTCAAAAGAAATCAACCCTTCTTTGGGTTTACGGATTATCCAGTTTCTGTCTTCATCCAATATCCCTTCAGCTTCATCACTCAGAAAGTATTGCTTTCCATTTTCCAAGGTCAGTAAGGCTTCATTCCCGCCGGGCACGACCTTTAGCTCTTCATCTACCAGCTCCCTTGGGTCACTATCCGGCCGGGACATGCGATGCAGTTGATAAGTGATTAAAAATCCGATCAATATCACGGCCGCGGCTGGGATCCAAAACTTTCTCCGTCTTTTCCGCTCTTTAAGTTCCGGCCTGTTTCTAATCACTTTCTGCCAGATTTCCCGCTTTATTTTCTGAGGATCTTCGATCTTTACCTCTTCCTCCCGGGTATGCAATTCATCGGCATACCAACGCGAAATAAGCTCCCGCTCTTCTGGGGAACACTCCCCCGAAAGGTATTTTCTTATCAATCTCTGAATGTCACTTTTTTCCATACTATTGCTAGGCCTTGTATAATGAAGACAATTTGATAAGGCTTAAGTAGTAGAAAAAAATATTTTTTTTTAAAAGAACAACAAGAAAGCGGCTAATAAAAGGAAGTGTAACAAAAAGGCAAGCCTCGATTTTAAGATCTTCAAAGCATTACTAACCTGCTTCTTAACCGTCTTATCAGAAATTTGGAGTTCTTCTGCAATCTCCTTGTAGCTCATGTGTTCACTACGGCTCATTTCAAAGATCCGACGCATCTTATGAGGCAGAGCGGCAATCTCTTTCTCCACGGCAGATTGAACCAGGTTTTCCCGAAGAAGATGATCAGCATTATTTTCCTGCCTTTCAAACCCTGTTAATGAAATCAAATATTTTTCATGGACTTGATGGCGGGCATAAACATTGAAAACTTTATTTTTTACTATCCGATATAAATAAGCTTTTAAGGAGCTTTTAATGATGAGCTTTTGTCTATTATCCCATAATTCCACAAAAACCTCCTGCACTATATCTTTTGCAGCATCCTCACTGGAAGTCATAGCCATCGCATGTATAAAAAGACGCTCCCAATAACGGGTATAAAGCTCTTGAAAAGCATCCGTTTCACCTTCCTGAGCCAAAGTCAACAACTCCCTATCTCCTAATAGATGATACATATACAAAAAATTGACTGATTTATAGCCGGTTTATTATTTCACCTTCTTTTCTGCAAAACTACGCAATATCCCAAAAACGAAAAAATATTTACTCAAAATCATCTTGTAAAAATTGTCAATTCTCCTATAAAAGAATGTTTGGCCTACAATATATTATTTAATCGGCATATCTTCTCAATAATTCTACTTATCTCCCGCTATCTTTACCTATGTGCCCTCCTTACCTCCTTTTCTTCCCGGAAAACAGGAAAAGGAGCGGTTCGGCTATCTCCAAAGAACAGTCCATTTCAAAGCAAGAAAAAATGTTACAGTCTCTTAGAAAATGCCGTTTATGCATTTTATTTCATTCTATACAGCTATTTTATATAGCGTTGTTTCAAACTTTTATCGTAAATTTGCGGACATTTTTTCAAGCCCTTATACTATGTTTGGCAGCAAAACACATAAATCTTATTATTTAAGCACGCTCATGTTAGCGGGCCCTATTGTAATTTCACAATTAGGTCATGTGTTGGTCCAAACAATTGACACCATGATTGTAGGGCACTTTGCGGGAACCATTCCATTAGCTGCAGTTTCTCTTGCCCACAGTGTTTTTATGATTATCCTGGTAATAGGCATAGGCTTTGCGTACGGTCTGACGCCTTTAATCGCGCAAAACAGTCGGAAAAACAAAGAACATTGCGCTAAGTTACTTTCTAATAGCCTGTGGATCAATATCATTTGTTCCATACTCTTATTTTTTACGGTGTTTTATGGATCTGTTTATGTAATGGAGCATAGCAACCAAGATCCGGCAGTAATTAAAGAAGCAAAACCTTATCTCTTGATTTTGAGTATTTCCATCTTGCCTTTGATGGTTTTCAATACTTTTAAACAGTTTGCCGAAGGTTTAGGTTTTACCAAACAGGCGATGAATATTTCCATTTGGGGGAATGTTATCAATATTATCTTAGCCGTTATTTTTGTCAGGGGAATGTTTGGTATCCCTCCTATGGGCACTAAAGGCGTGGGTTTAGCCGCTCTGATAGACCGCAGTATCATGATGGTGGCAATGACGGCTTACGTCATGAAAGCGGGATATTTCAAACCTTACATGCAGCATTTCAGGTTGTGGTATTTAAAAAGAAAAGAAGGTTTATCCATCATCAAAATAGGAGCTCCGGTGGCCCTGCAATATGTTTTTGAAGTAGGGGCCTTTGCAGGCGCCGCCCTTATTGCCGGTAAAATAGGAGCAATAGAACAAGCATCACATCAAGTGGCCATGACCTTTGCCGCTATGACGTATATGATGGGCAGCGGGCTTTCCTCTGCAGCAACTATCAAAGTGGGAAACAGCTATGGGGGACAGAATTACTATAGAATCCGGGAGTTTGCCCGTGTTTCTTACCACATTATTATCATAGCCATGACTTTTACAGCGGTTATATTTGCTAGTTTCCACCGTTACCTCCCCTTTTTAATGACCAGTGATCTAAATGTGGTTTATGTAGCCGCACAGTTGTTGCTGATCGCGGCATTTTTTCAACTTTTTGACGGTGTACAAGTAATAGGACTCGGCGTGTTACGAGGTATGGGAGATGTGTACATCCCCACTATAATTTCTTTTATCGCCTATTGGTTGATAGGGTTGCCTATCGCTTATTTCTTAGGCTTGAAAACCAGTCTCGGTATAAACGGAGTTTGGTATGGGCTTACTATAGGTTTATTGAGCTCTTCTTTACTTCTTTATATACGTTATCGGTTAACCATCAAAAGAGTAACTGCTTAATACTATACTTATAGTATATATATTTGATATATTTTATTTGTAAATCAGTGTATTATATACATTATTTATTTAACTCTAATAAGTGATTTTTTTATGCGGGCGTTTGCTTTTCAAAGCAGTGTCTTTTGAAGTATAAATATTTTCGCTCATGACCGCTGGGTCTAGCCCTTGGAAGTGAACTTATTCCTTAATGCTGCCGCTTGCTCTCCTGAGCAGTGCCTTTTGAAGTACATAATATATTTGTTTTTTTATGGAG
>JAJYRG010000051.1 GCA_021794195.1 Bacteroidota bacterium
CTGCACAAAACGAAGTGACCTTTGACTACCTTTCCCAGATTCCCTACAGAGAAGCGATCCGAAAACGCTTACAAAAATTATGGAATTATGAGAAATATACGGCTCCTTTCGTGCGCGGGGATTACACTTATTTTTTTAAAAATGATGGCCTGCAAAATCAATCTGTATTGTACAGGATGAAAAATGGAGAAGAGGAGGTGTTTTTGGATCCGAACAAGTTTTCAGAAGACGGAACTTCTTCCCTGGCTGGAATCAGCTTTTCAAAAGACGGCTCTCTCGTAGCTTATCAAATTTCCGAAGGTGGTTCTGACTGGACCAGTGTAGTAGTAATGGACACGGAAAGCAAATCTTTGGTAGGCGATACTTTAAAAGACGTAAAGTTTAGTGGTCTGGCATGGAAGGGAACTGAAGGATTTTACTATAGCAGTTATGACAAACCGGAGAAAGGTTCGGTTCTATCCGGTATGACAGATATGCATAAACTGTATTTTCATGCGCTTAATACTTCCCAAAGTGAGGACTCATTGGAGTTTGGAGGAATGGGCTTTAAAAGACGCTATATAAATGCAGGATTAACAGAAGATGAACGTTTTTTAGTAGTCACAGCAGCAAATGCCACATCCGGAAATGAATTATTTATTAAAGATCTGGAAGATCCGGAAGCCCAGTTCGTAACTATAGTGGGTGACTTTGAACAAAACCATACTGTTATTGATAATGATGGAGACAAGTTATTTATATACACAGATTTGGATGCCCCTAATGGAAAAGTTGTAAGCGTACACTTTAACAACCCTACCTCCGAAAATTGGGAAGATTTAATACCTGAATCCGAAGACGTGTTATCCCCTTCTATTGGCGGGGGAAAAATTTTCGCATCCTACTTACAAGATGCTGTTTCTTTGATAAAACAATACGACAAAAATGGAAATATGGAACGGGAAATAAAGTTACCGGGCAAGGGTACTGTTTCAGGATTTAGTGCAAAGAAAGAAGCAGAGGACTTATACTATACTTTTACATCTTATATAGATCCAGGCACTATCTATAAGTATAATATAGAAAATGGAAAGTCCGAAATGTATAAAGAAGCGGAAATTCAGTTCGATCTGTCTGAGTACGAATCCAAACAAGTGTTTTATGAATCTAAAGACGGCACGAAAATACCTATGATGATCACCTATAAAAAAGGAATAGAAAGGGATGGCACAAACCCTACCTTATTATATGGGTATGGTGGGTTTAATATTAGTTTGACTCCTTCATTTTCTATCAGCAACATTATTCTTTTAGAGCAAGGAGGTATCTATGCTGTTCCTAACTTGAGGGGAGGAGGAGAATATGGACAGAGCTGGCATTTAGCTGGGACAAAAATGCAGAAGCAGAATGTATTTGATGATTTCATTGCAGCTGCTGAATATTTAGTTTCTGAAAACTACACTTCTTCGGAAAATTTGGCAATTGCCGGCGGTTCAAATGGAGGCCTATTGGTAGGCGCCAGTATGACACAACGTCCTGACTTGTTTAAAGTAGCGCTTCCGGCAGTAGGTGTATTGGATATGCTCCGCTATCACAAATTTACAGCGGGAGCAGGCTGGGCTTATGATTACGGCACATCGGATGACAGCGAAGAGATGTTTGAATACCTGTACAATTATTCACCTTATCATGCGCTAAAAGAAGAAACAGAATATCCGGCTACGATGGTTACTACAGCAGACCATGACGACAGGGTTGTGCCGGCTCACTCTTTCAAGTTTGCCGCCCGTTTGCAGGAATACCATTCAGGGGATAATCCCGTATTAATACGAATTGATACAAAAGCTGGACATGGCGCTGGAAAATCAACTGAAATGGTGATAGAAGAGCAAACAGACAAATGGGCATTTATGTTTCAAAATATAGGCATAGATTATACCGTAACGGAATAAAAAGAAATATTAATACTTATAAAGAGAGCGTCTCAAATGGGTGACAAACACCAATAAACGCGTCAGTGCGAGGAAGAATAACGACCGCCATAAGTAGCTGCGACACAAACCAATTTGCGTTTTGACATCGTCAGATTACCTCGTCGCCGTACCTCCTTCCCGCAATGACGGCGATGTTTAACTTTTGAGACGCCTTCTTTATGTATTATGAAGGCGATGAATTTTGTTAAAAGTATGCTGTTATCCTTTTCTCATTCCTAAAAACCTAACGTTGCTCCGAAAGCTAAATTATGCAGCTGCTTTTGTTCAGGGCTATTGTCAAAAAAACTGTTCATATAATACTTTCCAAAAACGCCTAATAAACCATAACCTATCCGTGCAAAAGCACCGTATTGAAACTGAGCGAGGTTATAATTGTTTTTAAATTTCTGTTTCCCATTTACTTCACTTTTAAGCCGCTGCGTTCCTTTTAGCAACACACCTGTCATCGGGCCAAAAGCAAACTTCATTCTTCGGCCATTGGAAAACCGCTTTGTTCTCAACTCTACCGTTAAAGGGATGCGCAAATAAGTAGATGTCAAAATGTTTTTTGAAAAATCCACTTCATCTTCATCTATCTCCCGATAGTCTAAGGGGGATTCCGATCTATTTAAAAGAATGTTTTTTTTCAATCGAAGATAATTCCATTCAAAACCTGTAGAAAGATAAACTTTAAATTTATCTGTAAAACGAACACCAAATTGCGCTACATCAAAACCAAAATTAGAAGCACGGCCATACTCTAAAAACTCATTTTCTTCAGATAAAGAAAAGCTTCCATCATCCATTACTCTAGATATTCCCCAATCAATCCGTGTAAAGGTAATGCCTCCATAACTTCGTGGATATTTTATTTTTTTTTCTTTCGCCGGCTTAGAACTTAAAGAGTCTCTTTCACTTTGTGCCATTGACAGCTCCGTAAAGAAAAATAAAATCAAAAAAGTAAATACAACACGATGATTAAAGTTTTGAAAAATCATAGAATAGAAAATAGTATTATTCAACCACTAAAGTAATAAAATACTCTGTGTTTAACTCATTTTGCAGACATTTTTTAAGCCTCAAATAAGAACTCCAGCAAATTCATATTTAATGTCTTATATGCTGTCCAAAGATCTTATGACGAAAAGAATGGACCAGCTCATCACATACTAACCCTTGACAGAGAGTTCAGAAACTGAAAAAAATATGGGAAAGATATACCACAAGCGCTCTGAAAAGCAACTCTTGCAGGTGGAAGTGTTTTTTAGCAAGGTTCATGAAACATCATGTATGTTTCATGAACCCTCAATTTTTTATAACCGGATGTTTAATCCCAACATAAAATTGCGTGTCGCCTGCGGGAAGTAATAATTATGAGATACTCTGCCCCCACTTTCATTCATATAACCCCAGGTGTATCCATTGCTGATGTATTTTTTATTCAAGAGATTGTACAGCGCCAAAGTCGCCGACAAATTTTTAAAACCGAAAATACTGAAAGCATAACTCGCCTGCAGATCGTGTACCAAATAATCTGCTATAGATCTTTCCCGGCTGGAGCTGTTATCCAAATACTGCCTTGACACATATTTAGACAGCAAAGAAATATTAAGATTCGGCTGTACAGCATATTTGAACCGATTGGATAAAACCGCTCCGGGAGACATAGCGATATTTGTGCTCTTATAATGAATTTTCTCTTGTGAGGAATAATCATAAAGATCTACAAACTCTTCATAATCTCGGATCTTATTTTCACTCAATGCTGCTGTCGCTTGCCAAGAGAGATTATGAGCTATCTGCCACTGTACATCCAATTCCACCCCCATCCGGTAACTGTCGGGTACATTCTGCCGAATCGCCGAGCCCACATCATTGATCTCTCCTGTAACAATTAACTGATCTTTGTACAACATAGCATATCCATTGGCATTAAACTGCACTTTTTCATTCCTCAGACGGTAACCGAACTCAACATCATGCATACTTTCCGGTTTTGGGCGGCTTTCAGTCGAAGATTCTGTATAATCTTTACGTATCGGCTCTTTATTTGCATAAGCATAAGAAACATAAAGCTGCTGTGCCGGATTCAACAAATAAGTAATACCGAATTTCGGATTCATAAAATCATGACGGGCTAACTGATCTGTAGGTTTTTGATTGTGATCATATCCTAAAAAATTATAATTAATATGCCTGTACTGCACGTCTAAATTAAGTAGAAATTTATTTAAACGATAATCTGCTTTTCCATAAATATTAAAATCCGTCTTCTTTGCATCATTAAAATAATACTGATCTCCAAGTGCCCTGTTTGAACTGTACTGTGCCCAAATGACTTCTCCAAAATGATCGCCCAGGTATTCATTGTAACCACCTCCGAGGTGGAAGGTCAACGTTGAAGAAGGGGTGTACTTTACGTTATAGATGGCACCATAAAAATGATTGTCCAACCATCTCCGCCGTACCAAATCGGTAGTATTAATCGTGTCATCAGGAAAAATCAAAGGTTCCATGCCGTAAGTATCAAAAGAATCATCTTTTCTATATTCCTCATAATAACCTGCACCCTTCGTATAGTGAAGAGCAGCATTGAATGTCCAATCTTTACCCGGATAAAAATTATAATGCAAATAATGATGAGTCTGAGTATAATTATCCGTTTGATTTTCATATTCAAACTCGTTAAATCTGCGGTTTTCACCTAACATTTCTTCGGGAACACCATTCCATGCTTGATATGTTTTCTCTTTACCCGAAAACACGGTAGCTTTTAATGTGTGTTTATCAGAGTAATAACCGGCATCGAGATAAAATGATTTTAAATCTGAAAAAGCTCTGTCTATATAACCGTCACTGCTGATTTTTGAAAGGCGCATATTCACAGCAAATTTATCTGCTAAAAGCCCAGAGCCCAATTTTACGGTGTTTTTCCATGAATTATACGAGCCTGCGCTGTTGTTGATTTCTGCATAAGGCTTTTCTTCTAAAGCTTGGGATGCTATATTGAGAGAGGCCCCAAAAGCTCCCGCCCCGTTTGTAGAAGTACCTACTCCTCTTTGCACTTGAATATTTTCTGTAGAGGAAGCAAAGTCAGGAAGATTGACCAAGACAGAGCCCATACTTTCAGGATTATTAAGAGGAATACCATCTATGGTCACATTTATCCGCGTGTTGTCGCTACCGCGGATACGCATGTTGGTGTACCCGATACCGGCGCCGGCATCTGAAGATGCGATCATAGAAGGAGTTTGGTTAAGCAAATATGGGATGTCTTGCCCCAGATTTTGATCTGCTATTTCCTCTTTACTCACATTGATAAAAGTAGTCGCCGAATTTTCTTGTGCCCGGATACCATGTACTAATACCCGCTCAGCTTCAATGCGCTTCGCTTGCAAAGCTACATTCATTTTTTCAGGAAAAGGAGGATTTACCATCTTCTCATACACCTCATACCCCAATACACTCACTTTTACACGTAATGGATTTTGTGCAGATAGAGTAAAGAGGGCTTTCCCTTCAGAATCTGTGGCTTGAGATTGTTCTCCCAAAAGAACAGTAGCATGGCTTAATGGCTCTTGATTTTCCGCATCATAAACATTTACTTCTACGCTGTGTTGTGCGGAAGCAACACCCGTAAAAAACATAACCCAAATTAAGGTTATCACATTCTTTTTAAACATGATTTATTAAAATAAAAACGTTAAACATTCCATTGCAAGGGGTTACAATGGACTTCATTTAACATCCCATTCCCTACGCTGGCATTATCCAGATCAGGTTCGTTCCGTCATTTACGGAACCGGGTATAATCTCAGCCTGGTTTTGTGTTTACGAAAACAAGGCACCCCTATTTGATGCCACAAAGATATGAATTTTATTTAAAAAAGAGAAAACCGTACCGGTGTTAAGTCGTAGAGCTCCATTAAAAGAATCTGTTCTCAAAAAAAGCCTACTCAATAGCTATCAAAGCCAAATAAAAAAGCCTGCTCAGTTGAGCAGGCTTTAGTAAGATATTTTTACAAAACTTTAATCTATATATTTATATAAGACTTACATTAATTGCGTTCATACCTTTGCGACCATGAGTTTTTTCAAAACTAACGCGGTCGTCTTCTTGGATTTCATCAATCAAACCACTAACGTGAACAAAAATTTCTTCACTGCTGTCATCTACTTGGATAAATCCAAAACCTTTTGTTGTGTTAAAGAACTTTACAGTTCCTTCAAATGTTTCATTTTCCATCGAAATTCGGAATTTTAATTATTAATACTTACTACAAAAGTACTATTCTTATCTCGCATTACAGTCTATTTATCCTTCTTTTTTCTATAAAAAAGAAAAACATTACTTTCAAAAGACCATACGGAACCCCTTCACCCCTCTTTATGTCCATTTTAAAAAACTCATAATCAGCTTTTTAGTAAAAAAACAAAAGATAGTTTTTGTTACTCGAAAAAGAGCAATGGGTTAAAAACTTTAAGGGAAAAACTACATATAACAGAAAAAGCTCTCGTTTTTCCGCTAATTTATTAGATATTTGTCATTATGTTATCCGATATTACATATCAAACACTAAAATTATAACTCAATGCGACTTAATTATTTAACATTATTCATTTTCTTGTTATCCTTTAATATTTCTTGTAACAACTCCGCTGATAATTCATCCGAGAATAACGACTCCACTGCGAATTCGGACAAAGAAATTCCCAAAGCTATTCAGCTTTTTAATGGAGAAGATATAGACGATTGGATTCCAAAAATACGTTTTCATGAAGCCGGCGATAATTACGCAAACACTTTTAGAGTAGAAGATGGGATTTTAAAAGTCAGGTATGATGATTACGAAGGAGATTTTAATGATAGGTACGGTCATTTAGCATATAAAGATCCTTTTAGTTATTACATCCTGCGTATAGAATATCGTTTCGTAGGTGAACAAATCGAAGGCGGCCCCGGTTGGGCATGGCGGAATAACGGTGCTATGCTGCACGGACAAGACCCTGCTACCATGGGCTTAGAACAAGATTACCCTATCTCTGTAGAAGGCCAGCTACTGGGCGGAGATGGAGAGAGTGACAGACCTACTTCCAATGTATGTACGCCGGGTACACATATCGTGTTAGACGGTGAACTTTTCACACCACATTGTCAAAATTCCACCAGCAAAACCTATCACGGTGATCAGTGGGTAACAGCAGATTTTGTAGTGCTGGGCGATTCTTTAATCCAACATATACTCGAGGGTGAAGTAGTGTTGGAATATACGGAACCTCAAATAGGTGGCGGAAATGTAGAAGGCTTTGATCCGGAAGTAAAAAAAGATGGAAAAATATTAGACAAGGGGTTTATACATCTCCAAAGTGAAAGTCACCCAACAGATTTTAGAAAAATAGAGCTGTATGACTTGGCAGATTATAAAGATGATGCTGAAAAAATTGATGAAATTGTGAAAGAAATACTCATGAATTAAAAGTTCATAGAAAATATTTTATAAATCTACGGGGGAAAATATATTTTTCAGCCCCCATAGATTTTATGTGCTACACTTCATTAACTCACGGCTACTTGTAATGTACGCATTATTTGGGACCCCTTTATCATAGTACGATGTAAGACGATAGACTTGGGAAGATAGTTTGTCTAAAACCTATTTCTTTTGATTTTGCATCTCTTCCCAATAATTATGTGTAATAGAATTACGATGGCTACGGTTATAAATATAGGTAGGAAGCCCGGTCTTTAGTATCTTCAAACCCGCTTCTTTTGAACGCTCAAAAAAATCGGCATCTGTCCCAATAGGCAGTTTTTTAAAACCGCCCAACAAATTAAACACCTTTTTCCGAATAAAAAATGTAGCTCCTATCGCGCACTCTGACAGGTGAATTTTCCGGCCGTCATTATATTTATCCGGCACATACTCTTCCCCTATTATTTCTACGCCTCCATGCAGTAAATCAACTTCAGGATAGCGTTCAATAATTTTCATCCTGCTTTCCAAATGATTCACCTTATACTGATCGTCAGAGTCTAAAAATGTAATATACTCCCCGCGGGCTTGCTGCACACCTTTATTTTTCGCTGCAGCTACTCCCTGATTAGTTTGTTTTAAATAATTAAACGAAGGATTTTCATCCAAATAAACTTGAATTATTTCTTCTGTGTCATCCGTACTTCCATCATCAATTACCCAAGCTTCCCAATCTTTTATTGATTGAGCCAGCAAAGAATCTAAAGCTGTTTTTAACATCCCGCTCCTATTATAAGTAGCGATCACCACAGAAACTTTAGCCATCTTCATTCATTTCATCAATAGCAATGGCTGAATGAGCTACCGCTGCTCCTGCACGCATTTCTGCGGCAATCCAAACAGCCTCCATAATTTCTTCTTTGCTTACACCCTTTTTCAAAGCTTGCTTCGTATGGCTACGGATACAATAAGGGCACTGAGTGACATGTGCTACTGCTATAGCAATCAACTGTTTAGTTTCTTCAGAAAGTTTCCCTTCTTTAAAAACAGTTTTACTGAAATTTCGCCAGGCATCTAAATTTTCAGGAGATAGTTTTTCTCGTTCCTGGATAATTTTTGAGGTGTATTTCGGAAATAAACGATCTTCATTCATAATGATTTTATTTTTAATTTCTTTCAATTTACACTTTTTTATAAGATAGTTTGTCTGAGAATTAACTTTTTTGTTTTTCACCTTCTTTCCCTATACAATTCCGAAAAAATCTTAGTAAATTCAACGGGGTTCAATCATAGCTTATGGCATTTGTAGATTATTATAAAATATTAGGCGTCAATAAAAGTGCAAGCGCGGAAGAGATTCGCAAGGCTTATCGTAAATTAGCTCGTAAATACCATCCCGATTTAAATCCTAATGATGAAAAGGCGAAGCAAAAATTTCAAGAGATCAATGAAGCTAACGAGGTCTTAAAAGATCCTGAAAAACGCGAAAAATACGACAAATATGGAGAAAACTGGAAACAGAGTGAGGCTTATGAACAAGCACAAAGGCGATCTTCTTCCCGAAGCAACCCTTTTTCTCAAGCGGATTCCGGAGGTTCTTATGAATACACAGGCAGCTTCGATGAAGGTCAATTTTCTGATTTTTTTGAGGAAATGTTTGGATCTCGTTTTGGCGGAGGCCGACAAACAAAATTTAGAGGACAAGACTACCACGCGGACCTACAGCTAAGCTTAGAAAGCGCTTCGAAAACTCATCAACAAACATTTACAGTAAATGGTAAAAACATACGGATTACCGTTCCCGCCGGTATAGCTCACGGACAAAAAATAAAACTTAGTGGTCACGGGGGAGAAGGAGTAAACGGGGGACCTAAAGGGGACCTATTCATTACCTTTCATATCCACCCTCACTCACAATTCACCCGGACCGGTGACGATCTGACGACTAAAGTTAATATTGACTTGTATACGGCTGTCCTCGGAGGAGAAATAATTGTACAAACTTTAGACAGCAAGATAAAAGCAAAAATAAAAGCAGGAACACAATCAGAAAGCAAAATACGTATCGCTGGAAAAGGGTTTCCGAAATACAAAAAAGAAAATAAATATGGTGATTTATATGTAAAGATCAGTGTGGAACTCCCAACAAACTTAAATGAACAGGAGAAAAAACTATTTAGTGAACTGGCAGATATCAGAAAAAAACAAGGATGAAAAAACAATACATAACCATAAAAGAATACTGTAAAGTCAGAAAAGTAGAAGAGTCATTTATTATCCGATTAGAACAAAGCGGTCTTATCGAAATTATCCTCATCGAAGAAGAGCGCTGTATCCATGAATCTCAATTACATAATTTAGAGAAATTTTCTGAATGGCATTATGAATTAGAAATAGGAACTCCCGGCATTGAGGCTATTCATCATTTGTTGATGAAAGTAGAAAGACTACAAGAAGAAGTACAACACTTAAAAGAAAGATTAAATAAAGATTAATTATTCGTGGATTTTATCAACTGATAAGAAACTCACAAATAAAAACAGCTAGATAAAGACCCACAGAAAAGAGTATCCCTGCGTAGTGTTGAGCATTCTATCTCCGGGTAACTGCTCTCCCCTCCTTGTAAGCTCTAGCCGTTCGATGCCAACAGCTTGTAAAATCTCTTTTCTACTAAATAGTATGTATTTTAGGCAACGAAAATGAATAAAATAAAAACCGCAAGAAATGATAAAGACAATTAACAACAACTCCAAAAGCTCTCATAGGCTATTATTTAGTTTTTCCTTTATTTTATTTCTATGTTTATTTTCTTTGCACTCAGTAAGTCAAGAGATTGGAAGCAAAATTCGATTAGTTGCATTTGGAGGAGGTAAAATCAGTCAAGAATTACGAAAAGAGTTCCTGTCCTATAGTCCGGCTGAAGAGCCTAATCTCCTTGTTATATCCTATGCTTCGGAACCGGATAAAGTAAGAGAGACAGCTTTGAGAAACCAAGAGCTTTTTAAAAAGGCAGGTGCGCAGAATATACGTGTTTTGGATTTATCCGATCGCAAAAAAGCTTTGCAAGACATCAAGTGGTGCGATGTAATTTGGATGTCGGGTGGAAGTCAAGTGCGTCTCAGAGAGGCTCTCGAAGAAGCCGATGTAGTGGCCGATATCCAACGTCATTTCCAAATGGGCGGCTTAATAGGCGGAACCAGTGCAGGAGCAAGCATCATGTCCACTACCATGATGGCAAATGCTGAAATAGACGAAAAAACAAAAAAAATGTACCCTGTAATATCTTACGGCCTGAAACTCTGGGATAATGTAATTATCGACCAACATTTTAACGAACGTAATCGTTTACAGAGATTGGAAATTGCCATTGAAAAACACCCTGATCAGATTGGAGTTGGAATAGATGAACGCACAGGAATTGCTTATGATGGCGAAAACTCATTTTTTGTAATAGGAAAAGGGCAGGTTACTGTATTGCACAATAAAGAAAAAAATAGCCAATCTACACTTGAAAAAACAACCTTAAAAAAAGGAGATAAATATTCACTAAATCGTTAACAACAAGCTCTCTTACTTATTTATAGATTATCAATTAAATGATAGACAAAAACCAAAACAACCTAACGAATAGTTACAACTTCTTTGTAAAAACCTCACAACCAAAATCTTAAGACGTCCTTACCCCTCATTCCTTTTGCGGAAAAAGTTAAGTCTAAGTTTTCAACCCGAACTTTGGCATAATTATTGAAACTACTTGATTGATAAAGCATTATTAAACTTTAAAACAAAAAACATGAGCAACTTAAAATGGAAAGGTCGTTGGAACGAAGTAAAAGGAAAAGTAAAACAAGCTTATGGCGAACTTACTGATGATGACTTAACGTATGCAGAAGGAAAAGAAGATGAATTATTGGGAAGACTGCAAGAAAAAACCGGTAAGTCCAAAGAAGATGTAGAAAACTGGCTAAATAGCTTGTAAAAACATTCCTAACATAGGGGGAAGCTCCCCCTATGTATATTGTATTCACAAATATAAATCATTTTATTATGGGACGTTTCTTATATATCATCGCTGTGGTATTAGTCATTATTTGGGCAATAACTTTCATTGGAGGCATGATTGCCAGTGGGCTTATTCACTTATTGTTGATTATCGCTGCTATTTTAATCGTCATTAATCTTTTCGGACGGAATAAAAACAAAAATATTACCCAGCCATAAAGCTTTTTTATAAAGTACCTATTCTGGTTTTTAGTCCAGATTGATCTTTTAGGTTCAAGGTTTAACCAAACCCACATGAACCTTACTTACCTACTATATCGATTCCCTAATTACCTTTGCTCTTATTTGATATTCATCCGTTTTTCAATATCCAAGCGGAATAATATATTCATTCAAAAAACAGTTTTAAGAATACATGATCCGAGAAAACTTTATCACCGACAAACTGTATTAAAGTTAAAAGCAATGACTTTAATAAATAAGAAAGAAAAAGATATGAAAACCATCAAACAAAAAAATCCTTGGACAATTATTTGCTTTCTTGCATCTGTTATACTATTAAGTATAACCGCCTGTAATCAAAAAGAAACAAAGAACCACCAAATGTTGAAAGCGGGCGCTTCCATAGTGGAAATCAACCAAAATGAGACTCCCGCTTCAAAAAGCGGAACCAGCTCAGAGAACGTATCAAATGAACCCCTGTATGCAAAAACATTAATTTTAGATAACGGAGAGGAACGCATTGCTTTTGTAGTAGTAGATTCCCGAGGCTTGGCGACTTTTATCACAGATGCGGCAAAAGAGAAAATAAGCCAGGAAACAGATATTCTCCCCACAAATATTATGATATCCGCTACTAACACCAGAACCGCAGAAATAGTTCACGATGAACCGCTCAACTTTAGCGAAAGTGGAGACTTAAATGAATATCAAAAATGGTTAATCGATAAAATATCAGAAAGTGTACATCAAGCGGATGAAAACCTTGAGCCTGCTCAAATTGCATGGGAAAGTATTGAGGGATCGGATTATACATCCTCTAAAACATCAAAAAAGCAAATCGATAGTATAGATTCTACAGTCAATTCATATCCCGAGGGGGAAGAATCATCCTCCGAAAACTCTATTGATTTATCAAAATCAAAAAAGTCAGCAGATTCTAACTTTTCATTTATTGCCGTCCGTTCTGTATCAGGCGATCCCATCTGTATTCTGGGAAACTATTCATCTTACTCTATAAGTAATGAGAAAGAGAAAGATTTATCCGTGAGTTCTTATGGAGAAATCAACCGTCAATTAGAAGAATTAATGCCTGCAGTCAGTAAAAAAACGAAACCTTTCGTTACCATTATGACCAAGGGTACATCCACAGGTGTGGCTCCCATAGATTCAACAGAGCAAGGCGCAGAAAACAATGAAAGCACAAACCCATTGACTGAAAGTATAGCAAATGATGTCGCCGCACATTATCAAAGCTTAACGTTCAAAGATTGGCTTCCCATAAAGATTTCGACCAAAAACATCACGTTAAAACTGCATAATTTCGACGCTGTGGAAGACACTTCAGAAATTGCAGAAAACGACACCTCAATGTCCGATACACTCAATAAAGAAGACAACTCTTCAAAAAGTAAAGTCGCAAAAGAATACCCAAAAGAATCAGATTTTCCACTTCAAACCATTGTTATTGGGGATTTAGCAATTGCGGCTATTCCTTTCGAAGTGTTTGCAGAAACAGGCTTAAAAATCAAAGAAGCAAATGTCTTTCCACATAGCTTTACAATAGCATTTGCCAACGGAAATTGGGGATATTTACCTACTTCTCAACAATACGAAGACGAGGAAAACAACACTTGGATTTCAGAAAGCAATGTCCAAAAAAATGCGTCGGAATTTGTCAGCGATCAACTTCTTGATCAGTTCTCGGCACTAAGAGCAAATAAAAAATAAGGGAGAAACAGCGTGGGTGCTCCCCAAAAACCACTCTATACCCTGCCCTTATTCACGCTACATCTGATTCGTTCATAGAAGCGCCAGACTGTTTATAGAATTTGTTAACTACAAGGTCAGAGGGTAATTACAAGCGAATACAGGAAATAAAACAGAGAGCCTCTTCGGTTATTTTTTAACTCTTAATAGAAAGTGCTACCTTGTCAAAGTATATTAAAACGGATATCTATTCTCTTCAATTAATTTTTGAGCAATTCTCTGCCGCGCTTCTTTTACATTAAAAGGCTCTGTTTTAGTAAAACGTCGAAGGCCCATTAACATCATTTTTAAATCATCCCCTTCCGCAAAAGAATTCAGAGCTTCTTTACCGATAACTGCGACTTTATCCACACTGGAATATAAATAGACATCTGCTATATCCTTCGCATAATCCGCTAACTCTTCTTTTTCTTTACTCGTGTCTTCTTGGCTTTTGTGTTGAAGTTTTTCTGCCCTCAGCATAACCGATTCTGCTACATAAATATAACTTACCATATCAGCTATATTCATCAATATTTCCTGTTCCTTTGACAGGCTGTCCATCAACTTTTGCACAGCGGCTCCAGCGACCAGCAAACCTGCTTTTTTAAGGTTTGCTAATGTTTTCTTTTGTTGTGCAAACAAGCTTTTATCCGTTTCTTCATTGAAATCAGGAATAGCCATGAGTTCTTTTGCCACTGAAGTAGCAGGTTCCATCAAATCTAACTCTCCTTTCAATGCTCTTTTGAGCAACATATCTACAACCAACATGCGGTTGACTTCGTTCGTACCTTCAAATATTCTATTGATACGGGAATCTCTGTATGCTCTTTCCATAGGAGCATCTGCCGAATAACCCATTCCTCCATAAATCTGTACTCCTTCATCTACTACATAATCCAGCATCTCTGAAGCCCATACTTTGATAATAGCACACTCTATAGCAAATTGTTCAACCGATTTTAATCTGGCTTGTGCTCCGTCCAGCCCTTCACTTACCAACATATCGTAAGTGTCGTCTATGTTTTGTCCAGCACGATAAGTAGCCGACTCTACAGCAAACACACGGACAGCCATCTCGGCTAATTTGTAACGGATAGCACCGAACTTACTGATTTTTAAACCAAATTGTTCCCTTTCATTTGCATAATTTACAGCTTGAGAAATAACCTGACGTGCAGAACCGATAGTCGCCGCCCCCAATTTTATACGCCCTATATTCAGAATATTCAATGCGATTTTAAAGCCATTTTCTCTTTCTGAAAGCAAATTTTCTACCGGTACGGAACAATCGTTAAAAAACACCTGACGGGTAGAAGAGCCTTTAATACCTAACTTTTTTTCTTCCGGATTCATGGTGATGCCCCCAAACTCCTTTTCTACAATAAAAGCAGAAAGTTTTTTATCGTTTTCAATCTTGGCAAAAACAATAAAAATATCGGCAAAACCACCATTTGTGATCCACATTTTTTGCCCGTTAATCAAATAATGTTTTTTATCTTCTGATAGTTTTGCAGAACTAGTGCCCGCATTTGCATCCGACCCGGCATTAGGTTCTGTCAAGCAATAAGAGGCCTTCCATTCTCCTGTCGCAAGCTTGGGGATATATTTTTCTTTTTGTTCTTCATTCCCATAGTATAAAATGGGCAACGTACCGATCCCGGTATGCGCAGATAAAGCTACTGCAAAAGAATACCCCGCCCCTACAGCTTCGGCCACCAACATGGAAGTATTAAAATTTTTACCAAATCCGTTATATTGCTCAGGAATAGAAACGCCCAGCATCCCCAATTCTCCTGCTTTATTCAGTAACGCAGGCATCAGCCCTTCTTCCATGGCATCTATACGATCTAATTTGTCCAGAACTTCCGTTGCTAAAAAATCCTCGCAAGTCTGACGTATCATCTTAGCCTCTTCATCAAACTCTTCTGGAATGAAAATATCAGAAAATTTCGTTTCGCGGATAATAAACTCTCCGCCTTTTATCGGTTTATTTTTCTTTGAATCCCTCATATTTTTTCTGTTTTAATGCCTTCGATAGAGTTTGATCGTTTATTCGAAATATTTTTATAAAAAAATCATAACCGTTCAAAAATTCCCGCTGCACCTTGTCCGGTTCCCACACACATAGTCACCATTCCATATTTTTGATCCCGTCTTTTCAGCTCATTTAATATTTGAACCGTCAATTTTGCTCCCGTACATCCCAATGGGTGACCCAAAGCAATAGCTCCTCCATTTACATTCACGCGTTCTATATCCAAATCTAACCCTTGGATAACCGCTAAAGATTGAGAGGCAAAAGCCTCATTCAATTCTATAAGATCTATATCTTTTTGCTTCAAACCTGCTTTTTCCAACGCT
This sequence comes from Bacteroidota bacterium, assembly GCA_021794195.1. GTDB lineage: Bacteria > Bacteroidota > Bacteroidia > Sphingobacteriales > Sphingobacteriaceae > Sphingobacterium. The sequence continues at coordinate 15,761 of JAJYRG010000051.1, forward strand.
TTAGGGATCGCATAAACAGGGCCTATTCCCATAATTCTGGGAGGGACACCCGCTACAGCATAACTGACTAACCGGGCCATCGGTTCTATGTTGAGCTTCTTCATCATTCTTTCAGAAACAACCAGGACAAAGGCGGCTCCATCTGAAGTCTGCGATGAGTTTCCAGCTGTAACGGAGCCATTTGCCGCAAATACCGGTCTTAGTTTTGCCAAAGCTTCCAAAGAAGTATCCGCACGGGGTCCTTCGTCTGTATCCACCGTATACGTCCGGTTCTCTATTTTATTGTTATTACTCAGATAACGTTGTTCTACATTTATAGGCAGTAATCCATCTCTCAAATGCCCATTTTCAATTGCGTGCAAAGCTTTTTGATGGGATTGATAAGCAAAAGCATCCTGATCTTCCCTACTTACTTTAAACTCTTTAGCCACTGCCTCTGCAGTAAGCCCCATTCCCCAATACCTATCCGGATGTTCTTTAGCTATACGGGGATTAGGCACTACTTTCCATCCACCGAAAGGCATTCCTGACATTACTTCCGCTCCTCCGGCAATAATACATTCCGCCATTCCACTCTTTATCTTAGCAGCCGCAGTGGCTATAGTTTCCAAGCCGGATGCACAATAGCGGTTTACCGTTACACCCGGTACTTTATCGGTGTCCAATCCCATTAGAGAAATCAAACGTGCCATATTGAGACCTTGTTCTGCTTCGGGCATGGCATTCCCCACCATCACATCATCAATCTCTTCTTCCACCAAATTAGGGACAGCACGAACTAAGTGCTTGATGACTTCAGCGGACAAATCATCCGCACGGGAAAAACGAAAAACTCCTCTGGGAGCTTTCCCTACAGCCGTTCTGTATCCTGCTACTATATATGCTTCCATAAATTTTTGTCTGTTATTTTCATGTTAGCCTCCTCGATGTGAAGAAAAAATGCTCTTATACGAATATAACAATTTTGAGTTTAATTAGGAAAGAATTAAAATTTCTTAAAAACAAAAACAACTTCTGGAAACCCTCTTTAAAGTTCTGGTAAACTAAAAGCGAATTACAAAATATTAAAAGCGTTCATTGTTTTGAAAAAGCAGAAGTTTACAAGAAGACAATCTTTTTGTCAGCCATTCTTTCTCATCATTCTTTAATGCGTTCTAATCGAATTCTAATCTTGCTCAAAGAGGGTTATAATCTATATAGCTTAGCTTTGGACAAAAGTAAAAAACGTGAGAAAAAACATCTTTTTATTACTTATTATCTTCAGCTTCACTATACTGAACGCTCAAGAAAGAGACACCGCAAAGGTGTTTTCCCTTTCGGATATAGAACAATTATTTCTCCTCCATAATTATCAACTTTTACAACAAAAGCACAATATCTCTCAGGCTGAGGCAAAGGTATTACAAGCGAAACTCTGGAAAAATCCTCAGCTCAGTCTTTCCGAGGTAAACCTTTGGCACAACAAAACCATAGAAGAGTTACCCCCTCTTTGGAACGGGAAGCCAGGTAAACAACAGTTTGCCATAGAATTAGAACAGGAGCTCCTTACTGCCGGAAAAAGAAGGAAAAATGTACAAATAAAAAGTTTGGCAAAAGATATTGAAGAACTGGATTTCGAAAACCTGATCCGTGAAACGAAATACGAAATACGAAACCGATTTGCGGAATATATACGCTTAGAATTAAAAGAAAAATTATTACGCAAATTATTAAATGAATTCAACGCTTTGGAAAAAGCTTATCAGCGCCAACAAGCCAGCCAAAATATCAGTAAAATAGACTTACTTCGCATAGAAGGCGAAGCCAAGGGTTATAGAACAGAGATCGGCAACATTAAAATAGAAAAGCAAGAAAACTTACATGCCCTCTCTAAGCTTATAGGTACAGAATTGCCCGCTGATATTATCCTCAAAGAGGACGGAACTACACACAGTGCCCTTTTTGAGTCAACACCCGATGTATTAGAAAAAACAGCATTAGAAACAAGACCCGATCTCAAGGCTTTGGAAAGTCAAATGAGGATAGCATCGCAAAATATTGCGTTGCAAAAGTCGGAACGTGTGCCAAATTTGAATTTACAAGTAAACTATGATCATGGCGGCGGGGTCATGCATCATTTTGTCGGCGTTGGGCTCAGCTTAGATTTGCCCGTATTTGACCGCAATAAAGGGAATATACAATCCGCAAAAATTGAGAAAGAAAAAGTAGGAAACAGCCTCAATGCCGAATATTTCGAATTAAAAACCGAACTCAACAAACTCTGGAAACAGCTTCATATTCAACAAGAAACTTTATCCGAATGGTCGGAAAATTACTTGCAAAACCTAGAGCAAATGTTAGAAACCTCTACCCGGAATTTTGCACAGAAAAATCTATCCTTAGTGGAATATCTGGATTTCATCGGCTTTTATGTAGAAACCCTGGATGAGTATTATAAGTTGACAGAAAAACATAAAAAAACAAAAGAAACATTGTTTTACATCATTGGTAAAGAACTGTAAACATGCGAAAAAATATTTTACACGTAAGTATTCCATTTTTGCTCTCTTTTCTACTTCTACTGAGTAGTTGCGAAAATTCGACATCAAATAAAAATGAAGAAAAAGAAGAAAGTTCATTTTGTTTAGAGGAACCCTTTCGTTCAAAGGTGAAAATCAATGAACTGCAGAAGGTCCCCCTCGTGGATAACATCCACTTTACAGGTTCTATTCATTATGCAGAAGATGATTTAATTGTATATAAAAGCCTCTTAGAAGGGACAGTGACACATGTTGGCTTTGAGTTAGGAGACAAGGTACGTAAAGGGCAGACTTTGGCTGTAATCAACAGTACAGAGCTTAATCAATTGCAAAAAGAAAAAGCTCAATTGGAAAGTCAATTAGCTTTAAGTAAAAAGGAGCTCGAAATTGCCAAAGACATGCTGGAAGATGGACTCGCCTCCCGTCTTGAAGTACAAAAATTAGAAAATGAAATTGAAAAATCTCAAAGTGCTCTGCAATCTTTAGCTTCTGATTTAAGTATGTACAGCAGTACCGGCGAAAAAGGAGTGTTTGAAATCCGCTCCCCAAAATCAGGCTTCATCGTACAGAAAGGTATAAATCCGGGGGCAAATATTTCTGCACTTGAAGATGCTCTTTTTAGCATTTCCTCCTTAGAGAAAGTTTGGGTATTGGTCGATATTCACGCCCGCGATATACCCGATGTCAAGAAAGGGGCAAAAGCATTCGTGCAGACTACCTCCTACCCCAGTAAAGTTTTTGAAGGTAAAATCGATCAAGTTTCTCAAGTCTTAGATGAAGAAGACAAGGTATTGAAAGCCCGCGTATTTCTCGAAAATAGCGATTTATTATTAAAGCCGGGTATGCATGCCGAAGCTTGGGTGCAAAAAGAAAGTGGAATCGAAGAGGCTTTAGCCATTCCCAATGACAATATCATCTATCACAACAAGAAGCAATATTGCCTTATTTATCATGATGATTGCCATATAGAGGTTAGGCCCATAGTTCATTTCGCTATAAACGATGACTACAGTTATGTAAAAGAAGGGTTTAAAGAAGGGGAAAAAATAGTGGCCAGCCATGAGTTATTGATCTTTGAACAAGCAAATAAAAAATAGTTAATGAAGAAATTCGTTGATAGTATAGTTGCGTTTTCGCTTAGGCATTCTTTATTCATTATTATTGGAGCTATCTTTTTGTTAGGTGCGGGGATATATTCGTATATCCACACACCTATTGAGGCTTTTCCGGATGTAACTAACACCCGTGGTCGGGTCATTACCCAATGGCCTGGACGCAGTGCGGAGGAAGTAGAAAAATTTATAACCCTACCGATTTCGAAAGAGCTTAATACCATCCCCAAAAAAACAGATGTACGATCTATCAGTTTATTTGGTCTATCGGTGATCACTGTTCAATTCGAAGACGAGATTGATGATTTTTATGCACAGCAAAATGTTTCTAACAGACTTAATAATGTTGATTTACCTGACGAAGCCAGCGCAGAAATCGAGCCCCCTTCCGGCGCTACCGGAGAGATTTTCCGCTATATTATCGAGTCCGAAACTGACATCAAAGAACTGACGGCTACACAAGAATGGACGGTAGAAAGAGAATTGCTCAGTGTACCCGGGGTAGCAGATGTAGTAAGCTTCGGCGGGGAGGAAAAAATCTATGAAATACAGATTAATCCCACCGAATTAGCAAATTATAACCTCTCTCCCTTAGAAGTCTTTGAATCCGTATCTAAATCGAATATCAACGTAGGGGGAGACATTATCAAACAAAGTGATCAAGCCTTCGTCGTGCGGGGAATCGGGCTCTTAGACAAAAAAGAAGATATAGGAAACATTACCATAAAAACGGTAAACAATACACCTGTACTCGTCAAACATGTGGCCAAAGTAAAGGTTTCTGCCAAGCCCCGGTTGGGCCAAGTGGGCTTTAATGAAAAAGACGATGTTGTACAGGGGATCGTAGTCATGCTACGCGGAGAAAACCCTGGAGAGGTGATAACCAGAATAAAAGACAAAATAGGAGATTTAAATACGCGTATTTTACCAGAGGATATTCAGATTAAACCTATTTTAGATCGGACAAAACTCGTAGAAACCACTGTTTCCACCGTTACCAAAAATTTAATCGAGGGGGTCATTTTGGTCTCTTTGATTGTGTTCATTTTTTTATATAATTGGCGAACAACCTTTATAGTCGCTTCCGTAATCCCCCTTTCTTTTCTGTTCGCCATTATTATGCTTCGCATTCAAGGGCTACCCGCCAATTTGATCTCCATGGGATCTTTAGATTTCGGCTTGCTCTTAGAAGGAACATTAGTCATCGTAGAGCGGATCTTTGTTTCCTTAGAGCGTGTATCCCGGAATGTGGGTATGAGCCGGTTTAATAAAATGGCTAAATCGGGGATCATACGCCACGGTGCAAGCAGTGTAGCCAGCTATATCTTTTTCGCTATGCTCATTCTGATAGTCGCTCTTCTTCCCATATTCTCTTTTGAGAAAGTGGAAGGAAAAATGTTTTCACCCTTGGCCTTTACTTTAGCCTATGCTTTATTGGGTTCCTTATTATTAAGTATTACCTATGTGCCGGCAATGAGCAAATATTTGCTGGGTAAAAATATTAAGGAAAAGGAAAATAAAGTTTCTTCATTTTTTATAAATAATATATTTAAACTACATACTTTCAGCTTTAAACACAAAAGAGCTACTCTTTTCATCTTCTTAGGGATATTGGTACTTTGTGGTTTCCGATTTTCAAACTATGGATCCGAATTTCTTCCTAAACTGAATGAAGGAGCGATATACGTACGTGCTACACTACCAAACAGCGTCAATCTAGACGAATCGCTCAAAGTGACGGAAGAGATGAAAGATAATCTGCTTGATGGATTTGAAGAAATAGACTTTATTCTAACACAAACGGGAAGGCCCAACGATGGAACAGATCCTACCGGATTTTTTAATATCGAATTTCACATAGAACTTAAACCGGAAAAAGAATGGACCCGAAAAGTTTCTAAAGATGATTTAATTGAAGAAATACGGGAGGTCATGGATATTTACCCGGGGATTAACTTAGGGTTTTCTCAGCCTATCCAAGATAATGTGGAGGAGTATGTCGCTGGAGTCAAAAGCTCGCTGGTGATCAAGATTTTCGGACACGACTTGGAGGAATTAGAAGATCTGGCCGATCAAGTAGGTACATCTATAGGAAAGGTAAGTGGGATAACCGATGTTAATATTTACACGAATTTAGGGCTGCCAGAACTAAGAATTCAGCTACACGACTCAAAGATGGCACGTTTCGGAGTAACTACCGAAGACGCACAATCCGTCGTAGAAACCACCATAGGAGGAAGATCAGCGACAAAGTTTTATGAAGATGAGCGCATGTTTGATGTCATGATCCGCTTTGAAGAACAATATAGAAATACACCGGAAAAAATCGGGGAGATCCTGATCCCTACTTCCGATGGAAAAAGAATCCCATTAAAAGAAATTGCCACGATAGATTATCAAACAGGCCCTGCATTTATCTATAGAGAAGACAACAGTAGGTATATAGGTATTGGCTTTAGTATTGAAGGGCGTGACTTAGGAAGTACTATAGATGAGGCAAAAGAACAGGTGGCAAAAGACGTAAAGCTATCCAAGGAAAATAATTTGACATGGGCAGGAGAGTTTGAAAGTAAAGAAAGAGCCACAAAAAAACTTATGGTGGTAGTTCCTGTTTCGCTTCTCTTGATTTTAATTTTACTGTATGCTAATTTCGGCAACATTAAAGACACCAGTATTGCCGCTGTAACTTTGCCTTTTGCCTTCATTGGCGGCTTTCTTTCCCTTTGGATAACCGGAACTATATTCGGCATATCAGCGGGCATTGGTTTCATTATCCTTTTCGGAGTCGCTACTATAGACGGCATCATTTTATTAGGGGTAATGAAAGAAAAGCTTATACATGGTCTTCCGTTGAAAGAGACTATACAGTCGGCTGTAAAAAGCCGGGTGCGTCCGGTCATCATGATTGCTTTGATGGGTTCCATGGGATTATTCCCGGCGGCTATTTCTCAAGGCATGGGATCGGAAATACAAAAACCCTTGGCAATAATGATTGTGGGAGGCTTAATCATTACGATGTTTTTATCTTTTACCATCCTCCCTATTATTTTTTATTATGCTTATAAAAACAGCAAAAAATATGGAGGAAAAGCATAATTATTAATTTGAAAGCCCGTTCTTTCTATCCGTTATCTGTTATGGCTTAAAACACAAATTGAGATAGGGCAATGTAATCAATTAATGGTCCTTGCTCATATATAATATGTGTCCTTTTATGCATTTAAATTTAATACCTCTGCTACGGTATTATAAGCAAAAATTTTTTGCGTGCCGTCCCGTAAATATACTTTACCTGATAGCCATACGGAGATAGGTGAGGTTGGGAGCGTACAATTTTTTGGATAAGAAGTACTCACAGAACGCATTACTTCTTTTTTTGCAAATGAAGGGGAAGAATCAACGATCGAAAATGTAACGTACGAAAAGGTGTTTTTATAAAACGTTTGTAAAGACAGCCGAGAAATCTATACGAAAGATTATTTCGATATAAAAGAGCCAAAATGAACGGAGTTTATG
>JAJYRG010000132.1 GCA_021794195.1 Bacteroidota bacterium
GATTTTTTGCAAATTATTGATAATATTCCGCTCCGTAGTCTTCTGAAAAGACCAGTATATAATTGCGGCAGCTATCGCAAAAATAACTCCAAAGACCAAAGAAGAAATAAGGCTAAGCCGTGTTCTTAAGTTCATATCAATCTTTTATCATGTACCCTACCCCTTTGGTCGTCATGATTCTTTCATTATCCGGAGCGCCGATCTTACTTCTTAAATATGATATATACACATCCACAATATTTGTATGACTATCATAATCTATTCCCCACACTGCATCCAATATTTTTGTTCTGGAAAGCACTTTATTCTTATTCTCTAATAAATAACTTAGCAATTTAAATTCACGGGGTGAAAGTTTTATCTCACGATCACCCACAAAAGTTTCAAACTTATCAAGGTTGACCTCAATATCCCCTGCAGAAAATGTGTTGTCATTTGACTCTTGGTGAATATATTTTGAACGTCGGGAAAGCGCATTAATTCGCGATAAAAGTTCTTTAAAATGAAAGGGTTTAACCAGGTAATCATCCGCTCCACTGTCTAAAGCAGATATTTTATCTTCGGTTTCACTCAGTGCGCTCAAAATAATAACAGGCGTTATATTTTTTCTATAGCGCAACATTTTTGTCAATTGAATACCATCTATATCGGGCAACATAATATCCATCACTACCACATGCCAATCATTCATAAACAGCATATCTCTTGCTTCGCTTCCTGTTTCGCAAAGAGTAACCGAATACCCTTGTTCTTCAAGACCCTTAACAAGATATTCGCTAATACGTCTATCGTCTTCGACTAATAATATTTGCAAATTTTTATTTCTTTATCATTTGTAACCACGCTTCCGCCATCAGATCTGCTCCCGCTAACGTGGGATGAATACCATCTGTGGTCCAATAGCCCCCATCTGCTACCTTGCAGGCTTCATCAAAAACCTTTTGATAAGGAATAAACAAAAGATTAAACTCATTCGCTAATTCCCGCGTAGCTAATTGATACTCCTCCACTTCGGGAAACCAACTCTCTGTCACATGTTTCACCTCTTTTACCGTAAAAGGTTCCCCTATAATTATTTTTATTTCTGGAAGATTTGTCATTGTACTTTCAAGCAACTGACGGTATTGTGCTTTGAAGCTTTGAGAGTTTCCATCGTAGTGACCATCGCGCTTATGCCAATAATCATTGATACCTATTAAAATGCTTAAGATCTGTGGATGTAGGTCTAGACAGTCTTCTTGCCAACGATCGGCGAGCTGCGGAACTTTATGTCCAGATATTCCCCGATTATAAATTTTCACATCTTTATCTGCATATTCACGAAGGAGTTTCGCCGCCGCCAAAAAAGGATATCCTTTTCCCATCCCATCTGCTATGTTGGGTTCCTTTACTTCCCGATTTCTTCCTACATCAGTAATAGAATCTCCTTGAAATAATAAAACATCATTTTTGTGGAGCGAAATTCTCGACGCGTTCAAAAGATGATTTTTTTTTGAAACCGTAGTTTTTGCCCATGTAGAACTTGTGTATAACATGCCGGCAGCTGCGATGATATTCTGTAAAAATTTCCTGCGATTTTCCATTTTTTTAGATTATAATTCTACTATGCATAAAAAGTCAAAAAGCGGGACAAGGTATATATCCACAATTCTTACTTTCCTTTATAAAACACTCTAAAAATACAGATTTTTATATGGAGTTTGCCGAAATTTTACACTTTTTTAATTTGGATTATAATATATTTACGATCATTAACCCAGATATAACAAGTATAAACAACCTGTTGCTCCATTTTTATGGGGTATTCGTCTCCGAAAAAATACTGGAAAATAAGAGTAAATCAGTTTATCGCTCGCTCTCTTCTCTTTTTCAATTCTTTAATCAAGCTTTCACGAAAACGCTGTTCAACTTCAAAAAACTCTGAAGAACGCGCTTCTCCAATCACTTTGGAAAACTTCTCCCAATATTGCTTTTTGATTTCCACTTCCTGAGCATCATAAGCTAATATATTTTTCTTTTCACTACCATTACCATTTGACCGAAAAGAGTTTACTTTTGGGGCGGGAGCCGTTTTTGAAGTTTTAGATTCTTTCAATCTTGCCTTGGCACGTCTTACATCCCACATTTCATTACTGTATTGATTATATAGGGGGAAAAACTTTTGTGCTTCTTTAGTTGAAAGGTTCAGCTCTTTTGCAATAAAAGCTATTTTTTCATTCTCTATAGCTTTAAATCTTTCACTTTTTTCAGATTGCGCTTGAGATATATTGACTAACAAGCCACACCATAAAAATATAATTAAAACTATTCGCAAACGTAACATTATAACCCGTAATTTAGATAATCCTCCAATTCTTCATCATCAAATCCCAAACCGAAACCGGAAGGGACATCTGAGTTTTCGTCAAGCTCCGCGTCAAAATACTGAGACAGATAAAAAACATCTTCTTCTCCTGCCGATTGCAACAAGTAATTTATGATATCATCTTCAGAAATTTCAGAAAGAGAGTAATGATGATTGTCTTGTATATTTTGTGTTTTCGACAAATGAAAATACCCAGCAACACTTAATACACCTATCACACATGCAGCCGCTGCATATGCAATACGCCTTTTCAATGAAATAAATATCCCTGATTTTACAGTTTCTTTTCTGTTCCTATCTTTATCTTTCGTCTGTTTCTCTATCTTTTGGTTAATTTGTGCAGGTAAGCTTTCAAAATAGCCCAGGGGTACTGAAAATGCATCTCCTTCAGCGTGCTCTTTAATTCTTTCGATGGCTACACGAGCCTGAATCTCTTCAGTCAATTCATCAAAATAATTCTTCGGTACTGAGAAACCTGTTTCCTTTGGGAGATTTTTTCTTTCTACAAACAATTTTGTTTGTATTTCATTCGGGAGAGTATCAAAATAACCCTCAGGCACAGCAAAAGCATTTTTGTGTCTTAGACTATCCGATTTATCGCCATGAAAAAGCATTTTATGTGTACTTTTATCTTTCATTGTAACAGTTAGATAGCGTATCACCGCAAAGGTTTAATCTGCTGATTCAAAAAAACTCTCAATCTTTTTGACAGCCAAATGGTAAGACGCTTTAAGTGCTCCTACACTCGTACCGAGAATCTCAGACATGTCTGTATATTTCAGATCTTCAAAGTATTTCATGTTAAACACCAAGCGCTGTTTATCCGGAAGTGTCAATATTGCTTCTTGCAATTTTTTGTGCGCCTTCTCTCCATCAAAATAACTTCCACTTGTCAAAGACTCTTTGAGGTAGGCTGAATCCTCATCATCCAAAGAAATATTGTTTTGTCTTTTCTTTTTATTTAGGAAAGTTATACACTCGTTCGTGGCAATCCTGTACATCCAAGTGTATAACTTTGAGTCACTTCGGAAGTTTTCTAAATTTTTCCAAACTTTGACAAATACGTTCTGTACAACATCATCGGCATCTTCATGGCTGATTACCATCCGTCGCACATGCCAGTATATTCTTTCCTGATATTTTTTTACTAAAGCGCTGAATGCTTCTTCTTGCGTATCAGGCTTTAAAAATTTGGAAATAATAAGGGAGTCTTCCATTGACTTAGCTTATTTTCTCGAGATTGCTTTTTGTGCAGCGTCTACAATATTATCCGCATTCAAGCCATACTTCTCCATGAGTTGTGCCGGTTTTCCCGATTCTCCAAAACTATCGTTTACAGCAACAAACTCTTGCGGACAAGGGTAGTGAGTAGCTAACACTTGGGCAACGCTTTCACCTAACCCTCCAAAGCGGTTGTGTTCTTCTGCTGTGACCACGCATTTCGTTTTTTTGGCTGATGCCAAAATTGCTTCTTCATCCAAAGGTTTAATTGTATGGATATTAATTATTTCTGCACTGATGCCCAGTTCTTCAAGTTTTTCTCCTGCCTGAACCGCTTCCCATACCAAATGTCCAGTAGCAATAATTGTTACATCTGTGCCTTCATTTAAGTTAATGGCTTTACCTATTTCAAACTTTTGATCCGCAGGTGTAAAGTTAGGTACTACTGGCCTTCCAAAACGTAAATAAACCGGTCCTTCATGTTCCACCAACGCCAATGTTGCCGCTTTCGTTTGGTTAAAATCACAAGGATTGATTACGGTCATTCCCGGCAACATTTTCATCAGACCAATATCTTCCAAAATTTGGTGAGTAGCTCCGTCTTCTCC
>JAJYRG010000133.1 GCA_021794195.1 Bacteroidota bacterium
AAATCAGATCATAAAAGGCCAAGTAAAAATAGGTTTTCTTGAAACTATGATGGCAGTTGAAGGTCCGGATTTAGTGAAGCGACTTACTGTTAAACATCCTTTTATTGATTTAAATTTTAAATCAGCAATGCGCGACGAGCTTATCAATGATGTTATTAATTATAAACTCGATGCTGCTTTTGTTCCTGCTCCATTAAATCATTCCGAATTAGAGCAACATTATATAAAAAAAGAAAATATAGTGGTTGTCGCTCCTAAAAACTGTAAGAGTCTGGACAGCTTGGTAAAAACATTTCCATTGAAAGCCATAGTTTTTGATGAAGGATGCGTGTTTAGAGAGCGATTAGAGGCCTGGCTGAACAATAAAGGAGTTGTTCAATACCATAAAACCACGATGAATTCTGTGGAAGGGGTTATTAATTTTATTGAATCAGGGATTGGATTTAGCTTTTTGCCTTACGGCATTATTTCAACATTCTATAACAACAGAAAACTTACGACATTTTCTTTACCTCGAGAACTCGGAGAGTTGACAACTGTATTAATCTATAGAAAAGATCTTCCACCTTTGTCAGCCCTAAAAGCATTTACTGATCTCTACCTAGATGAAAAGCCTCATAAATATGAATCTCCAGTGTAGCGTGAAAATATCTTGTGCCGAATCGATTTAAACTTTCTTAAAAAGAATTGCTAAGCACATCCCGAGTATCGATAAAAAATATAAAAAGAACGATTAAATTATACTAAAACATTTGAAGGGTTCATAATATAAAAATTCAAATAATTTAAATTCATCAATGTTTTTTAAAAAAATACGACAAAATGTATGACATCAGCACAAAACGTATTTCACGACTGACTGCCATCCTAACACAGCTGCAGACTAAACGCCTGATGAACGCTTCCGAACTGGCAGATAAGTTTTCTGTAAGCATCCGGACAATATATAGAGACATCCGGGCTCTGGAGCAATCAGGTGTTCCGATTATAACTGAAGAAGGAAAGGGTTATCGATTAATGGAACATTATCGGCTTCCACCTGTTACCTTAACAGAAAACGAAGCTAACGCCTTGATTACAGCAGAGCAAATAATATTGGAAAATAAAGATGCTTCTTTTGTCAATGCTTATTCAGAGGCTGTTACCAAAATCAAAGCTGTTTTAAAAAATAGAATAAAAGATAAAGCTAATTTACTTTCTGAAAGACTGAAAATCATACCGGATAGAAACAACGGAAAAACAAGCAGTCACTTATCAGCCTTACAATTTGCCTTGACCAATTATCATTTGACAATAATAACCTATACTGATGAAAGTAAAAAAACCACAAAGAGAACAACTGAACCCTTTGCTATCTTAAGCACGCATGAAAATTGGCTTTTATTGGCATGGTGCCGTTTACGAAATGGTTTTAGATTTTTCCGTCTTGACCGGATTAAAGAGTTAGAAGTACTTACCGAAAAATTTCAGCCCGAAGAAATGACTTTGCAGGAATACTTTGAAAGGTATTATTAAGTTTATTAATTCTCCCCTGACATACCGTTGTCACAACCCTGTTTTAACTTTGTAGAATCATTAACTTAAAAACGATATATAATGAACATAGTTGTAGGAGCAACGGGACAAGTAGGCTCGAACCTTATCAAGGAAATTAAAAGAAAAGGTTTTCCTGTAAGAGCAGTCGTGAGAAAACCAGACAAGCTCACTGATAAAACCATTGAAACGCGGATCGCAGATTTCTTTAGCGCACATTTACTTACTGAAGCATTTAAAGAGGGAACAACGGTTTTTCTTTTAACTCCCGAAAATCCAACGTCAAACAATATAATTGAAGATACTCAACAGATAGTCCGTAATTTCAAAAAAGCTATACAAACCAACGGGATTACAAAGGTGGTAGGACTGTCATGCGTAGGAGCACATATTGACGGTAATACAGGGAATATTTTAATGTCCAGAATATTAGAACAAGAACTGAATACATTGGATATAGAAAAATGTTTTGTCAGACCGTCCTATTATTTTAGTAATTGGTTAGGATATCTGGAAACTATTGAACAATACGGAGTGTTGCCCACTTTTTTTCCAAAAGATTTGAAAATTGAGATGCACTCTCCTATTGAATTGGCTAAATTCATCGCCCATATCATGACTGATAGAGCGTCTAAACAAAACGAAATTTACGAACTGACAGGACCCCAAAAATATAGTTCGTATGACGTAGCAAATACGTTTTCCAAACTGCTCAACAAAAACATAACTGCCCAAACTTTACCTCCGGATAAATGGAAAGATACGCTTATGTCGGTTGGTTTTACTGAAAATACAGCAATAAACCTTTCAGATATGACTCGAACTGTTATTGATAATAAAGCTTTCCCCGAGCACCCAAACGATACAGTAAAATTATCCACAACATTAGAAATGTACCTAAAAGATCAACTGAGGAAATAAATAATGTTCTGTTATAATTCACATTTAAATTATTATATTTACATCTCAATCAAAAAGTAAGCAGCAAAATGTAAAAATACTTTCTTTTAGACTTTAGAAAATATCGAACTCACATACGGTTCGCCCGATCTAATAATCTCAAAAAGAAATTATGCTTACGATTCAAAATTTATCTTATACCCATCCTGACAAAAACCTCCTGTTCAACAACATTCATTTAACCGTAAACGTTGGTGACAAAATTGCTTTAATCGGCAACAATGGTGTAGGAAAGTCTACTTTGCTTAAAATAATTGCACAGGAATTCTGCCCTTCAACTGGGCAAATAGCTGTAAAGGTTCCTCCATATTATGTCCCCCAAATATTCGGACAGCTTAATCATTTAACCGTGGCCCAAGCTTTACGGGTAGACGTGAAACTCAAAGCACTAAAAGAAATTCTTACCGGAAATACAGATGAAAAAAATTTCACACTGTTAAATGAGGATTGGACAATAGAAGATCGTTGCAAAGAAGCTTTGAGCTATTGGGGTGTACCTGATTTGGATCTGTCAGAAAAATTAGAAACACTTAGTGGGGGGCAAAAGACTAAGGTACTTCTTTCAGGCATCTTGATACATCAACCCGAATTGATCTTGTTGGATGAACCCAGTAATCATTTGGACATTTCCAGCCGACAGCTTTTATACAATTTCATCCAGACCACCAAAAACACCTTGATTATAGTAAGTCACGATCGTAAATTATTGAATCTCTTGCATATGGTTTGCGAATTAAGCGAAAACGAAATAAAAGTTTTTGGCGGTAACTATGACTTCTATACAGAACAAAAAGAAATAGAGAGGCGTGCTTTAAATCAAGGCATTCAAAACAAAGAAAAAGTCCTGCAAAAAGCGAAGGAGAAGGAACGAAAAACAATTGAACGGCAACAGAAACTGGATACCCGGGCTAAAAAAAACCTGGGTAAAGCAGGACTACCCAAAATGGTAGCGAATACCTGGAAAAACAATGCGGAAAGAAGCTCAGCTAAGATTACAAATGTACACGAACACAAAACCGACACTATCAAACAGGAACTCCAGAGCTTACGCTCCTCACTTTCTGACATCGAACAAATGAAATTTGACTTTGATAATTCAAAGCTTCATGATGGAAAAAAACTCTTTGTTGCTGAAAACGTTAATTATGGCTATGAAAATAAAAGTTATGTATGGCAAAACCCCTTAAATTTTCAAATAGTGAGCGGCGAACGAATAGCTATTAAAGGAGCGAATGGTTCGGGAAAAACAACTTTGATAAAAATAATATTAGGTGAACTTAAACCCAAAACAGGTAAGGTTTTTATTTCAGAAAGCCATTCCGTTTATATCGATCAGGATTATTCTTTAATTAACAACAAATTGAAGGTATATGAACAAGCGGAGCAGTTCAACGCTTCTGCACTTCAAGAACACGAAGTCAAAATCAGATTAAACAGATTTTTATTTGCTAAAGAAAACTGGGGCAAAGCTTGCAGCTCTTTGAGCGGTGGGGAACGCATGCGTTTAATATTATGTTGTTTAAGTATTCATAACCAAGCACCAGATATCATCATTTTAGATGAACCTACTAATAATCTTGACCTTCGAAACGTAGAGATACTAACAGGTGCAATTAATGAATACCGAGGAACTTTAATTGTCATTTCACATGATGAAACCTTCTTAGAACAA
>JAJYRG010000134.1 GCA_021794195.1 Bacteroidota bacterium
CTGCAAAAAAATCCAAAACGTTATTATTGCCGCCAGCCTCGATCCTCATTATCAACTATTCTCTAACGACAAGTTACCAGTCACTATTCACCGGTCACAAAAGAAAGCGACGAGTTTTGCGTATACTTTTGCGGTCAAAAGTAGGAAGGACAGCCCCTGTAAGGGCGAAATAAGAATAGAGAGTGTCTCAAAAGTTAAACACAGTTCATTGCGGGAAGGAGGTACGGCGACAAAGCAATCTGACGATGTCAAAACGCAGATTGGTTTTTGCCTATGGCGGTCGTTATTCTTCTTCACAATGATGCGTTTATTGGTGTTAGCCAACCTTGTGGGACGCCTTCTGCTTGTTTTAGGCAATGTTAACAGCTGCATTTTCTTTTTCCAACTTTTTGAGCTGCGGGATTACTTCTTCCAGATAATAGATTACCAACTCCTGCTGTCCCTTGGCAAGCACTATATCAACCAGATTTTTGTCTATTCTCATGATTTTAATTTGTCTTTTTTTCGCTTCATTAAATAACTCTGCCCCCAAATCTGAAGCTATGGCTGCACCACCGACAATTAAAACGTCATAACTAGCATTTTTTATCAGCTTTAATCCGTCGTACATTGTGGTTGTTCCACTAACCTGATAATGCTGTGATTGCAACAAATTTATAACGGTTTTTAAATTGGATGTGGCTTTGCCAAAAACAAGTATTTTTAGGTTCGGGCTATTATTTGTGATTTTATACTCTTGCCTTTCGAGAGAAATAAGGTTTTTTTTAAGAAATGCTATCGGGTCAAAGCCTATCCTTTTGTATTCCATTTGTACAAGTTGTTTGGCATTATTCAAGGCTTCCTGATTTTCCCATTTAGCAATGGTTAAATATTGAATAGTATTACCATTTAATTTGGTTTTGAAAACTTCATCGTTAATAAATCCCTGTAGATTTTTTATGAACCCCCGGTTGAAGTTCATTCTTATTTCAAATTCGGTTTCAATATCTTGGGGGACTACAAATTTGTCCACAAAAATAAGGTGAGATTGTTCTGTATTCATATTTATTACAAATTATTTTTGAATATGTATTAAGCAAAAGTCTGAACAATCCAAATATTAATCTTGTAAAAAATCATTGAAATCACCAAAAGATAGCTGACTTAAAAAACTGGGTAGGCGTCTGGCCCGTAAATAACTTAAAGTCTTTATTGAAATGAGCTTGATCGAAATAACCATTATCCAGGGCAAGATCAGTAAAAGATGAGTATTTTTCTTCTTGTTTAATGACAGCGTTCATACGTATAATGGAAGAAAACTGCTTAGGCGTAGAGCCTATTGTTTTTCGGAACCGTTTCTCAAATGCGTCTTGACTGATGCATAACATGCTGGCTAATTCTTTCATCCTGATGCTTCCATTTGTTTCGTGAATTTTGGCTATTGCTTTAGAAATTAAATCATCAGCTTTAACAGAATACAAGTTTGACACTAAAAACTGTTCGATAATAGTTATCCGCTCTGTATTATTTTCAGCTTCGGATAATTTTTCTTCTATTATTGAAACTTCTGTTTGTGAGAAAAAACTGTCAAGCGAAACACTTTTTTCGTAAATTTCGTGAAATGGTCCTCTAAAAAATGCCGATACTCCTATCTCTTTGAATAAAACAATTATTGTAGAAGAATCAGGCAAATAATTTATCAGCCGCACAGATTTTCGTAAGCCGGAAAATGTCGTTGTGGGCAAAAAAAGCTGCTTATTATCTTTCAGATAAGCGGTTTGTCCCTTAAAACGGAAAGCTAAAGCGAATGAAGTATTAGGCAACACCCGATTAACCAACTCATTCTGACTTTCAATAATTCTATAAGTCTTGATGAAAGGTTTTAATAATTTTGTCGGTTTGTACTCTTCAAATTTCATTTTTTGAACGTCCATTTTTTCGGGGTGTTGTTTAGGGTTGCCGCCACCCTTTTTCACGAAACAAAGAGCATAAGAGTGTAGCTTTGCTTGATCCTTCAGTCTGCTCGTAAAAGAGATCTTATATCCGTATTTCGTTAATACGTCTTGCTAATATAGTTGTTTGTTTACAAATAAACAATTAACGCCTATGCGTAACACCGGATCTAATTTAGCTCTGGAAGAGTGATATAACAATTCTTGCCGTATTGTTTTTTCCATTGAGTTCCGTTCATGACCGTAGAGGCTTAGTCCTTTTATATCAAGATAAAAGGACCAAAAAACCGCCTTCGAGCTCAAACAGTTTTTGACTTGAATTATCGGGAAGTATTCGTGTTTTCTTAATGCAAGATCCCTCATGCCGAAGGGCTAGATCGGGATGTGTCACTTCTAGTTTTAATCCTTGCTTAAAACCAAAACACACTTCACGAAGCCACCCAGATTGTCTTCCTGAACGGAGTGAAGGATCTCAGACCCAAGAAGAAGAAACGTGTTCTACTGTAGTACGTTAAGGATAGCGATAGCACTGTAGCTTTGAGATCCCTCGACAGGCTCGGCATGACAGCATATTGTGTAAGACTCTGCAAGGAAAGAAGAAAATTTCAAACCAATGAACCACAAACACACTGTCACGAGTCACAAATAACCCCTCACAAAAAAAGCACGGGTTTTGCGTATACTTTTGCGGTCAAAAGTAGGAAGGACAGCCCCTGTAAGGGCGAAATAACAATAGTATAGGGCAATGCCCTATGCATAATGACGGTTTCGGTTTAGCTCTGGAAGAGCGACATATTCCGTTTGCCGTTTTATTTCTTAATGCTGGCGCTTGCTCTCCTGAGCAGTGCCTTTTGAAAAACAAAATGTAGCTTTTTTATTAATTTGGTTTCGCTCATGACCGCTGGGTCTAGTCCTTGGAGGCACCCAAGGACCAAAGTGCTTTCCCCGTTTTGAGAGGTCTCGTCCCTTCAGTCTCTCCCGCAAGCCCTGCACAGCACAGGCTGACTCCGCATTTTGCCCTGCTCATCCCAATCCATGCGGAGCGGCTTCGCCTTAAGGCCTTTTCCCTCCCACAATGCCATCTCTGTGCAGGACTTCTTGCCGACCTTGGTAAAACGGGAGGACGCTAGATCGGGATTTACTACTTCTAGTTTAAATCCCTGCTTAAAATCAAAACACACTTCACGAAGCCAGCCAGATTGTCTTCCTGAACGGAGTGAAGGATCTCAGACCCAAGAAGAAAAACGTGCTTTCCTCCAGTACGTTAAGAATAGCTACAGCGCTGTAGCTCTGAGATCCCTCGACAGGTTCGGGAAGATAGCAAAAGGGTAAGGCTCTGCAAGGAAAGAAGAAAATTTCAAACCAATGAACCACAAACACACTGTCACGAGTCACAAATAACCCGTCACAAAAGAAAGTACAGACCTTTCCTAACCGAAAAGGTCGCCTGATAAATATTTGCCGATAGCAGAAAAAGAGCATATCCACAAGCTGCTAAGGCAAAGATTTTAAGCGACGAGTTTTGCGTATACTTTTGCGGCCAAAAGTAGGAAGGACAGCCCCTGTAAGGGCGAAACAACAATATAAATTAACTATAAAAGGAAAAACTTTTTTAAATAAGATTGAAGAAAAGAATGAACCGGTCACGAACTGTGACCGGTTTGACATACTCTCATGTTGAGGTTTACTGCTTTTTTATTTGTCCTTTTCTATTTTCGGATGATACCTTTTAGGTACTTTGTCCATCATTTCTAAAAAGCAGCAAACCCATTGACGAGCCGTGATTTTTGTCACGATTAGGTTTTCTTCTATTCTATGTTTTCGGCAGACTTCTCTTGCTTGCCTTTTCCTAAATACCTGCTTTAATGTTGTTTTTATGGAAATGTCGGGTCTTTTCAGCATAAGGAATAAAAAAGCAAGATATTTTTTCTTCATCGAAAAGTGAATTATGCACTTTTGTTCTTCTATCTTCAACAATGCAGATTGGACTGTTGGGGGAGGAATAAAGCTCTCCGGTAATACTTGTTGAATGAAAGTCAAATTGAAAAAAGTTCGATAGAAAATAATGTACGGGTTAAATACCGATTTTGAAATTAATTTTCTTGC
>JAJYRG010000052.1 GCA_021794195.1 Bacteroidota bacterium
GCAATTCCCTCTTTTTAAATTTTGGGGTGCTGCAGCAGACATCACTTCTTCACGATGGATTGCAAATGCTGCGATGTATGTAGAAGAAGAACACGAACCTACACTTAATCTGATTTATCTGCCACAATTGGATTACTGCCAGCAAAAATACGGTCCGGATCCTGAGCGGATTTCAAAAGAATTGACACAAATAGATGATCTTTTGAAAGAAACCGTGTCTTTTTTTGAAAAAAGAAGCGTGAAAGTCATCTTACTATCCGAATACGGCATTGTCCCAGTCAATAGGCCTATTCATATTAATCGGATTTTGCGAAAAGAAGGTCTTCTCGGCATACGTGTAGAGCGAGGATTGGAACTGTTAGATGCAGGAGCTTCCGATGCTTTCTCCGTTTCCGATCACCAAATCGCCCATGTATATACAAAGTCACTGGAGATTACCAAAAGGGTAAAAGCCCTTCTGGAAAAAGTACCGGGAGTAGATCAAGTCTTGGAAAAAAATGAACAGAAAGATATACATATTGCCCATGAGCGTTCGGGAGATCTGGTTGTACTGGCCAAGCCTGACAGCTGGTTCACTTATTATTTTTGGGAAGACGATCGCAAAGCTCCCGACTATGCACGCAACGTGGATATTCATAAAAAACCGGGTTATGATCCCGTAGAAATGTTTATGACCTCCAAAAGCCGCGCTTTATACAAATTGATACGAAAGAAACTCGGCTTTCGGTATACCATGGATATCGTTCCACTGAATGCTAACTTGGTAAAAGGCTCACACGGCATTACAAATATTGATCAAAAGTATTACCCGGTGTATATCTCAGAAACAAAACAAGAAGATATCATCTACCCTACTCAGATCCAAAAAAAGATATTAGATACTATATTCGGATAAAAGCCGTAAACATTCAAAATTACGTTTGCTCTATCTTTCTCCCTTTAGGGAGAAAGATACAATCCTCATAAAAGTAAAGTACACCATTTTTACCTATTTTAGAAGAGAATAAGTATATTTTGCTGGAAAAGAGTAATTCTCTTCCTCGGTTCTCTGAAAAAAAGGCTTAAGCACTCTTTGCCCAAATTTAAAATTCTTTATTAGGTTATTTATATTTTGGCTATGCTTTTTTCTTTATTTAATCCACTATATCTTCAAAAAAGAGCTTTGAAAACAACTATTTATAGGGATCGGAACTGAGGACAACCGAGCTCCCAGTTAATAAAAAAGCTTTATGCTTATCTCTTATTTTATAAAGCAAATAAACATAAAACTTTTAAACGCTTTAAATAATAAATTACAAAATTCTAATTTGCTTTGCTATGGCTTTCTTTGTTCTCGTTAGAATGATCTAAAGGTTCGTCATCTTTTTGACCTTCTTTAAACTCTTTCACACCTCTTCCTAAGCCACGCATTAATTCAGGAATTTTTTTCCCCCCAAATAAAAGAAGTATAACTATAACGATAACAATAATCTCCTGGCTTCCTAAAAATAATAATCCTGATGTAAACATAATCTTTCTTTTTCTATAGATATTAAATAAATATCTCCATACGTGATACAAATATAGAGATATTATTCCATTATTGTTTTTTTTTGTCGTATTTATTTAGCGATCCATCCCATTGGATTTACAGGCTGCTGTCCTTGGTAGATACCGAAGTTTATCATCGGATAGCCTGCGTCACTATCTTCATCCGCTGTACCTAAGACATCTCCTCGGGATATTTTTTGTCCTTTACGAACACTGAGCGTCTTTAAATTGGAATAAGAAGTAAAGTATTCCCCATGCCTGACCACAATAATCCCCGGAAAAGCCTGTGCTACCTCTCCATCAAAGATACTTTTTACAGGTGCATTTTGGCTGGTGCGTATAGCAATATCAGGGTTAAATATTTGAACATTTTTTCCTGTTACGCTTCTTCCAAACGGCCTGACGACATTTCCTTTATCCACAGGCCATGGCAATCTACCCTGATTAGATTTGAAATCTGCAGATAGCTTTGCTGCCTCAGGAGTTGTTCTCAATATTTCACTATCTGTTTGCCGGGGTGTTTCTTTTTCTATCTCTTCGACTGTTTTTCCGGTTTTTCGTGCCTTTTCTTCAAGCAATAGCTTCCTTGCATTTTCTGCCCGTTTCCGTTCTTCTTCAATCTCACGGCGTATAGCAGCTTGAATTGCAGCATCCAACCGTCTTTTCTCTTGTTGTTTTTGACTTAGCTGCCCTTTGTAAGCGCGTTCATTTTTAGCTATTTTATTTAAGTCGCTAGCATGTTTCGATCTATCTCTCGCAATTACTTCCCGCTCTTTTTTCTGTTCTTCTAACAGTTTATTTTGAGTCGCTTTATCTCTTTCTAACTGGGCGTTCTTAAGTTCTATTTCTTTCTGTGCCGCTTCCATTTCTTCTACTTTTATCTTCCGCGCATCGGTAAATTGTTGTAAATACTTCACCCTTTTAAAAGCTTGGTTAAAATCTTTTGAAGCAAAAATGAACATTATTTTATTATATGAATTCTTGTTGCGAAAGGCAAAAAGAACCATTTTCTCATATTCCTTTTTAAGCTTCTCTAATTCCGCTTCCAATTGGTCGATAGCTTCATTATTTTCTTTTATCTGTCGATTTATGATCGCAAGCTCGCTATTAATCGTTGAGATCTTTTGCTCTCTCAGATTAATTTGCCTACTCAAAGCATTCACCTCTTTCTGTGAAAGTATTTTTGCTTCCACAGTAGTCTGTATTATCTTCTGTAATTCTGATATTTCAATATCAATCCGCTCTCTTTCTTTCTTTAATTCTGCACTGCTTTTCTGAGCGCTTGCTTCTTGAAAAACAAAAAAAAGAGCCGATAATATTAAAAGAATATTTTTAAAGCACATCCAAAATGACTTCATATTTGAAAATAGAATCACAAAAATATTGATAATAAATCGAACAAACTTACAAAAACTTGCTTTTTAATTATTTTAACATTTAATCAAATACTTTATACCGGGATGGAACCGAAAAAGGAAAATCTAAAACTTCATTAAACGACACTTCTGAATATTCTAACTCGGCTTGAACCGGACTTTCCTCAGAAGTAAAAATCAATTTGTTAATGCGTGCAAAATGATAGCCCGAAAAATCAGTATAATCCTGATAGTTTGCTTCCAGCGATTCTTCCGTTTCGGATTGACTGATTTTCAAAAATTCAGGTTTGTTCTCCATATTCAGCAAATAATGAAAAACAAGATCTTCATTTACCCCGATTACCTGTACATCTTCTTTGCTTTTTGCAACATCTACGGATGCGGTCTGCAACAATTCAGTAGAAACATTCCCTACCAAAATATCTTGTAATGTAGCAAAAGTCAAAACTTTACTCGAATAGTTATAAATATATTCGAAAGGTTTATCGTAATATTCTCCATGCAACCGGTTCATTATCTGTATCCGTTGTGGAGTGATCAGCACCCGGGCCACTTCTATACCTAAGGTAGCTGTCACGGATATCCAAATTCTTCTTTGGTTCTCTACACGTAAGGTCAAACTTACCCGCTGGCTTTCATCTTTAAGCTTTACATTCGCTTTTGCTTTTCCTGCGAAAGTATGGTAATTAATATTGTTAAGCTCTACAGAGTTTATCGTTACTTTTGTTTCCGTTTCTGCGGCTTTTGTAGTTGTCTTAGCTTTTTTCTTCGAAGCGCACGAAGAAAGCAATACTATAGACAAAACCCAAATTGCGATTCTATAGCTCATGTCCTTTTAATTTAATTTTACTTTCCAATTCTTCCATCTCCCCTCCCTCAGCTAAATCCAAAGCTTTTTGCCACTGCTCCAAAGCTTTTTTTGTGTCCCCTAAGCTATATAGTATATCTCCATAATGTTCTAATACGGTAGGTGAAAGGGAAGAAGAGTTTTTTATTGCTTTTTCTATCCACGACAATGCATTCTCGTATTCTCCTTGCTTATACAAAATCCAAGCATAAGTATCCTGAAAAGTACTGTTATTCGGATCTATTTCGTTCGAAGTCCGAGAAAACCTTTCCGCTTTATCCAAATTCACTTCTCGCAAAGAAAGATAATAAGCAT
The DNA here is from genome assembly GCA_021794195.1 of Bacteroidota bacterium. Taxonomy (GTDB): domain Bacteria; phylum Bacteroidota; class Bacteroidia; order Sphingobacteriales; family Sphingobacteriaceae; genus Sphingobacterium. The sequence goes on from JAJYRG010000052.1 coordinate 4,069, forward strand.
AGTTATTTAGCGCCATTGTATTCATACTATCTAACTCGATAGCCTCTTCGTAGGCAACATCCGACACATCATCAAGATTGATAGCGTGATACAGGTCTCCTAAAGAACTATAAATAGAGCTCCGTAAATAATCCGGGCTTTGCTCGCTGTAATCTAAAGCTTTTTCCAAATAAGAGCGAGAGGAGTCATACTCTTTTTGTGCAAAGAAACTTAACCCTGTAAAATAAAGTAAAACAGGATGATTGGGGTTATGTGTCAAAGCTTCTTTACCACGTTGAATAGCTGCTTTTGTATCTCCTGTGACTAATTCAGAATTTATCAACATCCGCCAAGCTTCTATATGCTTTTTATCCATCTCGATTACTTTTGAAAACATAGATTTCGCCATTTTCAAGTCGCCTTTCCTAAGATATACCTCTCCTTTAAACAAATAGTTTTCAGCAATTTCCGGATATTCAGATGTCAACTGATCTGTTAGCATATACAGTTGATCATTTGTAAAACTATGCTCACCATGAAGCAAGCTTCCCACTACCCGGTGTTTTGCCGGGTATTCAATTTCATCCGATTTAAGTGCCAGAGTCAGGTATTCAAAACTTTGGTCAGTTTTATTTTGCTGGTTATAAATATCAGCTATATCCAGATATAAACCCTTCTCACCTGTATTCTTCAGCCCTTTTTTTAAAACACGGACAGCTTGTCTGTATTTTTCTTTTTTCCCCAACAAAAACCCATATGACGTATAAACGGGCGTGAGCTTAGAGTTTCTTTTTGCAAATTTTTTTAATATTTTTTCAGCCTGATCAGCTTTACCTATATCCGCTAAAACTTCCGCTTCTAAAATCGCCAGTGTATCGGTATCACCATACTCAAGCTTAAGAGAGTCTAAAAGAGTTAAGGCTTCCTCTGAATTCTTATTCTCATGCAATAAGGCTATTTTCTCCCGCAGGACATCCTGATTTCCGGGAAAGTCATTTACCACTTTATTAATAAACGTAAGGGCTTCATTTTTATCTTCTCGGCGATATAGAGAAAGGAGATATTTTGCATAATCCAATTTCTGATCAAGTTCATATGCTTTTTCAGCACTTTCCAAAGCTACGTTTATATTATTTACCTGACCAAAAAGCATAGCTTTAGCATAATGTACCTCTGCCGCGTCCGGATAGCTTTCCAAAATATCGTCTATTCCTTCAATCGCTTTTGCTAAATTCCCTTTTTGTAAAAACTCTTTTATAGTTTGTAATTGATTATCATAAGGTTTATCCTGTAGGTCTTGCGCAGAGACCGATGAAGCAAAAAGCAACGAGACACCTACTATAAAACCGGTAAACCAATTATTGAAATTCCACATAAAAATGTTCTTTTATAAAACAAAACAGAAACGAAACTAATAAAACCCTTAGGATTTCAGAAATTTAAGTGCAGATTTACTTATCCTCAACCGAAAATCCAATTCACTCGCTTCCCGCTATTTAGAAACTTTTTATTCCTATATTTATTTCATTATTTTAAAAAAAAATTGTACTTTTGCAATCCTCTTTGTAGGGATTACGAAGAGTTTATAATTTTTTAAACAATAAAATATAGCAAGTGAATACGTTAAGTTACAAAACTGTCTCTGCCAACGAAAAAACTGTCAACAAGGAGTGGGTTGTTGTTGACGCTGAAGGCGAGATCTTGGGGCGTTTGGCGAGTGAAATTGCGAAAATTATTCGCGGCAAGCATAAGCCTTCCTTTACCCCTCACGTAGACTGTGGCGATAATGTGATCGTTATCAACGCAGACAAAGTTAAATTGACCGGTGATAAACTCACAGACAAAGTATACGTACGTCATACGGGTTACTCAGGTGGTCAAAGGTTTAATACTCCGAAAAGGCTTTTGGAAAAACATCCGGAGCGTATTATTCAAAACGCGGTTCGGGGAATGTTGCCAAAAAATCGTCTGGGACGTAAGTTGTTCAACAATTTGTATGTGTATGCAGGCCCTGAACACAAGCACGAGGCGCAAAATCCAAAAACTATTAAATTTTAAGGAGGTAAACCATGTCAGTAACAAATACGTCAGGAAGAAGAAAAACAGCAGTTGCCCGCATCTATCTACAAGCGGGTAGCGGAAATATAATCGTGAACGGGAAAGACTACAAAGAGTATTTCCCTACCTTGCCATTACAATCAAAAGTTACACAATCTATAGATACTATCGAAGCATCGGGTAACTATGACATCAAGATCAATGTGAATGGAGGTGGAATTAACGGACAAGCCGAAGCTATACGATTAGCCATAGCGAAAGCTTTAGTCGAGCTTGACCCGGAAGTAAAACCAGCTTTACGAGCTGAAGGTTTAATGACGCGCGACAGCCGAATGGTAGAGCGGAAAAAACCAGGTCGTCGTAAGGCACGTAAGAAATTCCAGTTTAGTAAACGTTAATCAAAGGGAGAATCAGAAAAAATGGCAAACATAACATATAAAGAATTATTGGATGCAGGTGTACACTTCGGGCACTTAACCCGTAAATGGGATCCGAAAATGGCTAAGTACATTTTCATGGAAAGAAACGGCATCCACATCTTAGATTTAAATAAAACATTGGTAAAGCTTGAAGAAGCTACCAAAGCAATCAAACATATTGTTAAATCCGGAAGGAAAGTACTTTTCGTAGCTACGAAGAAACAAGCAAAAGATATAGTGGAAAAGGAAGCAAAAGCTGTCAATATGCCTTTTGTAACCGAACGCTGGCTGGGTGGAATGTTGACCAACTTCGCCACAGTACGTCGCTCTATCAAAAAAATGTCGAATATCGACAAAATGCAGAAAGACGGAACTTTTGACGCTTTATCTAAAAAAGAAAAACTGATGATTCAGCGCGAAAGAGTGAAATTGGAGACTCTTTTAGGAGGTATTTCCGACTTAAACAGATTGCCGGCTGCGATTTTTGTAGTGGATGTTAAAAACGAACATATTGCGGTATCTGAAGCCAGAAAATTAGATATTCCGATTTTTGCAATGGTGGATACCAACTCTGATCCTACAGAAATTGATTTTCCAATCCCATCTAATGATGATGCGTCTAAATCTATAGCTTTGATCGTCAAAATTATGGCTGATGCTGTAAGAGAAGGCCTCGAAGAGCGCAAACGCGATAAAGAGCAAGAAGCAGAAAAAGAGGCCATAGAAAAACAAAAAGCGATTGATAATGCGCCGGAAGGTCAAGAAAAGAATGAAGAAGTAAAAAAAGGATAGAAACTCAAATACGAATTCATTAGAACCGGAAAGGCAATTGCAAGGGCTTAATGTTAAAGCGGGCATACTGCACTTTCCGGTTTTTTTCATAAAAAATGAACCATACCGAATTTTGCTTCAGTATGAATTTTTAAATAATTTAAAAAAAAGAAAAATGTCAATAAAAATTTCCGCTTCAGAGGTAAACAAATTGCGCCAACAAACAGGTGCTGGGATGATGGATTGTAAAAAAGCATTGGTAGAAGCCAACGGCGACTTCGATGCAGCCGTCGATTACCTCAGAAAAAAAGGTGCAAAAGTAGCCGCCAGCCGCCAAGACAGAGAATCTAATGAAGGGGTAATCATCGCTAAAGCCACTGCAGATGGTAAAAATGGAGTGATGATAGAAGTAAACTGCGAAACAGACTTTGTTGCCAAAAATGCGGACTTTATCGCATTTGCAGAATCTCTCGCGGACGCTGCCTTAGAGCAAGAAGTAAAAGATATAGACAGTGCCAAAAACATGGAAGTAAATGGTTCTAAAGTGTCCGATTTACTCCTTGACCAAACAGGTAAAATAGGGGAAAAAATAGATATTTCGAATATTGAATATGTAAGCAGCGAAAGAGTAGTTCCTTATATACATGGAAATTACAGAATCGGTGTTTTAGTCTGCTTATCACAAGACGGAGAAAATGTAGAAGATGCAGGCAAAGATGTAGCCATGCAAATTGCCGCAATGAATCCTTTAGCTATTGATAAAAGTGGCATCGACCAAGCTATAATTGATAGAGAACTTGAAATTGCCAAAGAACAAATACGCGCAGAAGGGAAACCAGAAAATCTTCTTGAAAAAATTGCTCAAGGTAAACTGAACAGATTTTTTAAAGATAACACCTTACTGCAGCAGGATTTTGTAAAAGATTCTTCGAAAAATGTAAGTCAATTCTTAGATTCTGTATCTAAAGGATTAACCGTTACGGACTTTAAACGCTTGCAATTAGAGGCTTAATTGTTCACAATATAGGCTGGTTCTAAGACTTTAAAACCAGCCTATATTATTTACCTAACTTTATTTTCTTAAACCTTTTCCATAAACCGGAAAACAAAAGCTAATTTCGCTTATAATTCTTAAATCAATTCTTTATGATAGCTTACACTTGATCGCTTATAAACAGCCAGACGTAAACCCTATGAATCAAACTCAGACTAAAGAGTATCTCTCTCCTAATTCGCTTTGCGGCAACTCGACTCTCTAAAATTGGATAAAGTCGACAGTTTTAAAACTTCGTATTCTATATTTTTATTTTTGCTCTCAATCTGTTGAACAAGAACTTCTGCAGCTTTGTAACCTATCGTATATGCGGGCTGATAAATACTGCTTAAAGAAGGTGAAAGTAGCTCCGCCATTTTCGTATTTGTAAAACCTATCAAAGCGATATCCCCGGGAATCTTCAACCCTAACTTCTGAATAATGCCAATAGCACGGGTACTGATTTGATCCGATCCGGTAAAAAGAGCGGATGGAGGTTCAGGCAAGGCCATTAGTTCTTTCAAAGCATTCGACACAGTGGCGTCTAATTGCTCAGTGCTATCGTATTGACAAAACTTTACATAATCCGAATTGTATTTTATAGCGTTATCTGCTAAAGCTTTTTTATACCCTTTTAGTCGATCAGTGGTAATACTAAATGGCGATCGGATAGTAATATGTCCAATCTTATTATATCCATTTTGTATCAGATGGGAAGTGGCTTGATAGCCCCCTTCAAAATTATCCGCTCCCACTTTATGCGTTTCGATATCCCCTGTCAACCTATCGAATAGAACTATAGGCATATTCTTATCTTTAAGTCCATTAAGGTAGTCTAAGTTAATCGTTTCGGTTGCTAAGGAAATTAAAATACCATCGACATCTAATTTTTTTAAAAACTCTAAGTTTTGTAACTCTTGTTCAAAAGATTCTTTGCTTTGCATAATAACACAATAGTATCCATTTGAAGAGCAATATTGATCTATACCGTCTAGCATTTCAGCTATTACTGCATTATCAATAGAACATACAACGACTCCTATAGAATTGCTCCTCCCTCCTTTTAACCCCTTCGCGAAACGATTAGGTACATAATTATGCTTTTTAGCAAATGCCAAAACCCGCTTTTTTGTTTCTGTACTTATTTCATAACTATCAGAAAGAGCCTTTGAAACTGTCGAAACGGACAATTGAAGGGCTTCAGCTATATCTCTTAAAGTCATATTATTTCTCATAATAATTTACAAACGATCATGCACAGATAAAATACAACTTTATCCATTCAATTTCACATGAAAATAAAAAAATAAAAAGGAAAATACGATCTAGATACCGTCTTTATTCTCCACAGTTTCTCCATAAATTTCAAATATCATGATATTGATAACACGGAAAATCATCTTCTATGCTACTCGCCCGTCATGAGGTTTGCTTTTAACAGGCTTTAACGCACAGGCTTTACTACGAAAAGGCCATAGGTCAATTTAAAATTGGATAGTCTGAACAAGAGATGACAAACACATTTAATCTTTATCAATAAAAACCGTTATCTAACAAAAAAGGTGGTTTATGCTAATTAAAACCACCTTGTTTCGTTTTTGTTTCTGATCAGGAAATCACCTTGAAATTTCAAGAATCTCAAATTCAATCTCACCTGCCGGAACTTCCACTATGGCTGTATCTCCTACAGATTTGCCCAACAGTCCTTTTGCAATAGGAGATTTGATGGATATCTTGCCATCTTTCATATCTGCTTCCGTTTCGGATACTAATTGAAAAGTCATTTCTTGATTGTTTTTTTTATTTTTAATCTTTACAATCGATAAGGCCAATACTTTGGAGGAATCCAATGAAGATTCATCAATTAAACGGGCATTGGCCAACGCATCTTCAAGTTTAGCAATCTTTGCCTCATGCATTCCTTGTGCTTCTTTTGCAGCATCATATTCTGCATTTTCAGACAAGTCACCTTTATCTCTCGCTTCAGAAATTGCTTTGGCAATCTTTGCTCTCCCTTCCGTTTTTAGATAGCGTAATTCTTCTTTAAGTCTATCTAATCCTTCTTGATTATAATATGTTACATTCGCCATTTTTTCTTTGTTTCTTGCTTGTCTAAATCGTAATAACAACGAGACCATATTATCTATTCGCATAGACAATATGGTCTCGTTGTTATTACGAAGATAATAATTTATTTTAAAACCATCAATTCTAATTTCATTCTGTATCGACCACAAATTTATACCCTAACCCTCTGACCGTTTGAAGGTACTGAGGTTTATCCGGGTTAGGTTCTATTTTTTTTCGCAACCGGACTACGTGCATATCCAAGGTCCGGGTATTAACGTTAGAGCTATATCCCCAAACAACCTGCATCAATTCCTCTCTCGTAATATCTCTTCCCGAATTTTGAAGAAAATGGAGTAATATCCGATTCTCTAGAATGGTCAGCTCAATTTTCTTTCCCTCTCGAATAAGTGAGTGTATAGTAGGGTGGTGCTCCGTATCACCAAAAACATAAAAATCTTGGGTAGGCTTGGACACAAAAAAGTTCACTTTGTTTTCAATCATCGCCACAAGCACATCCATGTTAAAAGGTTTGGTAATATAATCCGTCACCCCCAAGCTGTAAGCATCAATTTTATCCACATCTTGAGATTTGGCTGTCATCATAATAATGATATTATCAAATCCTGCTTTACGTACATTTTGTATCACCTCATCTCCTTCTTTTCCGGGGAGCATCCAGTCTAACAAGACAATATCCGGCTGTTCTTCCAAAATCACTTTCTCAGCTTCAATACCGTCTTTTGCCTGAATAACTTTATAATTTTCACTCTGTAACCGATGGCTTACCAAAAATCTTAAATTTTCGTCATCTTCCACTACAGCTATAGTAATATCTTTTTCCATATTTTTATTATGTGATTTTTGCATTCAACGGAAATAATAATGTAAATGTCGTACCTACTCCGACTTCACTCTCTACTTTAATTTCTCCTCCCATAAACTCTGTTACTTCTTTACAAAAAGTCAGCCCCAACCCTATACTTCCCTGTTTATTAAACTGATTTTTCACGCGATAAAATTTTTTAAAAACATTGTTTAATTCACTCTTCTTAATTCCGATCCCTTTATCTTTAAATAAGATAACAAAATTTTTCTTCGTTTGGTAAATATCTACTTTTAAAAACCTGTTCGACGCATCCGAATATTTATAAGCATTATCTACCATGTTTTGGAAAACACTTGTCAACAATACCGGATCGGAAATCATAGGCTTTTCCACATCGATAGCATACTCAATATTCATTTCCGGATATTTCAACTTATTAGCCGCAAAAAAACCTTCACTAAAATCTTTTAAATCTATCAGCTCGCCCTTAAATTTAATAGATTTATTTTCTATCTGTGTAAAAGACAGCAATTTATTCATCAAGTTATTTAGCTTATCTGCTTCCTGATCTAATATATTCGCATATAAACTCTTCTCATCCCCGCTCAGATTCTCAGTACTTCTGATGTTGTTTCCAGCGATTTTAATCACACTTACAGGCGTTTTAAACTCATGTGTTAAATTATTAATAAAATCGTATTGAAGTTTAAAAAGCTTTCCATTTATAGAAATATTTCTAAATATTAAATATACTATCAACAACAGTACCAAATATAATAAAACCAACCCTACTACTACTGGGGCAAATTGCCTGTTTACCTCTTTTGCTATATAAGATTCAGAAGTTTCAAACAATAATTTGTAATTAGACAAGGCTCCGGGCAAGGCCAGCTCGGTTTCAAGATAAGGACGGGTATCGGCCACTCTGCTCTTTACAATCGGGACTATTTCTATATTTTCATATAGATTTGGAAATGTATTCGTAATGTAAATCTTTTGCGGATTAATCTCAAAAATAAACATATCCTGATCATAAGCCAGTATAGGCAAAGAATCCCTTAACATGAGTTCCTTATAAACCAACAAGTCACTAATTCTCGGAATATTCATGTAAACAATTTTCCCCGGATGAATGGTGTAAAATACTTTATAGATCTGATCATCTGTCAATCGGGTCGATTCATTCACTTCATCCAAATAACTCACTAACTTTAATGCCATATTATTAAAGTCATTAATGCCTTGTGATTTTTGCTCAGATCCTTCCTGTGAAATAATTAATTTATTTTGAGGATTCAAGTGGTATTTATAAACGGATTTAGGGTGAATGGTTAAGTTATTAAACTTCACCCCGAAACTTAAAGAATCCTGATTGGTAAATATGACATCGTAAAAGATCATTTCTTCTACAAAAGGATAGCGCCGTATAACCTCATTCGCATAATTAGTAGCTTGTCGGGAATCTAAATACCCCTGATAATAAGATATTTCGGGTATTTTATTGTTAAAAAAATCATTAAATGGTTTAATAGACTCATCAAATACTTCTGTTTTTCGGTTATTGAAATCCGAATGCACAAAATTTTCGATCATAGAGCGGGCAAAAACAACAGAAACAATAAACAAAATGGTAATAAAAACCAACGACGACAAAAGTAGCCCTAAATTCTTTTTATATCCTATATCTACTTTTTTCATCGCTGTGCGATATTATTTCATGTATTTTTGTAAAAAATCTTCTATTTCCAAATAATAAGAAATGATGTTTTCATCTTTTTTAAACAACTTCCCTTCTTCCTCTTTATACAAAAATTTAACAGGGATATGGTTGTTTTTCAGTGTTTGTACAAATTGGTTAACATCCGTCAGCGAACTGTATTTATCTCTCCCTCCCTGCACAAACATCACCGGTATTTTTACGCGATCCGCGTGAAAAACAGGAGAAATACTACGGAAAAGTTCGGGTTCTATCTGGGGGTTGCCTATAATCTCGTAAAACAATTGCATATATTGTTGCAAATAAGGCGGGACCTCTTTAAAAAAGGTAAATAAATTACTGTAGCCCGAAGAAGAAATAGCACATGTAAATAAAGAAGTATTAAAGGTAGCTGCATGTAAAGCAGAATACCCTCCAAAACCACGTCCCATGATCGCTATTTTATCTTTATCTACAATGCCTTCATGAATAAGCCAAGTCACTCCATCAATGATGTCCGTCTGTATTTTCCCTCCCCATTCTTTAAAACCTGAAGCCCAAAAATCTTTACCAAAACCCGCTGAACCTCTATAATTAACTTGAAAAACTGCATAACCCCGGCTTGCTAAAAACTGTACTTCAGAATCAAACTTCCATGAATCCCGACGATGTGGACCATCATGGACCAGTACCACTAACGGATGTTTTTTATTTTCTTCTTTAGGAAGCGTTAAATAACCTGAAATAGTTTTTTGATCGCGGGCTTTAAAACTTACTGCTTGTATGCGGCAAAGCTTAGTTTTATCCAAACTGGGGGAGTTTTCAATCAAAAGTTCATATTTCTCTTTGCGCCCATCATAGTAATACACTTCTCCGGGATTGACATCACTATATGTTTGAAAAATAATCTGTTTATTTTCTGGCTTAGAATCTAAGATATAAATCTCTTCTTCTGTAAATTTCTCCTTTACTTTCCGTACTATTTCCTCCAGATTTTTATCGAAAAAATAATGCTCATTTTTATCTACTGTATATGAAGCATACATCAATTCATGGAGATCCTGGCTATAACTATAATAATTAACATCCACTTCGGGATGGGCAAACAGCTCTCTGCTCTCCTCTCCCGAATTCAAATCTATCTCCACCAAAGCAGAACGATCACGATTTTCACTTGAAATAGCATATATTTTGTCTTCTGAATCTTTTACAAACCCTATGGGATATACCGTAGATTTAAAGTTGTTCTTTTTTATTTCTTTAAAAGTATCACTTCCTGAAGGTTTATATAGTAAAGATTCATCCAGACTATCTTTGGTCAATGCTAATTTGACCTCTCCGTCTAAAGTAGCGTACCATTTTTTAATATCTCCGGGATTTTTCGAGATGAGTTTTCGTGTTTTTGTATATAAATCTATCGCATACAAATCGGAAGCTGAGGAATCTTTTTGCCAGATGGTGGCCAAAAGCTGAGAATCTTTAGGGCTACGGCTCACCCATCTCAGTCTTTCATCCGAAGGCTGTAATAAAAAGTCTTGTTTTTCGGTATTCACATCCGCTATCATTATCCTCAAACTATCTTCATTGGACTGTGTGTTCGAAAAAACTATATGGTCTGCATCTGCCCAAAAGTAATATTGGACATCCAGAGAAGTTTGATAAGTCAGCTGCTTTGATGAATCCGGATTTTCTAAATCCAATATAAAAATATTTCGGCAGTAATTGTCATACCCAATATAAGAAAGACGCTTCCCATCTGGCGATAATTGAAAAGAAGATCGCTCTGGATTTGAGAAAAAATCTTCCACTGCATTTCCTTTTTTCGCTGTGTCTTTATCCTGACATGAAATCAAAACAACTGATAGAAAAAAAAGAAGAAAAACAACTCTTATATCCCTCACGATATTCATAAAATTATCAAAGCCTTTTATACTCTATAAAGTTCCTAATTTAATATCATATAGCGACAAGTGCAACTGCATTTTTACAGTTTAATTTTTATCTTTGCCTTATGTATTTATACAATATATCTATTATTATCGACCGCAGCGAATCCACGGTTTTTTTACCTTGGTTACAAGAGTACCTTAAGTCTTCAAGAAATCTTTCCGTGAATTTTTTAAAAATGCATAATGCGCAACACGAAGGGGAAACATATTGCTTGCATTTAAATGCGCAAAATCAGGAAGAGATAGAGGAGTTTAAAACAGATTATATAATCCCTATTCAGCGCCAAATCCTTAAAAACCATAATGAAAAGATTTTCATCTTTGACAGTCTGATGGAATACCTTCCTCTTTCTTAGAGAAGTTTAATTTCCCACGGAAATCTGAGCTTCTGTTTTTGGGTTTTTCCGAAATTTTTTATACCACAACAGAAATATCCCTGCCAACAGGATAAAAGGCATAACTAAAAGAAAAAGGATGCCCCGATTGAGCCCCATCCCAAAGGTATTGCCATTATCCACACTATTCTCTGCATTTAGCGTACACATAGCACACTGAGCAGAAGCGTCATGTGTTTGCATAAACAACACTAACCCCAACAAAAGCACTGTAACTATATAAATATTTCGCTTCATATTTCAAAATTACAAAAAAAATATAAGACCTACGAAGAGTGTTCCCGCATTAAATCTTCAAACTTATCCCAAAAGCCATCGGAGGGGAAATCTGCTAATATATTTATTGGTTCCCGCTTCACAGGATGGATAAAATATAAGGAGCGGGCATGCAGACTAATCGTTCGCCTTCTTCCTCCTCTCGGATACCCGTATTTATTATCTCCTACAATAGGGCTGCCTATATGGCCAAGCTGAGCCCTTATCTGATGAGTCCTGCCGGTGACAAGCTGTATTTTCAAAGCATAATACCCTTCCACTTCGCCCAAAACTTCATAGTGCAGCTCTGAATATTGGGTGTTTTCTATTTCCTTATCATACACCATTGTAACACGGCGCTTTCTATCCCTCCTCAAATAATGTATGAGTGTATCTTGTTTCTTTGGAGGAGGAGTTCTGACGATGGCTATATAATATTTATCCACTTCGCGTTTGCGAAATAAATTATTCATACGATCCAGTCCTTTGCTTGTTTTTGCGAATAGCACCAATCCACTCACAGGCCGATCCAAACGATGAATAACTCCTAAAAAAACATCAAATGGTTTATTGTATTTTTCTTTTAAAAATAATTTAACCATTTCGCCAAGTGTAGTATCTCTCGTTTCATCCGCTTGGACTATATGCCCTCCCAACTTATTTATCGCTACCAAATGATTATCTTCATAAGCCACATCATGCTCCGAAATCACATACATTACACTTTGTCCTTTTATTTAATTATACTGTAATTTTGATTTAAAAATTAATCTATTACCTTTTTAAGATGCCTTCTGATTAAAAAAGAATGCTGAAGTGCTTCCATATTTTGATCTAACTTTTCTGCACTCTGATTTAAGTTCCGCAAAATACTTTTTATTTCATTTGCCACACTTTCATCATTTGTCAAAACACCTACTGCGTTATTTTTATCATTCAATCTTTCGGTCACCTCTCGGATATTATCCATGAGTACCACCGCTTTGTCAGATACCTCTTGCAACTGATTTGAAGATGTTCTTAGATTAGCGAAGACGAGGGTATCTGTAGAGAGGTCATGAATCAATCCTTTTTCCTGATTGAGTTTAGCCGAAACAGCTGTCAAATCCCCAACTGCGGTTTGCGCTCCAGCTAAAGTTTGATTTAATCCGGCAATGGCTTGCTTCAACCCGACCACTAAAGTAGAGTCTGTCAGAAGGGCACCTATCAAACCGTTTCCTGAAGCAATATCCTCGCTTACGGAAACAAAATTTTCAGTGATACGAACAAGATTTTTATTATTGGATTGCAAAGTAGTTAACATATCCTCCATATCCGTGCCCGATGCCGATTGGATGACATCTCCTTCTTCTATAGCTGGTACATCAGGAGATCCTCCTTCTAAAGTAATAATCGAATTTCCGATGAGGCCATCCGATCCCAGTTTTGCAGCCACATCCTTTCGGATGTATTCACTTGACTTTTCTTCGATATTCATCAAAACCTCGACATCCCGCACTCCTTTAAATTTAATGCTTTTAATAATGCCCACTTTTACGCCTGAAAACCACACATTATTTCCTACTTTCAGTCCTTTTACGTCTTCAAAATGTGTTTTGATCAATAAGTTTTTACTGAATTTACTCTGCTGGCTTCCCAGCACCAATATGCCGGCTATCAAAATAAGCAAACCAATAAATGCAAATAAACCTACCGTAATAGAACGTTTTCTATCTTTTGTATCCATTATTAAAATCTACTCTATAAAATTATAATCATAAAAAAGTTTTACCCGATCATCATTTGTATTGAAAATCTCTTCAAAACTTCCTTCTCTTTCAAATCTTCCGTCCAAGAGCATCACAATTCTATCACCCACCATTTTCGCACAGGCCAAATCATGGGTAATGACAATAGAAGAGATTTTGAAGCGCTCTTGCACATCATTAATCAATTTATTTATTTCCAAACATGTAATAGGATCCAACCCTGCCGTAGGTTCATCATACAACATAATATCCGGATACAATATCAACGTACGCGCAATCCCCACCCTCTTTCTTTGTCCTCCGGATAATTCGGAAGGCATTTGATCTAAAGTGTGTATCAAACCTACCGCATCCAAAACTGTTTCTACCTCTTTGTTTATCTCTTTCCGTGTCAATTTTCTTTTATTGCGTACCAATGGAAATTCTAAATTTTTCCGAATCGTCATACTATCGTATAAAGCGCTGTTTTGAAAAGAAAAACCGATACGCAGACGAAGTAGCTGCATTTCTTTCATCGATATAGCATTGACGTTTTGCCCCAAAACCTCAATTGTTCCTTTGTCTGGTTCCAATAAACGGGAAATAAGTTTTATCAACACTGACTTTCCTGTGCCTGATCTTCCTAATACGACAAGATTCTCTCCGTTGTACAATTTTAAGTTCACACCTTTCAGCACATCCAATGAGCCGAAAGACTTGTACACATCCCGGATATCAATCACACAATCGTTATAGTCTATATTTTTGGACTTGACCGGCATATTTAATAATTAAAGAATGACAGTATTTGCACAATAAGGATTTCCTCTAAAAACACTAAAAACATAGAGGCGACCACCGCAGAGTTCGCTGCTTTCCCTACACCTTCTGTTCCTTTCGAAGAATAATAACCTACATAGCAACTGATAAAACCAATAGTAAAACCAAAGACAACGGCTCTTATAACCATCGCAATAACATCAATATATTCGATCGCGCCGAACACTTGAGTAAAAAAACTTAACATACTTAAATCATCGTGCGAGATGATACTCAGGTACCCTCCTACTAGTCCTATGCCTGAAACATAAAATGTCAAAATAGGTATCATGATAGAAGTAGCCAGTATCCTACTTACAATAAGATATTTATAGGGATTGGTGCCCGAAACTTCCATTGCATCTATTTGTTCAGTGACATTCATTGAAGACAGTTCCGCTCCAATTTGCGATCCTACCTTACCCGAAGATATGAGTGCTGTTACCAAAGGGGCTAATGCCCTGACAATAGCAATGGAAATCAAAGAAGGCAACCAAGAAGTAGCGCCAAATTCTTCAAGAGATGGACGGGACTGTTTGGTAAAAACAAAACCCACAATAAACCCGGTCAAGCTGATAAGAGGAAAAGATTTCCACCCAATTTCATAACACTGGCGTATGATTTCCTTAAACTCGTAAGGCGGCGTAATCAACTCCCTAAAAAAACGCATCAAAAAACGATGTATCCGCGCAAATTCAAGGAGTAAGTTCTTAATTGATTTCACCATGAAATAACTAAACTTCTTTTAACAAACCACAAAGGTACTAAAATTATCATTTTCTATATTAGATTTATAAAAATACCATTCGCATAAAGCCACTAAATCTATTCAAACCTACTGCTATCCATTATGTTATTCTTTAATTGAAGACAAATGACATGCCAAACCTCTATGGTAAAAAAGAACCTTCGAAAAATGCTCCAGTATTGTATAAAACCGGTTATAACCCGAGAATAATAAAGTAGGGCTCAGAGTTATTAATTAAACCTTAGTTCTTTTTATACGTCATAGTATATAGAAACTCATGGTTGAACGTTTAAAACATAAGCGATATGAAAACTTTTCAAAACACAATAATTATTTGGATTATATCCTTGAGTTTTCTAACAATAGGTGTATCCAAAGTACATGCACAGGGACAGGTTTCTATAGACATTTTTTATGATGCTCTTTCTCCTTATGGTGACTGGGCCCATGATTCTCAATATGGAGAAGTATGGTACCCAGATGCCGATCCGAATTTCATTCCTTATGGTACAAATGGTCACTGGGTAATGACAGAGTATGGAAATACCTGGGTATCCAACTACAGTTGGGGTTGGGCGCCTTTTCATTATGGCCGCTGGATACACAGCTCACACCGAGGATGGGGATGGGTTCCGGGCTATGAATGGGGGCCCGCTTGGGTTGAATGGAGATCAGGAAACGGATATTATGGTTGGGCACCCATGACTCCTTCTGTACGCGTAGGGGTATCTATGCAATTACCAATGAACTTATGGGTATTTGTCCAATCGAGAAATATCTATCAGCCAAGACTTAACCGTTATTGGTCTTACGGTCATAGAAATATTTATAACCGGACTACGGTAATCAATAATACATATATAGTCAACAACAATCGTTATTACGGAGGTCCTAAAAGAGCAGACATCGAACGCTCCATTGGAAGACGTGTTTCTGTACGGAATGTACGAACTACCACTACTCCAGGACGTACTCGGGTAAACCAAAACTCTGTTGCCGTTTACCGGCCCTCGAATACACGAACAGCCAACAGTCGTAGCAGCAGAAATGAAAGCAATAGCAATAGATATGACTTTCGCAGTACGAATACCCGGAATAACAATGCGTCTACACAAAGACAAACAAATACAACAAACACGAGAGCTCGTACAAACACTTCCACTTCTGGGCAACGCAATAGTAATGCGAGCCGTCAATCTGAGGCTACAAAAGAACGTGCTCAAAGGAATAGCACAACCAACTCTCAAAGGAGAGCTACTTCCACTGACAGGGCTGTGAGAGGAAGCGCTACTTCCCCTTCAAACAGGAGAAGTACAACCACAAGAACACCCGCACAAACGACTAGACAAGCTACACAATCGACGCAAAGAAGCCGTACAAATACAACAAATAATTCGGCAAGAAGCAGAAGTCAGGCAAGTCCTAGCACTACGAATCAAAGGGCTCGCAGTACGCAGCCTCAAACTCGATCGGGCAACACTACTTCCACTACGCGAAGTGCCCCATCGAGCAATACACGTAGCCAAAGTTCTGTAAATAGATCTTCTTCATCGAGAGTTTCCTCTTCGGCGAAGTCAAATACACAATCTTCTAAAACAAGAGCGACAAGAAGCAATACGAATAGCCGTAGGAGATAAAAAACATTTTCAATATAAAAAAGCTGAGAGCTATCGGGCTCTCAGCTTTTTCTTTTAAAGTTTTAAAATATAAAAACCTCGCCCATACCGGACTGAATCCGGTATCTACCACCGAAGAACGGCTATCCTCTCCATTCTCCAACTAACCTACAGTTCTCTATGTGGCGGCACGGAGTAACGCGAAGGTGTAACGATAGTGCATAGGGGAAAACATGCTATATCGCCATAAACGATGCTTACAGAATCCTCCTTCTCTCTTTTTTCGTGTATCTTTAGGTATTCCTTATGTAAAGAAGTTATTATCTTTGAATACTACTGATAGAATAAAAGCTTATGGTCAAATTAAATTCTATTCTTGACAACGATTTTTACAAATTCACTATGCAGTATGCCGTGGTGAAGTTATTTCCAAAAGTGAAAGCGAAATATCAATTCATAAACCGCGGAAATCATAAATTCCCCCCAGGTTTTGATAAACTTCTTCAAGTAGCTATCGACCATATGCGGGAGCTCAAGCTCACAAAGGAGGAAAAAACTTTTTTCGCAAAAACCTGTCCTTATATAGATCCTACTTACTTTGATTTTTTAGAGGGGTATCGCTATGATCCCAACGAGGTGCTCATAGAACAGCAAGGGGGAGATTTGACTGTCAGTATTGAAGGTTTTTGGTACCGCAGCATCATGTGGGAGGTCCCTGTTCTATCTTTGATAAGCGAACTTTACTATAAAAGCCAAAATATCACACGCATACCGAATGAAGAAGTGTGCCGCATTGCCGATGAAAAATTCAATAATTATGATCAGTTTCATATCACTATTGCTGACTTTGGCACCCGTCGTCGGCATTCCTATGAAGTACACGATCTAGTTATCAACACACTGTATAAACATCCGTCAAATACTTTCATAGGAACCAGCAATGTTCATTTTGCCATGAAGTATCAAACCCGGCCCATCGGTACACATGCCCATGAATGGTTTATGTTTCACGCAGCAAAATATGGGTATAAAATGGCGAATTTATTAAGTTTGGAACACTGGTCCAATGTGTACAGAGGGGATTTAGGAATAGCCTTGTCCGACACCTATACTACGGATGTATTTTTTGAACAATTTGACAAAAAACTCACTAAGTTATTTGATGGTGTGCGACACGATAGCGGGGATCCTATCGAATTTGCAAAAAAAACCATCCAACACTATCAAAAAAATGGAGTAGATCCTCTCTCTAAAACAATTATATTTTCAGATGGGTTGGATTATGAAAAAGTGAAACCCATCGCTGAATTTTGTCATGGAAGAATTGGCTATTCTTTCGGTATTGGTACAGATTTAACGAATGATGTAGGTGTAAAACGAATGAATATAGTCTTGAAAATGACAGAAACTCAAGTAGAAGGAAATACATGGACTCCTGTCATCAAACTATCTGATGAACCGGGGAAAATCACCGGAGATCCGGAAGAAATAAACTTTGCCCGCCGATTTTTAAGAATAAGCTGATATGCA
>JAJYRG010000135.1:0-1567 GCA_021794195.1 Bacteroidota bacterium
ACAAAAACTATCCGGGAAAAGAGAAAGAAATGTTTGAAAAACTTTCTAAAACACAGCCTATCGGCAGAATGGGAAAACCTAAAGAAATCGCTGATTTAGCTTTGTATTTATGCAGTGACGAAGCGAGTTTTATTACTGGAAATGACTTTCCGATTGACGGTGGTTTTATTAAATTGAACAATTAAAATTAAAAAAACAAACATGAAATTAATAAGATTCGGAAGAGCAGGTGAAGAGAAAATAGGAGTACATGCAGATGGAAAAAACTATGATGTATCTGCATTTGGAGGAGATTTTGACGAAGAGTTTTTTCGTACAGATGGTTTGGCCAGGTTAGAAGAATTTATAAAAGCTAACGAAGGAAAGCTTACTGAGATTGCATCTGACGAACGTTTGGGAGCTCCTATTGCAAAACCTTCAAAAATTGTATGCATAGGATTAAATTATAAAGATCATGCCGAAGAAACGGGAGCAAATATTCCCAAAGAACCTATTATTTTCATGAAGTCTACGACCTCTGTGATCGGTCCAAATGACAATATTATGTTGCCGAGAAATTCGGTAAAAACAGATTGGGAAGTGGAATTCGGCATAGTGATTGAAAAAGAAGCGTCCTATGTAGAAGAAGAGAAAGCCTTGGATTACGTCGCTGGATACGTTTTGCATAACGATGTATCGGAAAGAGAGTATCAATTAGAACGAGGGGGTACCTGGGATAAAGGGAAAGGCTGTGACACATTTGCACCGATTGGTCCTTGGATCGCTACCAAAGATGAAATAAAAGACATAAATAATATCCGTCTCTGGTTAAAGGTGAATGATAAAATATATCAGGACGGAAATACGAAAAATTTAATTTTTTCTGTTCCTCATATTGTTTCTTATATATCTCAATTTATGACACTGCTGCCCGGGGATATTATTTCGACAGGTACGCCTGCAGGAGTAGGTTTAGGTTTTAATCCTCCTATATATTTAAAAGTAGGAGATGTAGTGGAGTTGGGAGCCGAAGGTTTAGGCAAAGCAAAACAGGCGGTTGTTGGTTTTCAAAAAAGAAAGTAAGTGTTATGAGAATCGATGCTCACCAACATTTTTGGTTATATAAAGAAGAAACACATTCCTGGATTTCAGAAGACATGAAAGTACTTCGCCGTACTTTTTTACCTAATGACATTTCTTATACTTTGAAGAAAAACAAAATAGATGGTGCAGTGCTTGTTCAGGCATCACAGTCTATAGCGGAGAATAAATTCCTAAAAGAAATGTCAGATGCGTACGCTATGGTAAAAGGGATAGTAGGATGGATAGATTTTTCGGCAAAAAATATAGCTGATCAATTGCGTGAATATGCGGAAGATCCTGTTATGAAAGGATTTAGACACATCGTGGAAGATGAAGAAGATCCGGATTTTTTGTTGAGAGATGATTTTATGAATGGATTGGAGTTATTGGCAAAATATGACTTTTCTTACGATTTGCTTATCCGTCCCCGCCATTTTGAAAGCACATTAGCTTGTATACGACAAAATCCGAATTTATCTTTTGTATTGGATCATATGGGCAAACC
>JAJYRG010000135.1:1667-3983 GCA_021794195.1 Bacteroidota bacterium
AACGGAGGCAGAAATGCTTTGACGCGGGAATGGGCCGTAGAACTATTGCCTTATAATATTCGGGTAAATGCAGTTATTGTGGCGGAAGCTTCTACTCCTCAATATGATAATTGGTTAAAGACCTTAGATGAACCTAACAAGGCACTTAAAAAGATTACCGGTAGAATCCCTCTGGGAAACCGCATGACTTCAGCAGAAGAAATTGCTAATACAGTTCTTTTTCTTTTATCTGGAAAATCGAGCCATACGACAGGTCAATTAATCCATGTGGATGGAGGATATGTGCATTTGGATCGTTCTCTTATCCGGGAATAATAAAAATTAAATTATATAAAAAAATCCTTTATTTATGAAAAATAACAGAAGAGAGTTTTTACAAAAGCTTACCTTACTTGCTGCTGCGGGAAGCACGGCAAGTATTCCCTTATCGGCCCGTACAAAAGCTAAAAATAAAGAAGATGGTAAATCAGATGCATTTCTAACTGCTCCTTATCTACAAAATATGAGCGAAACCGAAATTACCGTATCTGCTATCACAGGTATTGATTCTTTATGTTGGGTAGAGCTTATTATGGACAATAACGAAAAAAGGCATGTCTTTAATAAAAAGGATGGATTTATTGATGTAGGCAAAGGATTAGTCCAATTTAAAATTGACAATCTATCGCCGGGCAAAACTTACCGATACAGACTCTATATTAAGGAAATAAACTCTTTTGAACCTTATGATTTACAATATGGAGACACCTATCACACAGAGATATTCACATTTACAACTCCAGATAAAGATGCAGAAACTGTTTCTTGCTTGATATTAAATGATATACACGACCGGCCTAAATCTTTTAAACACCTTTTGGATTTTAACACAAAACCTTACGAGTTTGTGTTTTTAAATGGAGATATGTTTGATTACCAAACAGATGAGAATCAATTAATAGAGCATTTAATCCAACCTTGTACGGATATTTTCGCAAGTGAGAAACCATTTATCCTAAGCCGGGGCAATCACGAAACCCGAGGGAAGTTTGCCCGGGATATAAAAGACTATTTCAAATATCCAAAGGATAAATATTATTTCAGTTTTCAACAGGGGCCGGCTTTTTTTATAGTTTTAGATACAGGTGAAGATAAACCCGACGATACTCCTGTATATGCAGATATTGTAGATTTTGATGCTTATAGAGAAGAGCAAAAGCGCTGGTTGGAAGAAGAGGTAATGAATACCAGCGCGTATAAAAACGCTCTTTATAAAGTCGTTTTCATGCATATTCCTACATTTCATTCTGGTGACTGGCATGGTACTATGCATTGTAGAGAATTATTTTCCTCTTTATTTGAAAATCATAAAATAGACATCGTTATTTCCGGGCATACTCATAGATACGGCGTACATGCACCGAACTCTGAACATCGCTATCCTATTATAATAGGAGGGGGGCCAAAAGAAGGTGAGCGGACAGTTATTCATTTTGAAGCTGATCCAGAACAATTGAAAGTAAGTATGCTCGATGATAATGGAATCGAAGTAGGAAAATATGAAATACCTAGTCAAACCTAAATTGTGTCGATTTTTTTGTTGAAATATATGTACCTTTGTTATCAAGGATGACACTTGTTTTGGATAAATTTAAACCTTGCATTTAGTCAACCTCATGATATTTTTCAGAGTTACAAAAAACTTAAAGGCTGTTGACGCCAGTTGCAAATGTCAAGAAAGTGGATATTACCCGTAATCATAATAGCTATTTTAGTCTTTTTTGGGGGAGGTTATTTGTGGATGCACTACAAGTTTGCAGAATATAAGCAGGATGGAGAACTGACAGACTCTTTACCGGAATATATATTGAATAAATTTAAAAATGGAAAAAATATTTCTGCTTATCCTTTTAAGAAAAAAGAGATAGATTGGAAAGACAATGTATTAATTTTAGAAGATTACCCACATAAAAACTATTCTATTCGGTACATAAGTCTATGGAACGATGAATTAGGAACTTCTGACAATAGAAACAAAGAAAATGTGAAAGGTCTCGTTCTTATCAAAAGTGAAGATAAGCTCTTAGATAGAAAAGAAGTAAGCCAAATACTCGAGTCTGAACAGCTTTCCAAAAAAGATACTGCCTATAGACGATTTACTTCTTTACAATATTTTGATCTCCATACCGAATGTATAATAGCCCAGGATACTGTATGGGGAAAAATGCCGGATAAAGAAGCTATTCAAGATGGTTTAGGCTACGGTAGATTTCCTAAAAATAAAGATGTATTAATTAGCATGAAAAACCGCTTAGGATTCTTTGATTAAACGAAAAA
>JAJYRG010000053.1 GCA_021794195.1 Bacteroidota bacterium
GTAGAATCATTGCTGGCCGAATAAGAGAAACAGCTTTTTAAGCTAAACACAATATAGATTTTATATGAATAAAGCCGTCTCAAGATATTTTGAGACGGCTTTATTGATGTAGAACAACCCTATGGAAAGGGATTATTCTTCATTTTCTTCTTTTTTCAGTTTGTCTTTTAACTCTTCTGCTTTCTCTTTCGTTTTTTCTGCAGATTCTTTAACTGCTTCGCCCGTTTTATGAGCAGCGTCCTTAGTAGCATCTACGCCTTCATTAAAGGTTTCGGAAACTTTATCCGCTGCTTTTTTCGCTGATTCTTTAGATTTCTCCCAAGTTTCTTCTGCTTTATCGACTGCTTTCTGAGCTTTTTCTTTCGCTTCAGCGTCCTGTTTTTCTTCTGCTTCCTTCAGTTCTTTACGGGCTTTTTCCATATCTTTTTCCGACTCTTCTAATTTTTTTTGAGATTCCTCCAATTTAGCTTCGGCCTCAGCTCTCAATTCCCGTGCCCTGGCATCAGACTCATCTATAGTTCCGTCAATTTCTTCTCCTATGGTCATCTCGTTTCTTTCCGCTCTATCTTTATCAGAAGATCCGTTGTTGCAAGCTGTAAAGAATAAAGCACCTGCAAAAATTGATAATAATGCTATTTTTTTCATAAGAATACTTATTTTCTTAATAAAAGTACAAGCATCATGCCAAAGTATCATTTTTGATACACAGCTTTTTTTGCAGCATCTAAAGTATTTCGTAATAAAGCAATGATGGTCATTAAACCCACGCCTCCAGGGACGGGTGTAATCCAGTCAGATTTTGGAGCTACCCGCTCAAAATCCACATCTCCGTATAGCTTGTATCCCGACTTTGTCTTATCGGATTTTTCCCTATTGATCCCTACGTCTATTACAATGGCCCCTTCCTTTACCATTTCTTCTTTGACAAAATGTTTTTTTCCTATTGCGGCGATTATGATATCTGCTCTTTTTATCTCTTCTTCAATATTTTTTGTCCGGCTGTGTGTCAAAGTCACGGTACAGTTTCCGGGTTGCGCATTCCGAGCCAGCAATATACTGATAGGCGAACCTACAATATTACTTCTCCCTACTACAACCGCTTTTTTTCCTTGTGTATCAATACCGTAATGTTCAAGCATCATGATAATCCCATAAGGAGTAGCGGGAATAAATGAAGGTAAATTTCTCTGCATTCTCCCCAGATTGATGGGGTGAAATCCATCCACATCTTTTCGATAGTCGATGGTTTCTGTTACTTTTTCAGGATCTATATGTTTGGGCAGCGGCAACTGCACAATTAATCCATCTACATTTTCATCTTTATTTATCTCTCTAATTTTCGACAAGAGCTCTTCTTCACGGATATCTTCTTCATACCTTACTGTAGAGGATTCAAAGCCTACATATTTACAGTTTTTCATTTTACTGTTTACATACGTTTCACTAGCTCCGTCATTTCCTACTAATATAGCTACCAGATGTGGACGCCGGCCTGTATCTTTAAAAAACTTTTCTGTTTCTCTCTTGATTTCCTCTTTTTTGTATGAGGATACTTCTTTTCCGTCTAAAATTTGCATGTTACGTTGTCGCTAATTCGAATTAATCTAATTTGAGTACTGCCATGAACGCGTTCTGTGGAATTTCCACATTTCCAACTTGGCGCATCCGTTTTTTACCTTTCTTCTGTTTTTCTAAAAGCTTACGTTTACGCGAAATATCCCCTCCATAGCATTTTGAAGTTACATCTTTCCGCAAGGCGCTGATAGTTTCCCGAGCTATGATTTTCGCTCCTATAGAAGCTTGTATTTTGATAACAAACTGTTGTTTTGGCAAAAGCTCTTTTAACTTTTCACAAATCTTTTTGCCCAAATCATAAGCATTATCCCTATGGATCAAAGAAGATAAAGCATCTACAGGCTCATCATTCAATCTTATATCTAACTTAACCAGATCAGCATCTCTATATCCGATTTGATAATAATCGAAAGAAGCATAACCGCGGGATACTGATTTTAACTTATCATAAAAATCGAAAACAATCTCTCCCATAGGCATTTCGAATTCCAATTCCACCCTATCGGTTGTTAAATAAGATTGATTTACTATTGTTCCTCTTTTTTGAATACAAAGAGACATCACTGATCCTACATATTCTGCTTGCGTAATCACGGAAGCCTTTATATACGGTTCTTCAATATGATCCAAATGATTAGGCTCCGGCAAATCGGATGGGTTATGTACTTCTATTTCTTCTTTTGTTGTATTCAAATAAGCTTTGTAAGAAACGTTGGGTACGGTCGTAATCACCGACATATCAAACTCTCTTTCCAGACGCTCTTGAACAATTTCCATGTGCAGCATCCCCAAAAAACCGCATCGAAAACCAAACCCTAATGCGGCCGATGACTCCGGTTCAAAAATTAAAGATGCATCATTCAGTTGCAACCTATCCATACATTCCCTTAACTCTTCATAGTCGTCTGTATCCACCGGATAAATACCTGCAAAAACCATAGGCTTGACTTCTTCAAAACCTTGTATGGCTTTGTCGCATGGTCTTTGGCTGTGTGTAATGGTATCCCCTACTTTTACTTCCCTCGCCTCTTTGATACCTGATACTATGTACCCTACATCTCCTGTATTAATTTGTTCTTTCGGGAGCAAACCTAATTTCAACGTACCTACCTCATCGGCAATATATTCTTTTCCTGTAGCTACAAACTTAACCTTATCTCCTTTTTTAATAACTCCATTTTCCACTTTGAAATAGGCCATGATTCCACGGTAGGAATTAAAAACAGAGTCAAAAATTAATGCTTGCAATGGAGCTTGGCTATTGCCCGCCGGAGCCGGAACCCGATCAATGATAGCATCCAAAATATCATGTACTCCCTGTCCTGTTTTACCGGAAGCCGGGATAATTTCTTCTTTTTTCCCTCCAATAAGTTCAAGAATTTGATCACTTACTTCTTCAGGCATAGCACCTGGCAAGTCCATTTTATTCAAGATGGGGATAATTTCAAGATCATGTTCTAAAGCCAAATAAAGATTGGAGATCGTTTGCGCCTGGATCCCTTGAGAAGCATCCACTATTAAAAGGGCCCCTTCGCAAGCCGCAATAGATCGGGATACTTCATATGAAAAATCAACGTGCCCTGGTGTATCTATTAAATTAAGGATATACTTTTGCCCTTCTCTTTCATAGTCCATCTGAATGGCATGGCTTTTAATCGTAATACCCCGTTCTTTTTCAAGATCCATATTATCAAGAAGCTGGTTTTCCGCTTCTCGTTTGGTTATGGTATTCGTATATTCTAAAAGCCTATCTGCCAAGGTGCTTTTTCCGTGATCAATATGGGCAATAATACAAAAATTCCGTATGTGCTTCATGTAAGATTATAAACCTATTCTGATAAAAAACAAATATAATTGATTTACGCTACAAATTCGATTATTAAATGAAAGTCTCTCCAAAAAAGAAGTAATCCATATAATATATCCATTATAAAGCCGGAAGCCATGGCTCTGATTAAGCTGGGGGTTGAAGTCGGACCTACCGAAAAGATGAGTTCCTCCAACAGGAAGGTGAAGTTATGCACCATACTATTTTAAGAACCCTGCACAGCAAAAAAAAGCCTCCGCATCCTTTCGTATGCAGAGGCTCTTCACACTAAACTAAACCATCCTACACTATTCTTATTTCACTTCTATCATTCGTTTTGCCACGATTGCTTCCTCTTTCTTTCCTATTTTCAGGCAAAGAACACCGTCTTCATAATTCGCGTCAATATTGTTGTAATCTACGCTTTCAGGTAATGAGAAAGAGCGGGAAAAAGAAGTATAGCTGTATTCTTTTTTGCTAAACACCTTATCTTCTTCTGTAGATTCTTCTGTCTTCTCTACGGAAACCGTAATTAAATCTTTATCTACATTAATTTTGAAATCTTCTTTTTTCAAGCCCGGTGCTGCCAGCTCAATACTGTACGCATCAGAAGTCTCTGTGATATTTACCGCAGGTACCCGTGTTATAAGGCGATCGGAAACAAAAGACTCGTTAAAAAAATTATCAAAAATACTGTTAACAAACGGATTTACGCTATCGGTATTCATTGTTCTTGTTGGAAATTTAATTAATGCCATAATATATCCTCCTTTTAATGTTATTTTTAATTTTCAAATTCAATAAGTAATATTCAATTTTTATACCAAACGGAATACAGCCCTATTGAATGACAAAAAGTCTCTTATTAAACTATTTGACTGACTTTTTGTCTCTTATCCTTTGTTTTTCATGTAAAGAAGGATATACAGAATTCATTCACAAAAAATTATTGGAACGTAAAATTTGAAATCAAAATACCTCAAATCATTTTTCATACACCAATTGTACACTTGCATTTGCCAGCCCCCCCCCAAAAGGAGGGTTTAATTTACGTATTTTGACATCGATAAGGTCTGCAAAGTCAAAATTATTTTTCACCACGATTAGGATTTCTTGTGCAGCAGATTCCAACAGCTTTCTTTCCTTCTCCATAATATTTGACACTATCTTATAAAGTTCTTCGTAATTAAGCGTATCGTCGAGTTCATCAGATCTTGTAAAATCAACTTTTAGGCTTACCTGTATATCCACAAGAAATTCATTCCCCAACTTCCTTTCTTCTTCATAATACCCAATGGGCGAATGAAACCGGGCATCTTCAATAGCAACTTTCTGAATCAACATATATTTCTAATTTAACGGCATACTTAAACAGCCAATTATAGTTTTGGATTTACAAAAATAAAAGTATTTTTAAAGATAAGATCAAGATACTTAAACAACAATAGATTAATTATTCTATTGCCGTTCAAAATTCACCTTAACATTTTTTATCAACAGAAACAATTGATATTATGAACTATACTTTAAATAATGGAATCACAATACCCAAAGTCGGTTTTGGAACTTGGCAAATACCCGGAGGAGAAGAGTGTTATCGTGCGGTATCAGAAGCTTTAAAAAGTGGATACACCCATATCGATACTGCAGCTTGCTACGGAAATGAAGAAAGCGTAGGAAAAGCTATCCAGGACTCAAACCTACATAGAGACAATTTATTCATAACGACCAAATTATGGAACACCGATAGAGGTTTTGAAAAAGCCTTAAAAGCCTTTGAGCATTCCTTAGATAAATTAGCGTTGGATTATGTAGATCTTTATTTAATTCATTGGCCGGCCAATAAAAAACAATTCAATAATTGGAACGAAATCAATCAAGAAACCTGGAAAGCCCTGGAAACTTTGTATAATGAAGGGAAAGTAAAAGCAATAGGTTTAAGCAATTTTATGCCGGCACATATTCAAGGAGTTTTAGATATTTGCAAAATAAAACCTGCCGTCAATCAAATAGAATTTCATCCGGGATATACCCAAGATAAAACAGTTGATTTCTGTCGTGGCAAAAATATTTTAATTGAAGCTTGGAGCCCTTTGGGATCGGGCAGAGTACTAGAACACCCTTTTTTGCAGGAGATAGCTACTAAATACAAAACAAATGTCGCTACCCTTTGCCTTTCTTTTATATTACAAAGTGGCCATGTCGTGCTCCCTCGTTCACAAAACCCAATAAATATTCGAGCAAATTTAATTAAAAGTCCTATCCAACTTTCCAAAGAAGATTTTCACAGTATCTCCTCGATGGAGAATGCAGGAGCTTCAGGCTTACACCCCGATACAGTTGATTTTTAATTTTCTATTCTAAGTTTCAATAATAAATATTTCTTTTACGCCAGCTTGAATAAACCCAATACAAATATATTCAAACTGGCTTTCTTTATTGTTTTTTTTGCTCTTTGACAACATACGCTTAACACAATAGCTTTATTTTTCAACAAGAGATCCGTCTATGTCTAAATGGTGTAAAAAATACCCGATCCACGTTAAATCGCCCTCTCTCCTCTAACAATAAAGGTATATTTGCTTACCTCATGATTTAATCTGTAAAAACATCAGGCCGCAGGGATCAGAGAAGAAAGGAACAAGATAAAATGAAAAATAAAGTAATTCTAGTGTGGTTCCGGAATGATCTTCGATTGCATGACAATAGAGTTTTACATGAAGCTATCGAACGAAAATCCATTATCATTCCGGTTTACTGCTTTGATGAAAGGTATTACAAAGTCAATCGATATAATAATAAAAACACAGGAATTAAAAGGGCGCAGTTTATTCGCGAATCCGTCCTTGAATTAAAAGAAAGACTTCAAAAGGTAAACAGTGACCTCATGGTCTTCAAGGGTTTTCCGGAAGAAATAATCCCCAGACTAACTGCAAAATATGAAGTCGACGAAGTATATCACCATAGAGAAATTGCTTCTCGGGAAACAGATATTTCTGACAGAGTAGAGACAGCAATATGGGCTCAACAGATTAATCTTAAATATTTTATTGGACATACTTTATACCACAAGGAAGATCTACCTTATTCTGTCCTCGACATTCCGGACACTTTCCAAACTTTCAAAAAAGAACTGGAGAGGGAGTCTTTTCTCAGAGATCCAAAGCCCACATTGACAAATATTCTCACACCTCAGCATTTAGAAAAAACTGAAGTCCCTTCTTTAGAAGAGCTAGGGTTCAGTAAAGAAGAAAAAAACAGATTAAGCAATAAAATAATGCGAGGGGGAGAGCTAACAGCACTTGATCGCCTGAATGATTTTTGCAATGCAAAGGATGAAACCAAAAAAATCACAGAAATAACCCCTTATATCGCAAATGGACTCCTGTCCCCTATCCACACTTACGAAACAATCAAAGTAGCAATAGGGAAAAAAGACAAACCTTTTTTAAGGCTTTTATTGGATTTTCTCTTTTGGCGGGACTACTGTAGGTTTATGCTAAAAAAATATCCAAATGTCTTTTTTCAAAATTTTTATCATAAAATTCATCCTTCATCTCCTAAACTCCGTTTATGGAAAGAAAACCGAACAGGAGTAGAAATTATTGACAACGCCATAATGCAAATTAAAGAACTCGGAGACATCTCT
Organism: Bacteroidota bacterium; assembly: GCA_021794195.1. Lineage (GTDB taxonomy): Bacteria > Bacteroidota > Bacteroidia > Sphingobacteriales > Sphingobacteriaceae > Sphingobacterium. The sequence goes on from JAJYRG010000053.1 coordinate 7,032, forward strand.
TATCCATTGCGGAAAATAGTAGGTCGATATCTTCTAGAAGAATGTGAAACCCACTGGGTAGAAGGCGCTTCATTTTTTGAAGAGCATTTATTAGATTATGATCCTGCTACCCATTACAGTTATTGGTCCCATTTAGCAGGGAAGGGCACCTCCAAAAAAGACAACAAACCATCAGATTGGAGAAAGTTAGCAAAAGCTTATTTACAGGAAGACAATAAATACCTACAGGCTTAATCTACCATTTAACGTATTACATATAAAAAGATTCGTCTGTCCATATGTATTATCAAGCAACCCCTCCACATAAATAATTTAAAACCGCTCAATTATAGGTTTATGAGCATGAACATGAAAATATGTCAAAAAACACAAAACAGGCGAATCTGATTATTTCTTTGCTATTCTACCAAAAAAAGATATATTGCAAAGCAAAGAAAACAAATAAGACAGATTAATTTTTAAAATAAAAGTTAACTTAATTAGAACGTTTTATTATGCTTTTTAATTGTTAACTTTGACATTAGTTTATAAGTCAAATATCAATGGACAAATTATCATATCTGAGTAACGCGGAACCAGATTATATTGATTCTTTATACCAATCTTACAAAGAAGATCCCTCTTCAGTAGATTCAAGCTGGCAGAAATTTTTTGAAGGTTTTGAGTTTGGTCAAAATGGACAAGCATCTATGACCGATTCAAAAGAGAGCCCTATCAGTTTGGAACATGCTGTCAAAGAAATCCGAGTGTTGAATATGATTAACGGATATCGGGACAGAGGGCATTTATTTACTGAAACCAATCCTGTCCGGGAAAGAAGAAAGTATTATCCCGGCAAAGAGCTGGAAACTTTTGGACTTTCTGAAGAAGACATGGATACTGTCTTTAATGCGGGTATCGAAGTGGGATTAGGCCCCGCAAAATTACGTGACATACGTCAATTAATAGAAGAGACATATTGCCAATCGATAGGTGCACAGTTTAGGTATATACGAAACCCTAAAAAGATACAGTTCCTCCAAGACCGGATGGAAGCGGAAAGGAATACACCTAATTTTTCGAAAGAAAAAAAGAAAAGAATACTTGAGAAGCTTAACCAAGCGGTTACTTTTGAAGCGTTTTTGGGAACAAAATTTTTAGGACAAAAGCGTTTTTCTTTAGAAGGAGCGGAAACCCTCATTCCTGCGCTTGACTCCATTATCGGTATCGGAGCCAATTTAGGCATAGAAGAGTATGTTATTGGCATGGCACATAGAGGCCGGTTAAATATTCTGGCTAACATCATGGAAAAACCCTACCGTACAATCTTTTCTGAATTCGAAGGCAAAATATTAGAAGATGAGGTACATGAAGAATTCGAAGGAGATGTTAAGTACCACTTAGGATACTCTACGGATATTAAAATGCACGATGGAAAAAACGTACACCTGAGCCTTGCGCCGAATCCCTCTCACCTTGAGGCAGTAGATGCTATCGTGGAAGGAATGGTACGTTCTAAAATCGATATGAAATACGATGGAGATTCTTCAAAAATAGCGCCTATCCTCATTCACGGGGATGCCGCTGTCGCCGCACAAGGTGTGGTGTATGAAGTTATCCAAATGTCAAAACTTACCGGGTACAGAACGGGCGGAACCGTTCATATTGTCATCAATAATCAAGTGGGTTTCACCACCAACTATAGAGATGCACGCTCATCTACTTATTGCACTGATATAGCCAAAACAACTATATCTCCAGTTTTTCACGTCAACGGAGACGATGTAGAAGCAGTAGTCTATGCTATTAATTTAGCTATGGAATACAGACAGAAACACAAAACGGATGTGTTTATTGACTTATTATGCTACAGAAGGTTTGGGCACAACGAAGCTGATGAACCGAAGTTTACTCAGCCCATGCTTTATAAAGCTATTGAAAAACATCCGAACCCAAAGCAAATATATTCAAAGAAGCTAATAGAAGAAGGTGTTATTGATGAAAGTTTTTCTAAAAAACTAGAGAAAGATTTCCGTGCTTACCTCCAAGAACAATTAGACAGCTCGCAGCAGGTAGATGAAATAAAAGGTGAAAAACCTATGTTTAAAGGAGCATGGAAAGACTTACGCCCAGCAAAAGCAGAAGATGTTGAAAAACCAATAGACACCAAGGTGTCTAAAGAAAGGTTTTTAAAATTGGTGAAAGAAATAAATACTTTACCAAAAGATAAAGCTCTCTTTAAAAAGATAACCCGTGTTTTTGACGACAGATTAAAAAGGATAGAAGAAGATCGCTACGACTGGGCTATGGGTGAGCTTATGGCTTATGCAACTCTATTGGAAGAGGACTTTCGGGTTCGGATTTCAGGACAAGATGTACAAAGAGGAACTTTCTCTCATAGACATGCTGTCTTGACTTTAGATGAGTCTCAAGAAACCTACACGCCTCTGAAGCAAATTAAAGGAGGGAAAAAATTTGATATTTTCAATTCCCTGCTATCAGAGTACGGTGTTTTAGGCTTTGAATATGGCTATGCATCTGCAAACCCGAATTCATTGACCGTTTGGGAAGCTCAATTCGGAGATTTTGTCAATGGAGCTCAGATTGTCATTGACCAATATATAAGCAGTGGAGAAGTGAAATGGAGAAGATCAAATGGAATGGTCATTCTCCTACCCCATGGCTATGAAGGTCAAGGGCCGGAACACTCTTCCGGGAGAATGGAGCGTCTATTGGAGCTTTGTGCTAACCACAACATGGTAGTGGCCAACTGTACAAGCCCTGCTAACTTCTTCCATTTGTTGAGAAGACAAATGCACAGGCCATTTAGAAAGCCTTTATTTGTCATGACGCCTAAAAGTCTACTGCGCCACCCACAAGCTGTGTCCCAGTTGAAGGACTTTACAGATGGCGGCTTTCAAGAGGTAGTGGATGATCATACTGTAAAAGAAGCGAAAAAAATAAAGAGAGTACTCTTATGCTCAGGGAAGATCTTCTACGAATTAGCTGATCGTAAAAAAGAAGAAAAAAGAGAGGATACCGCTATTGTGAGGATAGAGCAAGTTTACCCCGTCGCACATAAGCAGTTGAAAAAAATAGCAGAAAAGTATAAAGGGGCCGACTTTATCTGGGTGCAGGAAGAAAACGAAAACATGGGAGCCTGGCCTTATTATTGCAGATTATTTAGGAAAAGTTACCTTGATCTGGACATCATTGCAAGAGCGGGAAGCCCCTCTCCAGCAACAGGTTACTTAAAACTACATAATATACAGCAAAAAGATATTTTAGACAGAGCATTTAAAAAATAATAGATAACACTCAAAAAATTATGGCAGTAGATATTAAAATCCCATCCGTAGGAGAATCTATTTCAGAAGTTACTTTAGCCGAATGGCTAAAGGAAGACGGTGATTATGTAGAAATGGATGAGAATATAGCGGAACTTGAATCGGACAAAGCTACATTTGAATTGCCCGCCGAAAAACCAGGAATTCTAAGGATCAAAGCGGAAGAAGGTGATACTATAGAAATCGGAGCAATCGTAGGTGTAATCGAAGAAGGAGAAGCTCCGGAAGGTTCTGATTCTGAAGACTCCAAAGAAGAAGCCACTGCAGGAAAGCCTGAAATCGAAACAGCTAAAGAAGAAGCTGAAAGCCCAAGTGCTGACACTTATGCAAGCGGTACAGCCTCTCCTGCTGCCGCAAAAATATTACGTGAAAAAGGAATTGATCCTTCTACCGTAAAAGGTACAGGCAAAGACGGAAGAATTACAAAAGCAGATGCTGAAAATGCGGAGGCCACAGAAAAAACTCCTGCGAAAGAGAAAGAAACAGCTCAAGAATCCAAACCCACAGAGGCTTCCACTATTGCTACCGCTTTCAGTAGGAACGAAAGGCGTGAAAAAATGAGCTCCCTGCGCCGCACAATCGCAAAACGATTGGTTTCCGTAAAGAATGATACAGCAATGTTGACTACTTTCAACGAAGTCAATATGAAACCCATCATGGATTTACGCAGTAAATACAAAGAGATTTTTAAAGAAAAACACGAAATCGGGCTCGGCTTTATGTCTTTCTTTACAAAAGCGGTTACTACAGCTTTAAAAGAGTGGCCGGCCGTAAATGCAAGAATCGAAGAAAACGAATTGATTTTTTCTGAATTTGCCGATATATCTATTGCCGTTTCTGCGCCAAAAGGACTGGTAGTACCGGTAGTTCGTAATGCTGAATCATTAAGCTTACACGAAATCGAGAAAAAAATCAAAGAACTGGCAATAAAAGCTCAAAACAACAAATTGACCATAGAGGAGATGACCGGTGGAACATTTACGATCACTAACGGAGGTGTATTCGGATCAATGATGTCTACCCCCATTATCAACGCGCCCCAATCAGCCATCTTAGGAATGCATAATATCATCCAAAGACCTGTAGCTGAAAATGGGGAGGTTGTTATCCGACCTATGATGTATATCGCTCTCTCTTATGATCACCGGGTGATTGATGGAAAAGAATCCGTCAGCTTCTTAGTGAGGGTCAAAGAGTTACTGGAAGATCCTGCACGTTTATTATTAGAGGTGTAGTATTACAAGTAACCTTTATCATGAATTTACCTACCGGCATTTTTAGATTAAAATGTCGGTAGTTTTGTTTTCAATTAATTGTATTCTATTTTTCTGATAATGTGCTATAGAAAAAGATTACAGCTGTTTATACTGTTTACAACAATTCTTACTTCTGCTTTATTTGCCCAAGAAGAGGATAAGTCCATACGTTTTGAAACCTCCTTCTGGGGATATGCAGACAATAGAGAGTATAAGACGCCGAGAACCATTGATCAGACCATAATCGGCAGTAGAATTTCACCAAGTTTTCATTTTACTTTACAAAAAAATCATCATTTACACGGTGGGATTCATTATCAAAAAGATTTTGGCAGCAGAAATGAAGACAGGGTTTTTCCTATTGCTTACTACAACTATAAAAATAAATCTATTGATTTCTATATAGGCCATACCCCTCGGTTAATTATATTAGAAGATATACACTACGCTGCCTTATCCAGTACTTTTTTATACGAACGCCCAAACTTAGAAGGCTTAATGTTCCATTATCATGATGACAAAACCCAACAAAAAATCTTTATAGATTGGACAAGTAAGCAATCGGAAGTAGATAGGGAACAGTTTTTAGTAGGTTGGAACGGCACATCTCATTTTGGGAACTTCTTCTTATCTAACGATGCTTTATTATGGCATAATGCATTGACTAAAAACTCCGATCCGGATGAGCATATTCGCGATAATGCCATGGTTATGCTTCGGGGTGGTTATAATTTTAGTTCTTTTACACGTTTGGATTCTCTTTCGTTAGATGCGGGCATATTGTTAGGTATCGACCGCATACGCTCTGAATACGACTTTCAATTTAGCCGGGGATTTATCAGCAATCTACACATGCAATGGAAAACTTTTTTATTAAAAAACACACTTTACCTTGGTGAAGGAAATCAACTGCCCATGGCTGATCCTTATTATTATTCGAAGAAATATGATCGATTGGATTTAGGGTGGATTCCTTTTAAGAATAATTTTATAGAAGCTCAACTTCTTCTGTCTTTTCACTTTACACCCGGATATTTTGACAACCAGCAGTTTTTCAAACTGAAATATAATTTCGGGCAAAAAATATTATAATATTAATACTCTAATAATATAAAACTTATCAATACGCTAAGAACTGTTCATATACAGTTTGATAATAAGAAATTGCCGTATCTAATAAAGCTAAGTTTTCCGATTCTGAGGAGACGTCGTTTACTATTCTCGTGAATATTTCACCTTCTTGGTCATAACCTAACTCCTGCTGTGGGGTTTTTACGCCCAGCACTCCTTTTGTAGTGTAAAAAGCATATTCTTGATAATCTTCTGCCATTACATTTCTCGACCAGGGGAATCTTCTATTTTCTATTCCTAATTGCGCTAATAATGTACCGGGCAAATCAGACTGGTTCATTATCTTTTCAACTTTCAGGCCTTGGAATTCAGGTTTGATGACCTCTCCGAAAAATAGCAAAGGAATATGGTACCGGCGTGCATCATTTATATTCCAATTGGCCGGCAAACGATGCCCATGATCAGCTACTACAATAAACAAAGTATTCTTATACCAGTCTTCCCGCTTTGCTCCTTCTATAAATTCCATTAACACGGAATCCGTATAATATGCCGTACTTCTAAACTTATTTTCGGCGGTATTTTTCCCAAAATGATAGTCTCCTTCCAATTCAAAGGGTTCGTGGTTTGAAATCGTAAAATGAGACGAAAAAAATGGTTCTTTCTCCTGATTTAAATCTTTCAGCATTCTTTGAAAGACCAAACCGTCATATACCCCCCATGAGGACTTCACTTCATTGGGTTTAAAGTCTGTTTGATCAATTACTTTGTCCACTCCGTGGGACAACATGAAAGATTTAAAATTATAAAACTCACTCTGTCCTCCATGATAAAAAGAAGTTGCGTAACCCAAAGAATCAAATACCTCTGTAATACCCGGCAATTTTTCATGTTTAGGAATATGCTTTATAATACTTTCGTCTCCTTGCGAGGGGAAACCACTAAACACTGAAATTATTCCTTTATCCGATCGATCTGATGCGGCATACACCTGATTGAATAAAACGCCTTTCTCAATCAGCTTTTCCATATGGGGTGAGACTCCCTTTTCTCCTCCTAACGACTCCACTAAATCTCCCACAAACCCTTCTAACACTATCAATACAACATTGATATCCGTGCGCGTCAACATTCTTTCATATGCACCTTGTGTTTCAAACAAAGGTTTTATCCGTTGGGCAGCTTCTTCCTTTGAAAACCTTTTATAGGGGTTTTCGGCTATATTCCGGGTCGTCACCTCTTTCAAAAATGCCCAATGTGTATTCACTGCTACATGATTATAAAAACTATTTGAAGAGTGGTAAGCTACGCTCGGGTTCAAAGCCGCACGTCCATATCCTCCGCGTATAACGGTAAATAAAAGAAATGCTGCTATCAAAAAAATTGACATCCGCCAATACCACGGCAGTATTTCTACTGTATTTTTGTTAATAGATCTTCGTAAAAACCGCCAAGCGATATGTATATAAAAGATCAACAAAACAAAAAAAAGAAAGCCCAAAAGCCAGTGTTTCACATTTGAAGAAGCCAAAGTGGCTTGAGGTGTTTCCAAAAAAGTTTCTACCACCCGATTAGAGATCTTCATACCCCATTCTTTATATATGGCTGTATTCACAATAGAGATCGCAATATAAAGCAAGGCGACAGCGTACGTATATATTTTTAAAGGAAAAAACTCCCCTCTTTTTCCTGTAATCAAAAAATATGTTCCGTAAAATAGAAAGGGAAGTACACAAATGTAAGCCGCCATAGAAAGATCTAATTTCAATCCATATAAATAAGAAAAAAACAAAGCTTTCCAGGCACTCTCGGTTGACTTTGAAAAGTGGCTAATGAAAAATAAAAACCTATCTATCCAGGCTAAAAAAAACCAAATTAAATAATAGCCTAAGGGGAAATACAGTATTTGATGAGTTTTTTTTTTAGTCATTTTCATTCAGCAACTAAATCATTATTTATCAAGCTATTATTATACCGTTGGATAAAGGCTTTCATTTTCTGGTCAAACTCAGTTGCCCGTTTAAAACTCTTGCTCAATAAGTTATCTTGTAAAAAACGATCTTTTTTCAAATCATAAACAGCAACAGGTTCATCCCCATTATGAAGCATATAATAATTGTCCATAAAAAAATTATAATGATCTCCATTATTACTTACTGAGAAATTTCTCCGGTTTGTATCAAGAGCATCAAAACCGAAGGAAAAATATTTTTCATCATAATGTAAATAGTTCAGGACAGTAGGCAGTATATCTATTTGCTGGATAGTTTTCTCCTTGTCCATACCTATTAATTCTCCTTTAGGGTAATAGAAAAAGATAGGAATAGCATACGATCCGGGTTCGTTTTGATATTCTTTTCGATGATTTACGGTAGCGTGATCCGCACTCAGTACAAACAAAGTATTTTCAAACCAGGGCATTTTGGATGCTTTTTCAAAAAAACGCCTTAATGCATAGTCGCTATATCCTAAAGGCTCATGGAGCGGAATTTCCCCTTTAGGAAAGACACCTTTATATTCTTTGGGAACACGAAAAGGGTGATGAGAAGACAAAGAAAAAAAGCTGGCAAAAAACGGCTCTTTTAATTGTTGAATTTCATCTGCCATATACTGCATAAACGGCTCATCCCAAATCCCCCACATACCATCAAAATCTGCATCGTTATTATATTCATCTTTACCAAAATATTTATCTATTCCTGCTAATTTTGTATAAGCCGAAAACCCCATACTTCCATTCGGTGCCCCATGAAAAAAAGCGGTTTCATAGCCCTTTCTTTTTAGTAACTCTGCCATACTGGTCGTTTTATTACTCGAATAAATAGAAAGCACATAAGGCTCACCTATAGAAGGTACACCGGTAATGATAGAAGGCAGAGCATCAATAGACTTTCTACCATTAGCATACGCATACTTAAAGCTATAACTCTGCCGGATTAAAGAGTCTAAAAAAGGTGTATAGCCCTTATACCGTCCCTCATCCAAATCTTTATTTAAAGCTCCTATATTCTCCCTCCCAAAACTTTCCATAATCAAAAAGACTACATTTAAATCTTTAAATGAATGCATTGAATCAGGCTTATGGATAACAGGGTACAAAATATCTAATTCTTCATCGGAAAAGTAATCTACAGGCTGTAATTGTTGCGCTTTCAAAGTCCGGAAAATGCTGAACGGAGTATTGATTACCACACTGATAAACTCAGGAGAAGAGACATAATCGCCCGCATTATTAATGGTGATAGGCCGGGTACTGTGCGCCCAGCCTCCCCGCACCCCTCCGATAAATAAAAAAACAGTGAATAGGAAAGTTAAAGACTGGATAAGATAAAAACGCCATCCCAATTTCGGTTTTTTCAACTCCAATCGCTGAGTATAGACAACCAACAGATAGAGAATAAGAGCGAAGATGAAAAGCAGGTACCAATAGTTTTGGAGAAATTCTATAAAAAGTTTAAAAAGATTATTTTCATTAGCAAACTGCTTAAAAACAGTACCCGTAGTCCGTTTAAGTGTAAAAGGGAAATACACATAATCAATCAAATTCAATAGAATACCTATCGCATTAAAAAAAATAAAAATAGTATGGGAAACTATTTTCCATGTTTTTGTGTACTTAAAGGGAACAGGAACTGTTAAAAGAAATATATAAAGACTGTTGATATATAAAACTGCAGCTAAGTCAAACTTTGTTCCTCCTTTTAAAATAATCAAAAACTCTTCTACGGCTATTTCAGGAAACAAATCTTTATTTACCAAAAAAAAGCCAATACGAAGCAGGGTGTATAAGAACAGAATTACAAAAAGTTGAAAAGATACCAGCTTAATATTTCCCAAATAACCTCTAAACGATATCATTTCAAACAATAGTAATTTTCATATTTCTATTATTATAACGTACTCTTTTTCCCGAGTGGATACCCGGACAACATTAGTTACTCTCCGTAGCTTCTTCTACCTGAAACTCCAATAATTCGCTTATTTCAAAGGGGTTAAGCACAGCTTGATGGGCAGCTTCTTTCGAAATTTTCGCTTCTATTTCTGTTACTGAAGCAGGTATAAAAGTGTTTTTCCGGACATCCTTCCCAAACAAAGTTTCAAACCAAGCACATGCGGCTGTGAAACGTCCATAATTCAATTCCAAATGATAGCCATCCCGCGTATAGTGATCACCTATGTATGAGGTCCTCGCGTTTTGTATAGCTGTTCCCGCAGGAACAATACGGTCAAAATTCTCAAGCCTCAACACTTTTTCAGATGTACTGCTTATCGCCTCGTACATTTGGCTTTGATCATTATTATAGTTTGCAAAGTTTTTATGATCCGAATCCTGTTGATAGGCCCATGTTTGGTGCAAAACCATACGTACCTCTTCAGGGTTTGAAACATGTTCTAAAACATAAGCATATAACTCAGGTAAAGACTCCTCATAAGAATTCAGTTTGCCAGAGAATCCACTGACTTGCTGTAAGCTTATAAAGTCCCACTTTTCTTCCGATAAAACATCAGAGATCTTCGTATCGGGTGTGATATTCTTTTCACCGTTTACACCGATCTTTCTATAACTATATTTTGCTTTATCTCCCCGTATATTATCCACATGTAAAGCTAAAGAGGCTCCTCCTATATATAAATTTCCAATGATCATTTTTATACCGGCGGCTTCGGCTAATTCATGCAAATAGTTTTCTATGCCGTCTTGCGAAAAACTATTGCCAATTGCTAGCACACGTACTACCTTATCTCCCTGAGGACTATCCGATTGCTGAGCGAAGACAATCTCTCCAGAGCCTATGAATAAAAAAAAGACATACATCAGTAAGGTGCTTATTTTCTTTTGCATAATATTTTATTTTATCAATTCTACTTTATATAAACTTGTTCGTCGATCTTTTAAATTTTTTACAGTTCCATATTGATGTAAATCCCGAAGAGCGTATAAATCCACATCAGCTATTAACACCATTTCAGTATTCGGTGTTGCTTCCGCCTTTATCGCGTCATTAGGAAAGGCGAAATCCGAAGGTGTGAACACAGCTGATTGTGAATATTGTATATCCATATTATTCACTCTGGGTAGGTTGCCTACCGAACCTGCAATGGCAACATAACATTCATTTTCTATCGCTCTTGCTTGGGCACAGGTCCGTACCCTTACATAGCCATTCTGAGTATCTGTCATAAAAGGCACAAAAAGTATTTGCATACCTTGTTCTGCCAATATTCTTCCCAACTCCGGAAATTCTACATCATAACATATTAGTATGCCCACTTTTCCACAGTCTGTGTCAAATACGCGAACTTCATTCCCTCCTGCCATCCCATAGTATTTCATTTCATTCGGAGTGATATGAATTTTTCGAAATGCTTCTGATTTTCCATTTCTATGACACAAAAAAGAACTGTTGTAAAGCGTCCCTCTTTCCATGACCGGCATAGAACCGGAGATGATATTTACATTATACGAAACGGCATATTCTTGAATTTTTTCGACAATAATTTCAGTTAAATCCGCTAAACGTTCCATCGCCTTCCGTTCAGGAAGTTCATTATACGGCCTCATTAAAGGAGTATTAAAAAACTCTGGAAACATGACAAAATCCGCTGTATATTCGCTTACCGTCTTCACAAAAAACTCAACCTGTTCAAAAAAAGCATCAATATCCTTAAACAGCCGCATTTGCCATTGCACCAACCCCAACCGGATAGTCTGTTTCGTGGTAGAAATAGAACGGACATCGGGATCATAATAAATATTGCTCCATTCCAAAAGAGTAGCGTATTCTTGAGACTCCTGATCTTCGGGAAGATAATTTTTTAATATTTTCTTGACATGAAAATCATTGGAAAGCTGGAAAGTTAAAGTCGGATCATAGATCTCTTTTCGACGTACCTTTTCTATATACGCTCTTGGCGACATCTTATCCGCATAGGAATGATAATTCGGAATCCTCCCTCCCGCTACTATCCCTTTGAGATTCATTTGTTCGCACAATTCTTTTCTGGCGTCGTACAAGCGGCGGCCGAGGCGCAAAGAACGAAAGTCAGGATGCACAAACACTTCGATTCCATATAAAAGGTCCCCTTCTTCATTATGCTTTCTAAACTGTCCATCATCGATGATATCATTAAAGCTTTTAAGAAGATTTGTTTTTTTGGAATCAACAATAATCGTAAGTGCACACCCCACGATCTTCCCATCCACTTCCACACAGATCTGCCCCTCGGGAAATACAGTTATTAAATCCGTAATATTTTGCCGGGTCCAAAGCTCTTCATCCCATTTATATACTTCATCCATGGAACTTTTGAGAGCCCGGTAATCTTTGACAGAAAGTCTTCTTACGGTAATATCCATATTTGTTTTTATCGAAGGTATTAAGCTTCCCCTTTTGGGCTCCCAAAGTTCATGGGAATGGCTACTTCCCGGGAATCAATTTTACCATTCTGAGCTTCATAGCGGTTGACATTATCTTTAAGAGCATTCAATAAACGTTTTGCATGCTCTGGCGTCAATATAATTCTCGATTTTACTTTCGCTTTTGATACTCCGGGCATAATTCTAACAAAATCAACTATAAACTCCGTATTTGAATGTGTAATGACAGCTAGATTAGAGTAAATACCTTCCGCCATCTCTTCACTTAACTCTATATTGATTTCTTGATTTTCTTGTCCTTTCATCTTACTATTTTGTTTTATTTCGAAAAAGTTCTAAAATCATGACCATTTTCTATACTCAACACCACTTCATAAATCAAACGGATAACATTATCTACATCCTCTTTATGTATCATTTCCACGGTGGTGTGCATATACCGCAAAGGCAAGGAAATCAAAGCGGATGGCACTCCCCCGTTCGAGTAGGCAAAAGCATCCGTATCTGTTCCTGTAAATCGGGAACTTGCCTGACGTTGGAAAGGTATGCTGTTTTTTTCAGCTACTTCGATCAACAACCGATTAAGGTTTATTTGCACGGCAGGTGCATAAGATAAAACCGGTCCTTTGCCACAGAACAAATCCCCTTGTGAATTTTTATGTATCATAGGGGTCTGTGTGTCATGTGTCACGTCGGTAACAATGGCCACATTAGGTTTTATATAATCGGTAATCATTTCTGCACCCCGAAGGCCTACCTCTTCCTGTACCGAGTTGACTATGTATAAACCGAACGGAAGCTCTTTTTTATTCTCTTTAAGCAGCCTGGCGACTTCAGCAATCATAAATCCACCTGCACGGTTATCCAATGCCCTACCCACATAGTATCTATCATTTAATACCATAAACTCATCCTCATATGTAACTACACAGCCTACATGAATCCCTAATTCTTCTACCTCTGCTTTATCTGTGCATCCACAATCCAAAAATATATTTTTCAGATTTGGAGTTTCTTCCTTTTCTTTAGAGCGGGTATGGATGGCCGGCCAGCCAAAAACAGCTTTAACTATCCCTTTATCTGTATGAATATTCACCCGTTTTGAAGGGGCTATCTGATGATCTGACCCTCCGTTACGCACGAGGTAAATCAAACCATCATCTGTAATATAATTGACAAACCACGAAATTTCATCAGCATGAGCTTCAATAACAACTTTATATTCCGCTTCTGGATTAATAATCCCTACGGCAGTTCCGTAGTTATCCACATAGGTCTGATCCACATAAGGCTTTAAATAATCCAACCACATTCTCTGCCCCTCCCATTCAAAACCTGTTGGAGAAGGATTATTAATGTAATTCTCGAAAAATTTCAGTGAATTTTCAGTGATTAAAGTATTATGTTTACGTTCTTTCCCTTTTGTCTTTTCTGTCATTATGAATAAATTTTATGCTGAGCAAATTAAGGATTTTAAATAATAAGACAAAAATACGCAATTCAATTTTAATAAAATGCAAATTGCATTTCTTGTATAAGAAAAGATAATCCTATATTTACCTTACTATGAATTTTTCCCTGAATTACATACATTGGGATATTGATCCCATCATTTTTTCAATAGGCAGCTTTGGTCTTCGCTATTATGCTTTATGCTGGTTAGCTGCTTTTGTCATTTCCTACATCTTGATGCTCCGTATCTTTAAAAAAGAAGGAAAATCTCAAGAATTGTTAGACAGCCTGACCATGTATATCTTTTTGGGTACTTTTATCGGTGCGCGGTTAGGTCATTGTCTTTTTTATGATTTTGATTACTACAAAGACCATTTATTAGAGATATTTTTACCCTTTCAATATATTGATGGTAAATTTACGCTGACCGGATTCGCGGGTTTGGCAAGCCATGGAGCTGCTATTGGTATATTAGCGGGTCTATATTTGTTTTCCCGAAAGCATAAAATAGACTTTCTTTGGATTACAGACCGATTAGTACTGGTTGTACCTATAGCTGGCGCTTTTATCCGTTTGGGTAATTTCTTTAACTCGGAAATGATTGGGCATCCCACAGATGTGCCTTGGGCCATTGTATTTGATAAAATTGACAACATACCCCGCCATCCCGGGCAGCTGTACGAAGCTGCAGCGTATGTGCTGATTTTTCTCATCGTCTGGTTAATTTATGAAAACAAAAAAGAGCTTAAAAAGGGATTTCTATTTGGTGTTTTATTAATTTCAATGTTTGGAGCCCGATTCTTCCTCGAATATTTCAAGATTGATCAAGTCGCTTTTGAAGAAGGTATGTTATTAAATATGGGTCAATGGTTGAGCATTCCATTTATTCTGTTAGGCGTTTATTATTTATGGAGACCTTCCACTGTAGAAATAAACAGAACCAAAAAAGCTGTTAAATAAAGACTTTCAACGGTAGGTTTTGATATACTTTGCAGTCAAAAGTATGGACAGGCTACGTATTCATAGCTCTTAACGTAAAGATTTCTACCGGACAACCAGATAGGTGTTTACTTCTCCAGCAATGCCTGAATGGCTAAATCATAGCTCTTTAATCCAAACCCAGCAATGACACCACGGCAATTTGCAGCCAAGAAAGACTTGTGCCTAAATTCTTCTCTTTTGTATACATTAGAGATA
>JAJYRG010000136.1 GCA_021794195.1 Bacteroidota bacterium
CAATGGCTACCCCAGCCAAAAACCTGCTTATAAAAATAAAGTAGTATATTTATAAAACAAAACCAAGCATATTCTTTGATGAAAAGTACTCTTATATTAAAAGCATCGCTATTTTGGCTTGCTTTTGTTTGCATTTCTCCCCTCTCAGCACAAACGGCTTGGGAGAAATACACTATAATTGCAGATTCTCTTGATCGCGAACAACAGTTTGAAAAAGCACTGCCTTACCGGGTGAAAGCGTTGAAAGCAGCAGGAAACAAGCCTGATTCCCTGCAGAATATGCTACAGGGACTGCAGTTATCCACTCAGGCCGAATATGATTTTTCTCAAAATCCCAAAAAACATCCGGAAGCCTATGCTAGGCTCTCAAAAGCAGCTGATGTGCTGCAAAAAGCCTCTGCCCCCTCCGAACGGATGAGCGAAACGTATCATAAATTGTCAGGTTATGCCTTCGACTATATGCATCAAGCGGAAGATGCCGAAAAGTTTTCAGATATGGCCTATGATTATGCGATCAAGTCTTCCAAGAAAGACACTTTGCATTTAATAGGTATCATGGAGTTTTCTTCCTATGTAAAAACGTTATCCAGAAATTTTACAGAAGCGATTGAAACTTCAGAAAAAGCACTTCAACTATCCAATCAATTGAAGACCGTTAATGACAAAAGCCGCGAATTGAAAGCAAAGCTTTACTATAACCTGGCATTGGTTCACAACAATAAATTTTTAAACATTCCTCAAAAAGAATATCAATATACTTTGGAAGCTGAAAAAACACTTGCCGAAATGCGCTCCCCAGATATTGAACACCTTATTCTGACGTATAGAAGACTAGGCCTTTTTGAACGTGATTATAAAAATTACCGACGGGCACAAGGGTATATGGATAAAGCTATGCGGCTGTATGAAAAACACAAAGACGAACTGAGAAAACGGGTAGGCTTTAAGTTAGAATTAGCTCTATATAGAGCTAATGCAGTTATTCTTACCGAAAGCGAAAAAGAAGACCAACTACTGGACAATATCGAAAAAGTCGAATCTATAGCAAAACATAATACATTCGATGAAATAGAAAAAGGAAACTATAAAAGTTTTTTATCCTTTATTACCCGTCACTATCTATTAAGTAAGAACAATCTGGCCCTCGCAAAAAAATACCATGATAAAGCTTTGCGCATATCCCTCGACTCTCACAAAGCTCCGTATTCTTTAGAGCCTTTCAACCATGAAGCGGACATTGACAGAATGACTCTCTACCTGTATGAAAAAGAATATCAAAAAGCGCTGACATGGATACACGAGACAGAAAAAAACTATAAGAACCAGATAAACAGAATGCTTTTTGAATTAAAAGCGAGGAGTCTGCTCGGACTTGATAAGCTTGAGGATTCTTATAAAGCTGTTGAGCAGCTTTTAACAGCGATTTCGGAAGAAAATAAAAACTTGAAATTTCCGGAAAACCCTGTCAAAAAATTTACAGCGGGAACGTCCATCTCCGATGTGACTAAATTGATCCACTTAGCCAAATCCTTCCGGGAATATTATGGCAAACACTCTATAGAAGAGGAAAAACTCTACTGGATGGCTTTAGCACAGTTTGAAAAAAACATCGCCAATACGCCTTTAAATAAAGGCCTGAAAAGTTCCTTTGATAAAATAATTTCAGGATTGATAGTCGTAGCCTTAGATAGGGAGTTTTCACCAGAAGAAAACATCCGCTTGCTCACATTTATGGAAACTGTCACTTCTCAAGAACTTATTCATTCTTTTTTATTAAAGAGAGAGTTAGCGGGAAATACGAAACTCTATAAACTGGTAGAAGAAGAACAGTATATCCGTTCTTATATCACCTTTCTAAAAAAAGAACTTCAAAAATCTAAGGAAGAAGATTTAGAACAACAGCTTTTTGAAAAAGAGACAGCCTTAAAGAAAATAAATGAGCAGCTGACCGAGGAGTACAAGCTGAACAACTTGTTTGCTGTATCGGATATTGACATCGCCAGCACAGCAAATAAAAACATTCTAAAATTTAAGGTCATCGGAGAAAAACTATTTAAAATACGACTTTATAAAGGAAAAGTTTCCTATCAAAAAATAGATAACTATCCGGTGTTAAAACAAGAGATTGAAGAATATCTTTCGCTTATCAATAATTTAGAGGCTCCGGTTAGCATCCTAAAAAAGCAAGGTGACATTCTTTATAAAAAGTTGTTTATAGACGATTTTAATGAAGCAGTATCCGCTGTTATTATTCCTGATGACATACTGTATTACTTACCGTTTGAGCTTTTGGTAAAAGACAATCAATATTTGGTAGAAAACCATATCATTTCTTATGCTTCAAGCTTTTATTTTTTACAGGATGAAGATGTCTCAAACACAGGAACAAAATATAAAAGGGCTGCTTTTTTTGCACCCAGATATTCCGGCGGGGTACAGGAAAGCCTGATCGCTGTCCGAGGTGCCCCCTATTCTCTGATCGGCGCCCAGGAAGAAGTCAGCGAAATTGCAAAGTTCATATCCGGTAAAGTATATGAAGGAGATTTAGCTTCAAAAACAAACTTCAAATCTTTAGAAAAGAATGTGTCTATTTTACATTTAGCTATGCACTCTAATCTCAATGAGGAAGATCCAGAGTTAAGCACGCTGATGTTTTCAGATTCTGAACAGGACTATGAAATGCATATTTCAGAATTGTATGGTCTTAATTTCAATGCTGACCTGGCAGTTTTGAGCGCTTGCAACACAGGGATCGGAGGCTTTAAAGATGGAGGGAATCTGATATCCATGCGCCGGGCTTTTACTACCGCAGGGGTTTCCTCTACTGTGGCAAGCCTTTGGAATGCACCCGATCAGTCGACCAAAGAAATAATGGTGTTTTTTTATAAGAATTTACAACAGGGACATGATAAAGCTACAGCTTTGCAACAAGCCAAATTAAGTTATCTGAAAAACACGAAAGACGAAAACCTCAAACACCCTTTTTATTGGGCAGGCTTTATACTGTCGGGAGATAAATCTCCGATGGAATTGTCAAAACATCCATTTTGGAAAAGCACTTCTGGACTTATCGTTTTTTCTATAATTATCATGCTGATACTTATCGTTTTTTGGACAAAAATCAGAAAAAAGAAAGCCGATAACATGGCATCGTAAAGCCTCAGGTGTGATCCATGAAGTAACGTAATGGATAGTTTTTGTTTCATGCGTCGCAAATTTAAAGCCGAAAGAAAAACAACCACCTTATGTACAATTTATCCTCGGGACTGGAGGATCAGGGACTCGGAATTAGAATGGATAAGGGAACTTTGAATCTTGTTCTTTGCGGGATCTTACACAATTTATTGTCACCCTGAGCCTGTCGAGGGATCTCAAAGCTACAGAGCGGTAACTATCCTTAACGCACAGTGAAGCAAACCAAGCTGTATTTTGACATCACCAGATTGCTTCGTCGTCGTACCTCCTCCCCGAAATGACGGTGATGTGGTTCTTTGGCCTGAGATGTTTCGGCTTCGCTCAACATGACAAGGGGAGTGGTTTTATGAAGTGTATTTTGGCTTCAAATAAAAATTGGGAAAATAAATTAATAAAAAAAGCCACACTTTATATTTCGAAGACACTGCTTAGAAAAGCCAGCGCCAACACCGTATTTATCTGTATTACCATAGAATATACAGTCGTTTCTTTTGTATAAAAAATCCTCTAAAAGAAACCGTAAAAAAGGGAAAGATTTTCTCCTCCTTATTTATCTTATAGGTATACTTTCTCACCACGCTAACCCACTTTAAACCCCTCTGATAGGTGTTTTAGCAAAAAAAGGGAGACTGTAAAATAGACTGTGTCATTGATAATCAATTAATATATTATTTTTGACATAGTTTTATGAGTAACGAGACAAATTTTGATTTTGAGTCCATGAAGGATAAAGCGCTAGAGCAATTGCGTA
>JAJYRG010000137.1 GCA_021794195.1 Bacteroidota bacterium
GCGAATTTTTCTAATGTCTCTTCATCATTTATATTTGATATTTCAGTATACAGATTATACCGCTCCGTGACGTTGGTAACATACTCATCCGGTATTAATACCTCTAAATCTGTATCGATTTGTGTAAAACTAACGTAATCTTTGTTTTTTTCCTGATCCTTAAATAAGTCGGAAAACTCTTCATCTTTCAGTTCTGCTACTGCTTCATCCAAAATCTTATTATACATCTCAAATCCGATTTCTGCTATGAACCCGGATTGTTCGGCTCCAAGCAAGTTTCCTGAACCCCGTATGTCCAAATCCCGCATAGCTACATTAAATCCTGAACCCAATTCCGAGAACTCTTCTACAGCCGACAATCTTTTATAGGCTTCATTTGTCAGAGTCGATAAAGGTGGCGACAAGAGATAGCAATATGCTTTTTTATTTGATCTCCCTACCCGTCCTCTCATTTGATGCAAATCGCTCAAACCAAACATATGTGCTTGGTTGATAATGATTGTATTTGCATTGGATATATCTAAACCTGATTCAATAATAGTCGTTGCGATCAGCACATCGTACTCATGATTGATGAATTTCAACATGATGTTTTCTAAATCACTTCCTTCTAACTGGCCATGCGCGACCCCTATTCTTGCTTGTGGCACAAGATTGGCTATCATGGTACGCAAATTCTCCAAATCGGCCACCCGGTTGTGAATAAAAAATACCTGCCCATCCCGCTCAAGCTCTTGTGTAACGGCTTCTTGAATAAGCTTCTCGTTGAACACATGCAGCTCCGTGTGGACAGGCTGCCGATTAGGGGGCGGTGTGGATATAATACTCAGATCGCGGGCGCCCATCAATGAAAAATGAAGAGTACGGGGAATAGGTGTTGCCGAAAGCGTTAAAGAGTCAACATTTGCCCGCAGGGCTTTTAATTTTTCTTTTACACTTACCCCAAACTTTTGCTCCTCATCTACGATCATCAACCCTAAGTCTTTGAATTTTACATCTTTACTTACTAATCGATGTGTTCCAATAATGATGTCTAACTCTCCATTGGCAAGGCGGCTCAAGGTTTCTTTTATCTGTTTAGAAGTTTTAAATCGATTTATATAATCCACGTTACAGGGGAAACCTTCCAATCTTTCTTTGAACGTATTATAATGTTGGAGAGCCAAAATAGTTGTAGGTACTAAAATGGCTACTTGCTTACTGTCTGCTACTGCTTTAAAAGCAGCCCGGATAGCAATTTCCGTTTTCCCAAACCCTACATCCCCACAAACGAGCCTGTCCATTGGGTTGGGAGATTCCATATCTTTTTTGACCTCAGCGGTCGCTTTCTCCTGATCAGGCGTGTCTTCATACATAAAAGACGCCTCCAGCTCTGTTTGCAAATAGGTATCCGGGCTAAAAGCTGTACCTGTCTGGCTCTTCCGTTTTGCATACAGCTTGATCAGGTCACGGGCTATATCTTTTACTTTTTGCTTGGTTTTCTTTTTCAGCTTTTCCCAAGCATCCGTTCCTAATTTATTAATTTTAGGCACGGTTCCTTCTTTACCTGAATATTTTGCGATGCGGTTTAAAGAGTTGATATTGACATACAATAAATCATTATCGGCATAGATCAGACGAATCATCTCTTGAGAACGCCCATTTACCTCTATTTTTTCTAACCCGGCATACTTCCCTACCCCATGATCAATATGTGTAATATAGTCTCCCGATTTTAAATCTCTTAACTCTTTCAGCGTGATGGCCTGGCTACGTTCATATCCTTTCCGACGCTTATATTTATAATATCTATCGAATATCTGATGATCAGTAAAGCACCCCAGAGAAACAGATTTATCAATAAACCCCTCTCGAATAGAAGTGTGAATAGGTATAAATTGTACCTGAGCTTCTATGTCTTCCAAAATGGAGTAAATTCTTTCGATCTGTTTTTTAGAAGAAGAGAATATCAGATTTTGTATATTTTCTTTTTCATTTTCTTTAAAGTTATGAATAAGTAGATCAAAATCCTTGTTAAACGATGGTTGGGGGAGTATATCAAAGGAAAATGTCGCAGAA
Source organism: Bacteroidota bacterium (assembly GCA_021794195.1). Classification (GTDB taxonomy): domain Bacteria; phylum Bacteroidota; class Bacteroidia; order Sphingobacteriales; family Sphingobacteriaceae; genus Sphingobacterium. The sequence continues at coordinate 2,059 of JAJYRG010000137.1, forward strand.
GGCTTTAAAATAAATTGCTTACCAAACTCAATTACATGAATGGTTTTACATAAGTTTTGCAACTCTTGGGCAGTAATAAAACTTTGTTTCGGATTTTGCCATTCGGGGTTATTCTTTTTATCTTCTTCTGAAATAGCTTGCCAGAGCTCTTCAGATTCTGCATAACTTGTATGCACAATATCCAAACAGTGCTGCATCTCTTTAAACCATATACTGGTCTCATCCCCTATATATTCTATTAAAGAAATATGTTCGGATGTGAGCTTGTCCGACTGCACATTGGGTATAATACTGATCGTATCCATTTGCTGTACAGATAGCTGAGACTCGACTTCAAAACTACGGATACCATCTACCTCATCACCAAAAAACTCGACACGGTAAGGCAAATCATTTGAATAAGAAAATATATCCACTATACCTCCCCGCACAGCAAACTGCCCCGGCTCATATACGAAATCCACTCTATCAAATTCATAGGCATACAAAAACTCATTGATAAAGTCTATACTTAGCTGATTGCCCTTTGTTATCTCTAATGTGTTTTTTTCAAGATCTTGCCTATTGATGACTTTTTCCACCAATGCTTCCGGATACGTAACCACTATCTTGGGAATAGAATTTTTTTTGTCCAGCAAATTGAGTGTCTCTGCCCGCTGAAGCACATAATTGCTATTCTCCTGTGTAAAATCAAGGCTTTTTCGGAAGGAACCGGGAAATAGCAGGATCTGTTTATTCAGAATATTTTCTAAATCTCCAGCTAAATAAGATGCTTCCTCATAGTTGGGAAGCACAACTATCATAGGCCGACCGGAGTTCAAATAAACGCCTGCTAAAGTAAATGCATCGGATGAGCCTACCAATCCTTTTAAGTGCAAGTTTTGCTTTTCTTGCCCAAGGTATTCGGCTATTTCCTTTGTTTCTGTTTTATTTTGATATTCGTGGATGAGTTTTTCTAAATTCACAAAGACTTATTTTTGCCAAAATTACAAAATTCAATTAGAAATTTTGACCGTTACTCAAGATGTCGGTTTTTTGAAATAAAATCTTGAATGAAAGTAATATCTTCAGCGAAATCAAATTGATAGTCTTCGTGAAGCTTATCATACTTTTTAAACAGGTGGGCAATCCTTCCTAAAATATACTTTTGAAATTTGGCACCACTTTTAATCAGCGTATATTGAAAAAATTCAGGGTAATTTTCGAATAAAGCTTTCAGCACATACACGCGGCAATCCACATCGCTCAATGCATCCCGAGTGACTTTTTCATGATGTCCAATTCTACCGTGTAAGCTTCTAACTGTAGAATTCAGCTCTTTAAATCCATTGTGGCTAAAAGTAGTTTGGATAGTATCTTTCAGGTCATATAAAGAATCATCAATCTGATTCTTTAACTTTTCAACCCGATCCAACAGATCTTTTTCATCTTCGAGCAATCGAAAATGCAATTGTTCGACCAGCAATTTGTCTTTACGAATCAATCGGAGCAAGAGATTATCCTTTTTTTTGGGCTCCATAGCTATAATAGCAGCTTGTAATTCCGGATGATCATTGAGATTCATAACAAATTTAAATAGCAGCTTTATAAAATTTAAAACCCCGATTTTTTCTAATCGGGGTTTGTCTAGATTAATCCAATACTTCAGCCAGCTTATCATGCAAAGCCTTTCCCCGGAGGTTAGAAGCGATTATTTTACCTTCTGGATCTAACAAAAAATTCAAGGGAATGCCCCGAATAGAATACAAATCTACCACCTCTGAGCTCCAGCCTTTAAGATCCGAAACATGTGGCCACTCTTGAAGCTTATCTTTTTCTATTGCATCTTTCCAGTTTTTTTCTTGTCCCGGATTATCCAGCGAGACACCAAAAACAGTAAAGTTCTT
>JAJYRG010000054.1:0-18922 GCA_021794195.1 Bacteroidota bacterium
ATTTTGTTTTTGTTTAAAACAGAAGGTGAAATTACCTGTCGCATACTGAGCCGGAGATTGTCCTTGCCTGTTTAGGATTACCAATTCATTATTTCGCCTTTTACTTTTTTCTTTTTCAGAAGTTCCATAACAGTAGTAGAGCAAACTCTATTTGCTTGTACTCTCAGTACTTTATCACAGTCTTCTAAATCAATAGTGACAAAAGAGCCAGGAATTAATTTGGATAATTCGGTCTGAATTTTTTTAGCTAACCGTGTGTTTTTGACATCTGTTTTAAAAACTTTAACCATGCTTACTGTTTTTTCTTCTTTTGAATATCCCTTACATAAATATGTAACAAACTAACAGAGTTTTAAAGAAAGAAAATTGTAAAATATCATTGATTTATAGCAATATTTGACTGCAGGAGAAGTGAAAATCCGTGTAGAAAGAAAAGGATTTACCCTCAAACATGAAGGAAGACATCTCTTGTAGAGGAGGTAGAAAAGAAGTGAAAGCTCTGCTAAAATATCCTTTCTGCCACGTGCTCCGAGACTCTTCGCTCCGCTCTGATTGGTAGCTATTTGTGAGGGTTTTAGCGGTAAACAACGCTAAGCAACTTACCTAAGTCACACAAAACCAACAATTCTTTGTCAGATTGAACGGAGTGAAATATCTTAAACCAAAGTGGAAGAAAAGAAGTGAAAGCAATCTTGTTAAAATTCATTTTATAGCGACTATAAAGGAAACTGTGCCGAGCACGGAATGACCAAAGTGGGTGCTGCCAGTTCGTGAAGGTAGTGAAAGGAAAGTCCTATAATGAGCCATCTCTAAATTGTAGATTTTTTAGAGAATATCGAATTCTAATTTCCGGAGAGTATTTTTGAGCATAGAGAGTCAAACTTCTACTGCGGACATTTTCATCACTTTTTACCTCAACAGGCAGAAGGAGGTTGTCGTGCTGAAATACAAAATCTACTTCTGCCATATTGCCGGAAGTTCAAAAATGTAAAGGCCTTTCATATTGGATCAAAAGACTCTGCAAGACGTAATTTTCAGATATAGCTCCTTTAAATTCCGTCAACAGTCTGTTTCCTTCAGTATAAGCTTGTGGAGATAAGTGCGACATTTTTCTAAGCACAGCTATATCAAAAGAATAAAGTTTAAATGCGTGGGCATCTTCATAAGCTCTTGCCCGTGCACCGGATGAGTCTTTGCATAAACAACTATAATTTTTGTGTTTCAAAACACAAATACTGTTTATTCCGGCATGCTTCATAAATAAGTGTCGAACACGTAAATAAAAACACAAAAACACCATTTGTTTTTGTTTACTAGCTATGTAGAAAAGAATAAAGCCTTGTTTACACGCATTTTAAGTTATGATGTCAGAGATTCCGTGCCAAGCACGGATTGACGGAAAAGGGTAAGGAGATTGTCAAGCTTTCTAAAGGAAAATATTATAAGCCCACGCAACAACATTTGGAGAATTACAAGCAAACACAAGAGTAAGTTGTCAAAAATTTGTTGAACGGGAAAGGTAACGTTATTGATCATCTTATATAGTGTTTTAGTGTCGATGGCCAAAAGTATTTTAATTTTAGCTATATTAACTTTATAGAGGAAATAATATTTGTTTTATAAGGTGTTTTTTCATTATTTTCTTCATTTGTGCAAGAAGACCAAAACAAATAAGATTAAATTTATGTTTAAGTTTATTTAAGGTAAAAAGTAAAAAGCCGTATGCCTATCTTCGGATCGATAATAAAAAAAATAATAGATATATCGCAAAACTTCACTTCGGGGAATAATCCCCTCGAGGAACAAAAAGAAGTGCTTCAGTCTTTATTAGAGAAAGCAAAGGACACTGCTTTTGGAAAATATTATGGATTTTCTGAAATATTAAAAGAAGAGAATATAGAAAAAGCCTTTCAGAAACACGTACCTATATTTGATTACCATCAGATGTATGAAGCCTGGTGGAAACAGGTAGAAGCTGGCTTCGCCGACATTACCTGGCCGGGCCGTCCCTCTTATTTCGCTTTAAGTTCGGGCACTACCGGCAAAAGCAGCAAAAGGATACCGGTCACAAATGACATGTTGGATAGTATCCGGAATGCGGGTTTAAAACAGATTTCAGCCATGGCCAACTTTGATTTACCCCCTGGCTTTTTTGAAAAAGAAATAATGATGTTGGGAAGCTCTACAAATTTAATTCAAAGAGAAGATAAATTAGAAGAAGGAGAAATCAGTGGCATAAGTGCGAGTAACATTCCGGGATGGTTTAGAAATTATTATAAACCGGGGAAAGAAATTTCAGAGATTGATGATTGGGACGAAAGAGTAGATGAAATAGCTAAAAATGCTAATAACTGGGATATTGGTGCAGTAAGCGGTATTCCGTCCTGGCTGCAATTGATGTTTAAAAAGATTATCGATTACCACGAAGTAGATACTATTCACGATGTCTGGCCAAACTTTCAAGTATATGCTTCAGGGGGTGTAGCCTTTGAAGCTTATGAAAAAAGCTTTAATGCATTATTGGGTAAACCCGTCATTATCATTGATACATATTTAGCTTCTGAAGGATTTTTAGCTTGTCAACAACGCCCGGGAACCACCTCTATGCAATTGATTACGAGCAATGGGATTTATTTTGAATTTGTTCCTTTTAAGCCTGAATATATACTCGAAGATGGATCTTTAAAACAAGATGCTCCAGTCAAAACATTAGCGGAAGTAGAGGTCGGTGAAGATTATGTTTTGTTAATCAGTACTGTTTCAGGAAAATGGAGATATGTCATAGGAGATACGATTGCTTTTACAGATGTGGAACGCGCAGAAATTAAAATTACAGGAAGAACTAAGTTCTTTATGAATGTAGTGGGCTCTCAATTATCTGTAAATAAAATGAACGATGGAATCCGGCATCTGGAAGAGAAATATACGCTCAGCCTACCTGAATTTGTTTTATCAGCCGTCAAAAAAGACGGTGAATTTTATCACCATTGGTATATAGGGACAGAAACCAAAACGGATGTGCCGGATGAAAAATTAGCAGAAGACTTGGATGCTTTTTTAAAAGAAAGTAATAAGAATTATAAAGTAGCCCGTTCAAAAGCGCTTAAAGGAGTGATGGTGAAAACTATTCCTGTAGAGTTATTTTACAAATGGAGTGCAGATAAGAAGAAGAAAGGCGGTCAGGTCAAAATGGAAAAAATAATGAAAGAAGAAAAACTCCGCAGATTTCAGGAATTTGTTGAAAATAACAGAAGCTAAAGTTTAGCTTACCTTTTTTTATCTAATTCTTCATCTACATCCCGTTCTATTTCCTCTTTTTCTAATTGATTAACCATTTTCATGATCTCTTCCGGAGAAAGATACAGACGTTTTATCCGGGCTTTATACACAGGAGAGATGTCACTATGGTTTAATATGAAGTCTTTTGTTTTGAGAATATAGTCAGCCATTCCGTGGCGGACTGCATAGCGATCGGCTTCCCGTTCTACCCGTTGGATGTATTGATTTGAGAAAAGATATTTTACTCCAAGCGCTATCATACCCAAAGCAGACCGATCTTTATAATCCATTATATGACCCAGCTCATGACCTATCCATCCGATCATGACACTGTCTTCCATATCAAATATACTGTAAGACTCATCTTCAATTTGGATTTTTTTACTGATTAAAATAACATATTCCCGGTTTTTTTTCTTTTTAAAGATACTTGAAAACTTAGGCTGAGCCTGCATAGTCGATTTTCGGATGCTATCTTTGAACTTAAAAGTAATTTTGTAGCCGTCCAGCTGAGGAAAGAAGGTGAGCGCTTTCGTTACTTGTGGACGTATGGAGTCCGGCATCACTTTGTTAATCATAGTATCTGGTGATTTCAATAAACTTGTTTTGTTTTTTGCTGTAGATGCTGCAATGATATTATTCTCATTACAAGAGCACAGAAATGCAAAGCAACTAAAAATAATGGAAATACTGAATAGAAATGAGTATAACTTCATAGTAAACATTCACTTCTCAAGATAAAACACATAGAGAAATACCGGCAAATTTCTAGCCAGCTTCTCAAAAAAAGGTGTTTTACAATTGGGTCAACCCGTTCTTTAGGAGCAGCGGCATTAAATTCTTAACGATCCGGAGAGCCTTACGAAACATGGAATTTACCGTATATCTTCTATAAAGAGCTGGATTTCCTGCTTTTTTTAAGAAATTTATAATAATCTATACGATTACTTTCACATCCCATACAGAATAGTGCATAACAGTTGTTAATTTACCAATTAGTATTTTGCGGATTATAAATCTTTAAAGCACGGCATGAACGCATTATTTGGGGTAATATTTCATTTTATAGGAGGGTTTGCTTCCGGTAGTTTTTATGTTCCTTATAAAAAAGTCAGGGATTGGTCCTGGGAGTCTATGTGGATTCTGGGAGGAATGTTTTCATGGATTATTGTCCCACCTTTAGCCGCTTACCTGACCATTCCGAATTTTTGGGAGATTATAATGCAGACAGATTCCAGCATTATAGGATACACTTTTCTATTCGGATTATTATGGGGCATCGGGGGGCTTACCTATGGATTAGGTGTCCGTTATCTGGGGGTTTCATTAGGCAGTAGTATTATTCTGGGATTAAGCATGGTCTTTGGAGCGCTTATGCCTGCTGTTTATTATTTCTTTAAACCGGCTTCCGGCAAACACGGCATTGACTTCTTTTTTACGGATCTATCCGGGATTGTTGTATTGATAGGTCTTTCGATCTGTATTATAGGAATATATTTCTGTGCAAAAGCAGGAATGCTGAAAGAGAAATCACTTGCCCATGTAGAACCTACCCATAAAACGGAATACCAATTTGGTTTAGGCATAACTGTAGCTATTATTTCGGGCTTATTGAGCGCTTGTTTTAACTTTGGTATAGAAGCCGGAAAAGCAATGGCAGACGTGGCCAATGAAATATGGAAAACAGCAAATCCAGGGAAAGGAGAGTTTTTATATCAAAATAATGTATCTTATGTTGTCATACTCTGGGGAGGCTTTACGACTAACTTTATATGGTGTTTCTACCTTTTGTTAAAAAACCGGACCTATACGGACTACATTAAAAAAAAGGCGCCGGTTTCCAAAAATATTATATGGAGTGCGCTTGCGGGTACTACCTGGTATTTACAATTTTTCTTTTACGGAATGGGGGAAAGCCGCTTAGGGAATGGAGCAAGTTCGTGGATATTACATATGGCATTTATCATTCTTATATCGAACGCTTGGGGAGTGATTCTTAAAGAATGGCGGGGCGTAAGCCGATCGACGTATAGAGCCATCATTGCAGGGATAACCATCATTATATTGGCAATATGTATAGTGGGATTAGCAAAAACATTAGAATAAAAAATAAACAAATCGAATATGAGTATAAAAACATTTAAACATGTTGACTATTTATGGGATGAGCAAACTGCTCAAAAGTTAAAAGGAGACGAAGTAGCTTTATTGCTTTATCGTTCTAATCTCTTAGGCTCTGACTTAAGAATTACGAACTACGGAGGGGGCAATACGTCTTGTAAAACAATGGAAAAAGACCCTTTATCCGGAGAATCTACAGAAGTAATGTGGATAAAAGGCTCGGGAGGCGATATCGGCACATTGACGAGATCGGGTCTTGCAGGTCTATATGTAGAAAGGCTTCGCCATTTAGAAAAGGTGTATAAAGGCATAGATTTCGAAGACGAAATGGTCGGGCTTTTTAACCATTGTATTTTTGATCTGGATTCTAAAGCACCTTCCATAGATACACCTTTACATGGTTTTTTACCATTTAAACATATTGATCATTTGCATCCAGATGCAGCCATTGCCATTGCCGCTGCCAAAGATGGACGGGAGATTACAGAAAAATTATTCCAGGGAAAGATTGGGTGGGTAGATTGGCAAAGGCCGGGCTTTGATCTCGGATTGCAATTAAGGAGTTGTTTAGAGGAAAATCCGGAAATAAAAGGGATTATGTTAGGCTCGCACGGTTTGTTTACATGGGGAGATACGGCGCACGAGTGCTATATAAACTCTCTGGAAGTTATCGAAACATGTGCCGAATATCTTTCTCAAAACTATGGTAAGAATAGACCGGTTTTTGGGGGGCAAAAAATAAAAGCATTAACCAAAGAAGAGCGGATAAAGCGATCGGCAAAGTTGGCTCCGATATTGAGAGGGTTTTGTTCAAGTGAAAAACCTATGGTCGGTCATTTTTCCGATGATGAAAGGGTGCTCGAATTTATTAATTCAGAAGATTTAGAACGTTTAGCTCCTTTGGGTACAAGTTGCCCGGATCATTTTTTGAGAACCAAAATTCAACCGCTCATCCTTCATCTGGAGAAGGATGAAAATCTGGACAATCAAGAAGACATAAAAGATAAACTTCAGAGCCAGTTTGAAGAGTATCGGAAAATGTATGAAGATTACTACGAAAGCTGTAAACATGAAAACAGCCCGGCCATGCGCGATGCAAATCCGGTGATTATTTTATATCCCGGGGTAGGCATGTTTTCTTTTGCTAAGAATAAGCAAACTGCCCGGGTGGCTGCAGAGTTTTATACCAACGCGATAAATGTAATGAAAGGTGCTGAAGCTGTTTCGGAATATACCGCCCTCCCTAAGCAAGAAGCTTTTGATATTGAATACTGGTTGCTGGAGGAGGCGAAACTTCAGCGTATGCCTAAACCTAAAGCTTTATCGGGCAGGGTAGCTCTGATTACCGGCAGTGGGGGAGGAATAGGAAAAGCCATTGCTGAAAAATTTATTGAGGAAGGCGCCTGTGTACTGCTGAATGATGTCAATCCGGAACGCCTTGAAAATACTAAAAATGAATTTGAGGAACGATATGGATCGGATGTGGTACGTTCTGTCGTACTTGATGTAACCAAAGAATCAGATATACAGCAGGCTTTCTCTCTTTTATCGCAGGAATTTGGCGGCGTAGATATTGTCGTAAACAATGCCGGGTTATCGATTTCTAAGACGATTGAAGACCATTCGCAGGAAGATTGGGATTTGTTATATGATGTTTTGGCCAAGGGACAGTTTTTTGTCACTCAAGAAGCTATCCAGCTGCTTAAAGCGCAAAACAGAGGAGGGGATATTATCAATGTGGTGAGTAAAAATGCTTTGGTGAGCGGACCTAATAATGCAGGGTATGGCAGTGCAAAAGCAGCCCAGCTGCATCTAAGCAGGTTGAACGCAGCCGAACTCGGCAAGGATAAAATCCGGGTAAATGTGGTCAATCCCGACGCGGTAATATCGAACAGTAATATCTGGACAGGGGGCTGGGCTGAAGGACGGGCCAAAGCATATGGGATAAAGGTCGAAGAACTACCAGAGTTTTACGCTCAGCGTACTTTATTGGGCGAAATGATATTGCCTGAGGATATTGCCAATGCTTGTTTTATCTTTGTGGGGGGCCTAATGGATAAATCCACAGGAAATGTATTAAATGTGGACGGAGGGGTGGCTTCCGCCTTCGTGCGTTAATCAAATAATAAACACTATTGATAGATATGATAATTTCAAAAGAAAGTATTCAAAGACATAATGAAAGAGACATACAGTCGCATCAAAAGAAATTCAACTACATAAAAGAAGAGTTGCCGGATGTAGAGTTTGTGATAGAAAAGCTGAAGGATTTTCAGATTGCGATTCCGAGCTGGGCATTGGGAACGGGAGGAACCCGGTTCGGACGGTTTTCGGGACCGGGCGAACCCAGCTCTTTGGAGCAGAAAATAGAAGATGTAGGGCTTCTGCATGCGTTAAACCGTTCGAGCGGCGCCATTTCCTTGCATATTCCGTGGGATATCCCTGAAGATCCGGAACGGATAAAAGACCTTGCTGCGTCTTTTGATCTGAAGTTTGACGCTGTAAATTCCAATACTTTCCAAGACCAAAAGGAACAAAAATACAGTTATAAATTTGGCTCTTTACAACATGTAGACCCTGAAGTAAGACAGCAAGCGGTACAGCATAATATTGAGGTGATAAATCACGGGGTTTCTTTAGGTTCCAAGTCCCTTACCGTTTGGCTGGCAGATGGTTCGGCTTTTCCCGGTCAGCTTAATTTTAGGGAGGCTTTTCAGAACACTTTGGAAAGTTTAAAGGAAATTTATAAGCATTTGCCCGATGATTGGAAAATGTTCATAGAGTACAAATGCTTTGAACCTAACTTTTACTCTACAACGATTGCAGACTGGGGGCAATCTATGATGCTGGCCAACAAGTTAGGGGAAAAAGCCTATACTTTAGTGGATCTTGGACACCATCTTCCTAATGCAAATATCGAGCAGATTGTATCTTTATTATTAATGGAAGGGAAGTTAGGGGGATTTCATTTTAACGACAGTAAGTATGCGGATGATGACCTGACGACGGGAAGTATAAAGCCTTATCAATTGTTTTTAATCTTCAATGAATTGGTAGAAGGCATGGACAATAACCAGATGGATCATGCTACAGGGCTGGGCTGGATGATCGATGCGTCCCATAATTTAAAAGATCCCTTGGTGGATTTATTACAGTCGGTAGAAGCAATTAAAATAGCCTACGCACAGTCTCTTCTTGTAGATAGAAATGCACTCAGGAACGCCCAGGCAAAAAACGATGTGGCTCAGGCACAGGAGATATTGCAAAATGCCTACCGGACAGATGTGCGCGCGCTGGTTGCAGAAGCAAGATTAAGAAGCGGGGGAGCTTTACAGCCTGTGAGCTTTTATCAGAAAGAGGGCGTGAGAGAGAGATTGACCTCAGAAAGAGGAACAGAAAATGTAGCCACGGGATTATAAAAAACTTCACTCATGCATAAAAAACCCGTTATCGCCATATTTGATGTAGGAAAAACCAACAAAAAACTTTTTTTATTTGACGAAAACTACCAGATTGTATTTGAACGTTCGGCAAGGTTCTTAGAAACGGTGGATGAAGATGGGGATCCTTGTGAGAATTTAGAAAGTTTGCGCCTGTCTGTATTCGACTCCTTACATGAGGTGTTTAGGAAACAGGAGTTTGCTATAAAAGCGATTAACTTCACTACGTATGGAGCAAGTTTTGTTTATTTAGATAAGACAGGGAGACCTACTTCTCCTCTTTACAATTACTTGAAACCTTATCCTGAAAAAATAAGCCAGGACTTGTATGAGCAGTATGGGGGAGAGGAAGAGTTTTGTTTGCGCACCGCTTCGCCCGCTTTAGGAAGCCTAAATTCCGGGTTGCAGCTTTATCGAATGGCTGTAGAGAAACCCGAGGTGTTTTCAAATATAAGCCACGCTCTCCATCTGCCACAATATATGAGTTTTTTGATTTCAGGTGAATTGTATAGCGATATGACAAGCATAGGATGCCATACCGCTTTGTGGGATTTTAAAAAAGGAGGGTACCATGAATGGGTAAAAGACAAGGGGCTACTTGGAAAATTCCCCCCGATAGTCTCCGGAGATCAGACGCGATCCTCTACTTTTCCGGGAAGTACATATATAGTAGGAACAGGGCTACACGACAGCTCAGCAGCCTTAATTCCTTATTTACTCAACTTTCAGGAACCCTTTGTTTTAGTATCTACAGGCACTTGGTCTATCTCATTTAATCCCTTTAATGAGGAAGCATTGACGAAACAGGAGTTGGATAAAGACTGCCTTTTGTATTTCAATTATCTTGGTAAACCTGTAAAAGCTTCCCGGTTATTTTTAGGAAATGAACATGATATCCAGAGTAAGAGAATCGCTTCTTTTTTTGCCGTAAGCCCGGTCTTTTTTAGAGGCCTTAAAATAGATGGAGAAAAGATGGATGAAATGCTGCAGGGCTTTTCAGAGGATCCTTTAGTTTTAGAAAGCTTTTCGAAGAAGGATCTATCGTTGTTTAAGACAGCAGAAGAAGCTTATTATGCATTAATGGCTCACCTGGTAAATGCTCAGGTGCAGTCTCTTACACTCATTATGAGTAAAAAACAACCTATAAAAAGACTGTTTGTAGACGGTGGGTTTAGCAAGAACCAACTCTTTATGCAGATGCTCGCCAAGCAATTGAATGAAATAGAAGTCTTTGCAGCATCTATGGCCCAAGCTACGGCGCTCGGAGCCGCACTGGTTATCCATGAATCCTGGAACAGAGGGCCTTTGCCGGGCGATCTTATAGAATTAAAATACTACTCCCGCTTAGAAAACCAAAAAAAACAATAAATATATGAAGCCTAAATCTGAACATAATTATAAATATAACCGACAATTTCCCTGCATTGCAGACTTGAAAAGGAAAGCCAGAAGCCGGATACCTACCTTTGCTTTTGACTATTTAGAAGGGGGCTGCAATGATGAGCATAATCTCGCTCTCAATGAAACGGACTATCATGCTATCCAATTAGAACCCCGCTATCTCCGTAAGTTTAGGGGTGTAAATATGCATGCGGAGCTTTTTGGTCATACCTATGATGCTCCGATAGGCATCTCTCCGATAGGCTTGCAGGGAATGATCTGGCCGAATGCCCCTCAGATTTTAGCCCGTTCTGCTGTGAAACACAACATTCCGTATGTATTGAGCACAGTTTCTACAGCAAGTATTGAACAGATTGCAGAAATTACCAATTCAAAGTTTTGGTTCCAATTATACCATCCGACGGAAGATCGATTAAGAGATGACATCTTAAAAAGATTAGAAGATGCCGGCTGTGAGGTTTTGGTGGTCTTAATAGACGTACCGTCTTTTGGCCTGCGGTACCGTGAAATCAAAGCCGGACTTTCCATGCCTCCGAAAATAAGCTTCCAGAATATTCTGCAGGCCGCCCTTTGCCCGAAATGGTGTCTGGATACTTTGCGGTATGGCATTCCCGAATTTGCAACCCTCAAACGATATATGGAAAAAGGAATGGACATGAGCCAACTGGGCGTCTTTATGGATAAAACCTTTATAGGAAGGGTAAATGAAGATAAAGTAAAAGCCATCCGTGATAAATGGAAAGGAAAATTGGTTATCAAAGGAGTAGCCAGCCGGGAAGATGCAGAAAAGTCACATGAAATAGGGGCAGACGGTATTATTATTTCCAACCATGGTGGCAGGCAAATAGATGCCGGAGAATCTTCCATAGCCACTCTAAAGAGACTGGTTCCGGAGTACAAGAATAAATATAAAATCATGGTGGATGGAGGCGTGCGTTCGGGCCCGGATATCGCGCGGGCATTAGCCGTGGGCGCAGATTTTGTGTTTATGGGCCGTCCTTTTATGTACGGTGTCGGGGCATTGGGTGATAAAGGTGGGGATCATACGATTTCCATGTACAAAGCACAGCTGCATCAGGTGATGGAGCAGGTGGGCTGCGGGCAGATCGGGGATATGAAGGAGTTTTTGGTGTGAGGGTAGGGGCAGAAAAAAGTATTTGATAACCGTATGCTCAGAGCTCTTTCGATAACAGAAATCCTTTTATTTTCCCTGTCCGTTTTGGGCTAGAAGATTGCGGAGATCAGGGTGGATATAAAGGGGGAAGCTTTTGTGAGAGGTACTCCCGTGAAAATGAACTTAGATAGTTTGACTTTCATCGTTGAAGACAGCCTGTATGAGGTAAAGGAAGGTTACAGGAGCAGGGGGGCCAGATGAATGAAAATGGATAGAGGGAGTTTTACTGGCAATTGTTTGACTGGCTGTTTAATATTTTATACTCGTTTTTTGGAAAAAATAAATACGCGATTAATCCGGCCATCAGTTTGGTGATGAAGTTTGTGAAGAATCTGTGTCGTGAATGCTCTAGCTGACATATATTTTTCGGCTCATCATTTATCGTTTCGATGCCCGGTTTTTTCTCACTAACATTTTATCACTCATAGTCATAAAATTGGTTTTCAAGTTATTACGGATAGTAGTGACCCGATGAATACCGCTGACAAACAAAATATCGCTCAGCTGCATTATCAATAATTTTATTGTAATCAATCATAGTAGGGTTAAATAATTAAGTGTTTGTTTTTTCAGTTGATTAACTAAATAAATATTCCCGTTATTTTACAACATGTCATCCTTAAATATTAATCGGACTCAGGTTGAAAAGGGTTTCCTTAAGCTGAATGTTTTCTATCAAAAAGAAAGTTTTGTTAAGGGTTTCATACCCCAATCGCTGTATTTTTGAATAAACGTTTCAAACATCCCTACTTTTGGTTATATTTTATTGTTAAACCCATAATAATTAAAGATATTTGTTGCGAATACATGCATAAACCAACCAAGACATATTGAAAATGAAACAGGCGATACATTTTGGGGCGGGAAATATCGGCCGTGGCTTCATTGGTGCTTTATTGAATCAATCGGGCTACGATGTGATCTTTGCCGATGTAAACGAACAGATGATCGAGGCACTGAATGCCAGGGGAAAATACACGGTACATATCATGGATCTGGAACCCGGAAATTTTGAGGTGGGGCCGGTCAGCTCCTTTCATACTGCTGATCCGTTGCTTGTCGAAAAGATTGCCGAAAGTGAGGTTATCACTACCGCTGTAGGGTTGAATATCCTTCCCCGGATTGCGTCTGCCATTACGCAGGGTATCGAAGAGCGGGCAAAGCGTGGAGTAGAGGGTATGCTGTATGTTATCGCTTGTGAGAATGGGCTTCGTGCCAGTAGCCGGCTGACGGAAGAGGTTTCTGCATTGCTTTCGCCACAGGCATTACAGTATTGTATGCGCCGGGTGAACTTTATAGACTGTTCTGTTGACCGTATTGTCCCTCCCGTTAAGACAGAAGAACTTACGGATGTCTGTGTGGAACGTTTCCATGAATGGAATGTAGATAGTACGCAGCTTAAAGGAGAACTGCGGATCACAGGCATGAACGCGGTAGACAACCTCGCGGCGTATATGGAGCGTAAGCTCTTCACATTGAATACAGGGCATGCCATATTGGCCTATCTCGGCTATGTGAAAGGGTACGTTACGATAGAGGAATGTACGGCAGATCTGGCGCTGCTATCCGTTGTACGCAGTGCGATGTCCGAGAGCGGAGCGGCACTGGTACAGAAATTTGAGCTGAATGCAGCAGAACATGACGCCTATATCGAGCAGATCATTCAACGTTTCCGCAACCCTTATCTAGGTGATACAATAGACCGTATCGGTCGTGATCCTTTGCGCAAACTGTCACCGGAGGACCGCTTGATCGCACCGTTAAAGACAGCGTGCGGATTTGGCCTTCCGGTAGAGCATTTGTTGCTGGGTATTGGGGCAGCATTGCATTACTACAGCCCGGATGATCCGGAGAGCATTCGTTTGCAGGATACGATCAGAGAGTTAGGCATTGCAGAGGCTGTGGCAGAGATTACAGATATTCCGGCAGGTTCTCCACTGAATGAACAAATCAAAAAAGCATATCATGGAGTAATGAAGTTACCTCACTTTATCACTGAAACCCCAAAAAACAACAAATAAGCATGAAAGTATCCAGACATATACAATCTTTCGGCAGCACACTATCGGCGATGATCATGCCTAACATTGGGGCTTTCATCGCATGGGGGCTTATCACCGCATTATTTATCCCTACGGGGTGGGCTCCACATGAGGAACTGGCAAAACTTATTGAGCCAATGCTGTATTATCTATTGCCGTTTTTGATCGCTTATACAGCAGGAAGCAATATTGCCGGTGTGCGTGGAGGTGTGATGGGAGCTATTGCCACGACGGGAGTCATTGCCGGTAGCGATGTTCCCATGTTTTTGGGAGCAATGGTTATGGGGCCGGCAGCAGGTTACCTGATAAAACGCTTCGATGTGGCCATTGAGGGCAAGGTAAAACCTGGTTTTGAGATGCTGACCAATAACTTTTCTGTCGGAATATTAGGTATGATCTGTGCCATAGCCGGTTTCTTAGTCATCGGACCGATTATGCTGACATTGACGCATGGGTTGAATGCCGGAGTAGAACTTGTCCTTGACAAAGGTATACTGCCTTTGATCGCCCTATTCATAGAGCCCGGAAAAGTTCTGTTTCTTAACAATGCCATTAACCATGGCGTGCTTACCCCATTGGGAATAGAACAGGCCCGTGAAACCGGAAGCTCGATCCTATTTCTATTGGAAACTAATCCCGGCCCAGGTTTGGGCGTATTATTAGCCTATACGCTCTTTGGAAAAGGAGAAGCTAAAAAGACCGCGCCGGCATCGTCTTTAATCTTGTTTTTAGGGGGGATACATGAGATCTATTTTCCCTATATATTGATGCGTCCGATATTGATTCTGTCCACGATTATGGGGTCGGCCAGTGCAATCATTTATTACCAGTTTGCAGCCAGTGGACTTGTTTCTGCAGCTTCGCCGGGGAGCATAATATCCCTCGTGGCCATGTCTCCGCGAGGCACAACCCTTCATGTGGTTATAGGCATTGTTCTGGCAACCTGTATCTCTTTTCTGACTGCCTGTTTCTTTGTGAGAAAAAGTACTAATAGGACATTGGGAGAAGCGCAAAAAGAAAAGGATCTATTAAAAAACAAGGTGACAGATCCTAAAAAGATCGTTTTCGCCTGTCAGGCAGGAATGGGATCCAGTGCAATGGGGGCTGCTGCTTTCCGAAAGAGGGTTGATCAACCTGATCTTTCCATTACGAATGCGGCAGTCAACGCTATCCCACCCGATACTGATATTGTGGTGTGCCAAGCTACTTTTGTGTCGGAAGCGAAACACCGGGTACCGTCGGCAGAAATTGTCATTATCGAAACATTCCTTTCGGATCCGGCATTGGATACACTGGCAGCTCATCTTTCCCCCTCTTTGCCAGTATTAAAGCCCGATATGATTGTTGTAGGCGCAAAAGACACCAATAAAGAGGACGCTATACAGCGGGTTGGCGAATTATTGGTGAAAGGGGGCTATGTGGATGAGCCTTATATCGCGGGTATGTTTGAACGGGAAGCCGTGACTTCAACTTATATCGGAATGGGTATTGCTGTCCCACATGGAACGCAAGCCTCACGCGAATATATCCGATATAGTGGGATTGCAGTCGTACAGTATCCCGAAGGAATAGATTTTGAGGGGGAAAAGGCCTATCTCCTGGTCGGAATTGCAGGAACAGATGATACCCACCTAGATATGTTGTCGGCCTTGAGCACCGTGCTTAGCGATGAAGCGGTTTTGGAAAAAGTAAAAACTACAGATGACCCAAGGTTCATCTATGACCAACTGGTTCATATAAAATAAGAAACAAACAATAACTTATGAAAGAAACAAAAATAGAAATTACCGAAGCAAATGGACTGCACGCCCGTCCGGCAGCAGAACTGGCTGCTTTAGCAAAACGATTTACAAGCAGTATTGTATTATCTTCTGGCGGCAAAGAAGCTAATGCCCGGAATATTATTTCGATATTGGCTCTTGGCCTAAAAAAGGGAAGTGTGATCGACGTGAAAATCGAAGGATCAGATAGTAAAGCAGCGATGCAGGAGCTCATCGTATTTTTTGAAAACTTACACTAATGGGAAAAATAACAGGAATTGCTGCATCATCAGGCAGGGTTGCGGGGAGAGCATTCCGAATCGGGCCAGCAGCTGTTAAAAATCCGGTGGATAACCTTACGGAAAGCAACTGTTTGAACACGGCGAATGATGAACACTTTCTGGAGGCTTACACTACGGTCCATAACAGATTGGCTACTCATGCCAGGGATAATGCTATTTTTGCAGCCCATTTAGAGATTCTGGAAGATCTCAAGGAAAGGATACAGATCCAAATAATGGACGAAAACCGGGATGCCGTCACTGCCGTACGAAATACCTGTGAAGAGGTTTGCGCGCTGTTTGCCGGTATAGAGGATGATTACCTGCGGGCCCGCTCGGACGATATTGTTGATATATGTGAACAGCTGATTGCAGCATTGACCAGCAAAACCGAAAATCCTTTTGCGGACATGCCGTCCGGGAGCATCATTCTGGCTGACAATCTCCTTCCATCGGATACTCTTATGATCGACTTATCCAAACTGGCAGGTATTGCCTTAAAAAAGGGAAGTATCAATAGTCATCTGGCTATTCTGGCCAAGAACAACGCAATACCTCTTGTTCTTGCTGTAGGGGATGGTTTGGATGAGATCTCTGAGGGGAATATGATAGTGGTAGATGGAGATAAGGGACAGATCATAAGTAATCCTGATACGGCACTGGTGCAGGAACTAACCCACTTGAGGACTATTCCCGAAAAAACGGATCCCGCTCCGGCTATTACGGAAGATGGCGAACACATTGAGGTGTATGCTAACGCAGGGAGCTTTTTTGATGTGGAAAAAGCAATCTCCCGCGGAGCGGAAGGTATCGGGCTCTTACGTACAGAATTTATTTTTATGCAGGGCACACGTTTTCCGGATGAAGATGAGCAGTATACCATCTACTCCGAATGCGCAAAGACATGTAAGAACAAGCCTCTAACGATACGGACACTGGATATAGGTGCAGATAAACAACTTCCGTATTATTCGATAGATCCAGAAGAAAACCCTGCGTTTGGGCTACGGGGAATACGATTTTCACTTGCCTTCCCCGATATTTTCAAGGTACAGTTGCGGGC
This sequence comes from Bacteroidota bacterium, assembly GCA_021794195.1. Taxonomy (GTDB): domain Bacteria; phylum Bacteroidota; class Bacteroidia; order Sphingobacteriales; family Sphingobacteriaceae; genus Sphingobacterium. The sequence continues at coordinate 16,562 of JAJYRG010000054.1, forward strand.
CGTCTTACGTGCCGCTGTACATGGCAACATCCGTCTTATGTTTCCCATGATCACATCGGTCGCAGAATACAACAATGCGTGTATAGTGTTGGAGAACTGTAAACAAGAACTCCAGAAAGAAGGAAAACCTTTTGCCAAAACACTTTCGCCCGGTATCATGATAGAAACTCCGGCTTCTGTATTTTTAGCTGATGAACTGGCTCCGATAGTTGCTTTTTTCAGTATCGGAACCAACGATCTGACGCAGTATGTGCTTGCGGTCGATCGGGAAAATCCGTATTCGGAGAATGCTTGTGACAGTTTTCATCCCGCTGTTATCAAAAGCCTGACAAGAGTGGCAGAAGCCGCTAAGATATATGGAACAGAGGTATCTGTATGTGGCGAAATGGCTTCGGACCCACAGGCAACGCCCATATTGCTAAACCTGGGTATCCGGAAACTGAGCGTGACAAGCCTTAGCATTCCCTCTATTAAAGAAAAAATTAGAAAACAAGTAATAAAACCACCATTATCATGAGACTTATAACCTATTTATTTTTAGCCGGTGTATTGTTGAGTTTGGGCTCTTGCGGGGCTTCGAAGTTGCATACAGTGCATATAAAAAACATGAGTGAATTGCAGGAATACTTTCATTATTCACCTGAAAAAGATATCATGATCAGTGGACACCGCGGTGGGATGCTCGAAGGCTACCCCGAAAACAGTATTGCTTCCTGCGAAAAGACCTTAACGATGATGCCCTCTTTTTTCGAGATCGACCCCCGTTTCACAAAAGACAGTGTGATTGTTTTAATGCATGATGAGACGCTCGACCGCACAACTACCGGCACGGGCAAGGTATCCGATCATACGTATGCCGAGTTACAGCAATTTTACCTTAAAGACCGTCAGGGAAATGTAACAGAACACAAAATACCTACACTGGATGAGATGCTGGAGTGGGGGAAGGACAAGACAGTTTTTAATTTTGACAACAAGAGTATTCCTTGGCAGATATATTCAGATAATCTGAAAGGAAAATGGAGCAAATACCACAATATTTTACTGTCAGTCCGTTCACTTGAAGAAGCGCTTTTTTATTACGAACGTAATCCTAATGTTATGCTCTGTGTTGAAATCAGTAATATGGAGATGTATGAGGCATATAAGAACTCGGATATACCATGGGATCGTATAATGGCTTATGTCAAATATACGATGGACCCTGCTCAGCAGGAAGTGTACGACTTGTTGCACAGCCATGGGGTAATGTGCATGATAGCTATTGCTCCCACTGCAGATAGAATTCAATCAAAGGAAGCCCGTATAGAAGCCTATAAAAAGGAACTCGGGGGGAATCCCGACATTATCGAGACGGACTATCCCGCAGATTTTGTTGGCCTGGATGTAAAACGAAAAAACAAGTAAAAAATCTGATAAAACGGTCTTTGAGTTAGCTTATATAGCGTGAACTGTTTTTTTTGTAACGCTCGCGCTATTTTCATATTCAGGCCCAAAGATAGTTTTATTTTTATCTAAGATGTAAAATAAGCTCTAATAATTTTCGCTGAACTGCCAATCAATTCTTTCTTTTTAATTTATTTAGCACATAAAAACATTACGAAGAAATGGGCGATGCCGCTGGCCAATTGGGGAATAACGGCACAGAAATCAGCCATTTAGTTTCAGGGAAGAATGGTGTTAGATTGACATAGTTTTACACTCCCTTTTACCAACCCCGAATATTCAGTAATTTTTGTTCCTCGGGAGAACGATATACAAAATAAGGCCTACCAGAGGAAAGAGCACTAATATTATAGTCCATTGTAGTTTAAGGGCTAGATTCATTTTTTGATTAGTATAAACTTCCTAATTGGATATGCTATACAACCAACAAAAACAAATACAACTATTAATTCAGTTACACTAAATATCATAAAGTTTGGATGATATAAATGATTATTAATTTCTAACTACTTCGCTTCGCCCTCAAACGCTACAAGTACAATTTACATACAAAGCATTAAAAAAAGCAAGTATCATCACAAAAACCAGAAATCCTTACCCGTCCAGACTAAAGTGTAGGATCTCAAACTGAGGTGTAAGAGAAATATGTGGAGATACTGCTAGATCCCGATCCGCAAGGGGGGCTTTTAAGCACGGGGTTTTAATATACATTTGTAGTCAAAAGTATGAAAGGCAGCCCCTATAGGGGCGAAATAACCATAGCATAGAGCGTTGCTCTATGCATAATGACGGTTTTGGTTTAGCTCTGGAAGAGCGGTATAACAATTCCACTCCCTGCCTTCCTCTTTTTTCGTTATCGTGAACGAAGTGAAGGATCTAGACCAAAGAACCCCAACATCTTGTCATATTCAAATA
>JAJYRG010000054.1:19022-21569 GCA_021794195.1 Bacteroidota bacterium
GATAGCAGATCCAAAGTATTCGGTTTCCGGACTTATATGAAAAAGAACTGCCTCTGGATCCGCTTCACTTAGGTAAACCTACAGATTTCTTTTCATCACGGGGGATGGTGAGGCCGCAAACGCCGAAAGAAAAAAATACGATATTGAAAATTAATAGGCATGATTACAGGAAAGTTATATTCTGAAAAAGTAACAGTGTCCTCTTAATATAGCTATGTAGACTTCGGTCAGAGCGGATTTTTGTAAAATGAAAGCGGTTATGCGTGTGCAAGAGTGTGCAAATGAACGCAAAAGTCTTTCTTAGAAAAGGTTATCTCCAATTTTACCTGTGTAAGGAATGGGCCTTACTTTTAAAAAACAGTAAAATGAATTATAAACAAGAAGCATTAGGGGGAAGTTCCCGCCTTTCGGACGAAGCGATGCTCGTCCGGATAAAGACAATTTTAACGGCCTTGACGGACAACGATTATTTTCCGGATCCGGTTCCGGCACTCGATGAGCTGCAGGAAGCCTATGAGGTGTATGAAGAGAAGCTCTCGGCAGCCAAGCGGAGGGGCAGTCCACAGGATACGGCCGAGAAAGACCGTGCGCGGAAGAATCTGGCGGCGATCTATAAACAGCTGGCCTTTTATGTAAACCAGGTGTCTGAAGGAAACCTAGCGATGCTACTGAGTTCGGGGTTTGAAGTGACTCAACCTCCAAAAGTATCCAAAATCCCTCTTATCGTGTCGGGAGGGAAGCTGAAAGACGGGCGACAGTCCGGACAGGTGCGCTTAGATTTTGATAAAAATAAAGAAGCTCTTTTTTATGAATATGAAGTGGGGATATGGGAACAGGGAGAACCTGAACCTGATTGGGAGCAAATATACCGTACGACTTCCTCCAGACAGAATATTATTGCTCCACTGGAGCCTTTACAACGCTATGCCGTACGCATCCGGGCGGTAAATGGAAAAGGAGAGTCAGATTGGTCTGAGCTCATCACCCACATAGTCAGATAGTTTTTTAGGGATCAGGAATGCATGGGGGTTCTCATACTCTAGTTTCTGATCCTTTCTATTAATTATAAAACAAAAAATAATGCACACTTTACAATCCTATATATCCCGGTCTATCAAGGACAGATCGGGTAGAATAAACAACTTGTTCACAGTAGATAAAGAGAGTGATCGGTTTGCCATAGCCTTAACTTTCCTCATTTTGTTAATTATGTTCCTGTATGCAGGGCGGGTTCTGCAGTTTATCGATCCGGCCGCAGGCATATTGGATATCGGTATCCTCTCCCTATTCCCACTGGGCCTGATAGGTGGTGTATTGAGTATTTATTTCAGTACATGGTTACAGGAATTACTCTGGAAGCCCTTCCGAATGTTCCGAAAACAGTTTCACTCAAACTTTAATCAATTGACATCATGGCAACAATGCATCCTTTACTTTTCAGTTTTCTTTTTACTGCTCTATGGGCTGTTGTGGGCTCTGGCAATGGTGCTATAGCAAACTTTCACGTAGATGAAAGGGACGCTGTATATACGGCTAAAGATCTGTCAGACACCCGTATGCAAATTATTGGGATCGCGACCGCCGAAATCGGCGTGCGGGAATTGACAGGTAAAAACGATGGAGAGCGGGTAGAAGAATACCTGAGTTACACCGATTTGGGAAAAGGGTACGCATGGTGCGCAGCTTTTGTTTCCTGGTGCTACGGAAAAGCAGGGCAACCGCAGCCACGGAACCCTTGGAGCCCTGCTCTTTTTCCAAACACAAGAACATATTGTAAAAGGGGAGTTTGCCATAAAGCGGATATACAGAAACAGATCAAGCGTGCGGACATTTTTGGGATCTATGGTGTTACAGCTAAACGTATTCATCATGTAGGCATAATACGGGAAATAAAAGGCCGGTATATCGTAACGGTAGAGGGCAATAGCAACGACAAAGTCGAATCCCGTCGAAGACATCTTTCTACTGTCTACGCCCTATCCAATTGGTTAAAAGATTAATGTTAGACAATAAACGTTAAAAAAAATGAAATATATAGATTTATGGGTATGTCTGATGATCGTATTATCAGGATACTCCTGCCGTATGACAAAAGAGCGCAGTGAAAGTGTAAAGCGCGATGCAGTATCGGAAACTCAGCAGTCTTTTATAAGTTGGCAATCTGTTGACAGTACAGGTCGTTACTGGCATTTTCAAAGCGACAGTCTCCTTTATTATCACCCGGATTATGGGCTTTATGGTCAGGGCGGGTGGTTGTCCATAAGAGAAGATGAAGTCTGGCATAACGGTTATCGGGAACTGGACAGCAACAGTGGATATCACCTTAAAGAGCAGTCTGAGCGGAAGCAAAATAGAAAGTTTCTTTCTAAAAGAAATATAAAGTGGTGGGCTATCATGATAGTTGCATGCGTAGCGATACTTTATGGATTGAAACGTCGTTACTTTGTATAAAGAGTTATTACAAATTGGGCTGCTTTATGAAGCAAGATAAAAGTATCCGATTGAAGAAAAACAATGTTTAAAACCTGAGTTTGATCCCTCAAACTT
>JAJYRG010000055.1 GCA_021794195.1 Bacteroidota bacterium
CTTGTCGTTAGAGAATAGTTGATAATGGAGGGTCGAGGCTGGCGGCAGTAACACGGTTTCTTCTTCTTGGGTCTGAGATGTTTCGCCTTCGCTCAACATGACAATGTGTGTAGTTTCGTGAAGCGTCTTTTGGTTTTAAGTAGGAATTTAAATTGGGCTAAATAAATCCCAATCTAGCCCTTCGGCATGAGGGATCTTGCGTTAAGAAAACACGAATACTTCCAGTAAATTCAGGCTAAAAATTGTCTAATCCCGAGAGAGGTTTTTTTTGATCAGACTTAAAATATGTAACTTCCGATCTGCCGATGTTCGGCAAACGGATAGCATTCGAAATCTTAAAAAGAAGCCCAACTATTTCAACAAATGACAAACTCTACAGCTCCGCTCAAAATATTAAAAGCTTCTGCCGGTTCAGGCAAAACTTTCAGCCTGACTTTACATTATTTGAATTTACTTTTAAACCGAGAATACCGGTATAAAGAAATTTTAGCGGTTACTTTTACCAATAAAGCTACAGCCGAAATGAAAGACCGCATCATGAGCGTGCTTTTGGGCTTGGCAAAAGGCGATGAAAGCTCTATAACTGAAAGTTTCAGAAAACTTCTGTTAGCAAAAAACACAAAATGGACTGCGCCTATTCTGCAAAATAAAGCCTACAGCGCGTACAGGAACATTATACACGATTACAACAATTTCACAATAAGTACTATAGATGGTTTTTCTCAAAAAGTTATCCGAAGCTTTACTTATGAACTTCATATAGATTCGGGATATAATGTAGAAATGAATATCGATAAGGTAAAAAGCGAATTGAGCATAATGCTGAACGATATTTTAGATGAAAGACCTGATTTATTAAAATGGATTATAGAATATGCTGACGACAGAATCGCCAACAATAAAAACTGGAACTACCGGCGTACCCTTCAGGAACTGACAGGAATGATTTTTTCGGAAAATTTTCAAGAATTACATCAGAACTTATCGCAGCATGATATTGACGAGTTATTTGAACAAATAAACACAAAAGTCAGCACGTATTGCAAAGATTTCATCAAACTCTTAGAAGAAACGATAAAAACCTGTCAAACAGGGATAAATGAGTTTATTATTGATGAAGCTAAAATGAAAGGAAAATCAAGAAATAAGATTCTTAAAGTAAAAAGAACTTCTTATAAACTCTCCAATCAAAGTGCCTCGGATATACATAAAATCTTTGAAGACTTTATATTTATCGCTGAAAAAGATGATGCGTTTACAGACCAAGATAAAAATATCCGCTACGATTTGAAAGAAGGTTTAGCGCCTTATCTTGAGAAGATTTTAGAAATACATAAGTCTTTTCCTGTTTACATTGCTTTTGATGCCGTAAAACAAAAGCTTTATTTCCTCCGTCTCATTATGGAAATGAGCAAGCTGCTTACCCAGTGGCGTAAAGACAACTATTCTATTCTTATATCTGATTCGCAAATACTGCTGAACAGGCTGGGGGTAGATGTAAATGACGACCCCACATTCTTATGGGAAAAAATAGGAAACCGGTATAACTATTTTCTTTTTGATGAGTTTCAAGATACATCCCGCATACAGTGGAACAATTTCCGTCCTCTTTTGCTTAACGCGCTGAGCACGGCATCGCAAAAAGAAAATGAACATCTAATAGTCGGTGATGTCAAACAAAGTATTTACCGATGGAGGAACGGAGATTGGCGAATTCTTTTACAACAAGTAGAAGAGCAAATAGCCCAGGCCTTTCATCTTGACGAAAAGAAAATTCCGGCTTTTATTCAAAATGAAACGCTCAGTCATAACTACAGGAGCCTCCCCCATATCATCCGCTTCAACAATTATCTATATGAAAAGCTTCCCTCTCTTATCCAAAACTCATTAAACAAAAAAATTGAAAACGAAGCTAATGAGGAGGCTCTGGCCTGGTGGAATGGGCAACAATACAATACCATGATCCGGCGGGCTTATGCAAATAGCCATCAAGAGATACCGGAACTTAAAAATAAAGATTCTCTGCCGCAAGGTACAATAGAAATTAAATATATACCCGTAAAAAGCTATAAGTACCGGGGTTCTCAAGTAGCAGAAGAAGCTTTAAACATGCTGTGTGGACAAATTGGCGAATGGCTCACTTCTGGGAAATATAGAGCAGAGCAAATTGGAATTTTAGTGCGATCCAACAAACAAGCTCTGGCTGTTATTGAAAATTTAATGGCGTATAAGAAAGAGAATAACTTGAGTTTTCAAGTGATTTCAGGAGAAGCCTTAAGCCTGGCGTCGAATAATGCTGTACAATTACTCATAGAAACACTATACGCTCTGGTGTATGAATCTAAAGAGCATGCCGTTTATCTAGCCCGGGCGTCTTATCTCTATAACCGCATACAAAATGGAAAGCCTTTCTGTTCTGAAGTATGGTTGACATACAAGGATAATAATCCTGAAGATTTAAAAAGTATACTTCCTGAAAGTTTGATAAACAATTGGGAAACGTATAAAAAATTACCTTTGGTATTTTTACTGGAAAATCTAATTCATGACTATGATTTAACTTCGGGAAAAGAAGCTCACATTCCTTATATATTAGCTTTCAAAGACCTGATCCACGACTTCACAAAAAGCGGAGAAAGAGGCATTGTCCAATTTTTAGACTATTGGCAGGAAGATGGTGTAAAAGCGAATTTACCTTCTGATATTAAAATTAACGCGATAGAGGTGTCTACTGTTCATAAATCCAAAGGACTGGCTTATGATGTAGTCATGTTGCCCTTTTGTGATTGGGAAATGGACAGAACTCAGGGATCTAATAACGATTTTTGGTTAGATGTAGAGGAAGGAGTGTTTTCCGAATTTGGAAAATTATTTCTTCCTTATACGAAGATGATGGGGCAATCTATTTTTTACAAACAATATTATGAAGAAAAACTATTTAAATATATGGATGTTTTAAACACGTTGTATGTCGCCACTACGCGTGCCATACAACACCTATATATACTGGCTCCGGGTGTCAAAGAAAAAGCCAAAACCACTCCTGAAACGCCGGAACTGGAAAAATGGGAGGTACGCGATGATTTGATAAGTGACTTTATTTTCCAAATAGCTTTAGAAAAAGACTCTCCCTACCCTATCCGAAATGCAGAAATAAAAATAAATGCGGAAGAAATAATTTCCCCTACTAAAAAAGCACAAGAAGACAAAAATACTATTCATATTCATGAATACCCTGTTTCCTCTTTTTTTACTTCCCATTGGGAGGCGCACAGTACGCGTACCATCAATCAAATCTTAAGCATGGAAAGAGCTTCCCTCTACGGCAATTTAGCTCACGAAATTTTATCGGAGATAAACAATAAAGACGAGGTAGTGAGCATACTCCATCGCTATTTAGAAGAAGGGGTCATTCAGTCTGATGAAAAGGAGAATATCCTTAGAGAAGTGGAGCAGATATGGAAAAACCCAAAAATCAATAACTGGATGTCCGGCTCCTACCAGGTAAAAAGCGAAGCCAGCATTATCAATTCCGACGGTAAAACCCTACGTCCGGATAAAGTATTTATCTCTGGAGAGGAGACCGTCGTTTTGGATTTCAAATTTACCAGTCAAAAAAAGAAGTCACATACAGAACAGGTTAAAACGTATTTACATGTGCTGAAGGGTATGAGTTCTAATCCTGTGAAAGGTTATTTATTCTATGCTCATTCCAATGAATTAATCGAAGTTTTATAGAAAATGCAAAATCAATCTTCTTTCTTACAGCAAGTCGCCGTAGATCTTAAAAACAGGTTTGGGGATGACATTTCAGATATAGCGGTTATTTTCAACAATAACCGCCCTATTACCTATTTAAAGAAACACTTGGCAGATGTTTATCAAAAAGCCTTTTGGTCTCCACACTTTTTTACTATACAAGATTTTTTTGAAAGCTCCAGTTCTTTGGAACCGGCAGGACAAATTACTCAGTTTTTCTACCTTTATGAACTTCACAATCAGCTGCTGGAAAAAGAAGGGCTGCAAGCTGAAACCTTAGAAGAGTTTTTCCCTATTGGGGAAACTATACTCAACGACTTCGGACAAATTGATTATGAATTGGTCCCTGTCGATCATATTTACACTGCCTTATTTGACACCACGAGAATAGATGTAGAGTTTGGATATCTAAGCGAAGAGCAACAAAAATTTTTAAAAGAATTTTGGGCGTCTTTTAACCAAAATAAACAGACGAATGTTCAGATCCGATTTCTAAAATTATGGAAACGGTTACCTGCTTTATATAAAGCTTTTAAAAATAAATTAACAGAAAAAAACCAAACTAACTTTCCTACTTTATACAGAAATCTGGCAGAGAATAATCCGGATATCCCGAGTTTTATCCATCCGTATAAAAAGTTAGTGTTTGTGGGTTTCAACGCCCTGAATAAGGCAGAAGAAACACTTTTCAAAAAATGGCAGGCAGAAGGGAAAGCGCTCTTTTATTTCGATTGTGATGCCTATTATTTAGATGATAACCTTCAGGAAGCCGGGCTTTTTATCCGCAAAAACATTTTTAAAACAAAACTTGACAATGCATTAGGCGAAGCTAAAAGCACCCTAGCACAACGTACTGAACCTGTGCATCTTTACTCAAGTTTGGGAGAAGTAAGTCAAACAAAACTGTTGCACGGTTTATTGCAAAAACAAGATCCTAAAGATAATTCCAGTTCTGCCATATTGCTGGCTGATGAAAATCTGCTTATTCCTTTGTTGCAGAGCCTGCCTGAGCACGTGAGTAAAAACATAAATATAACGGCAGGTTTTCCACTGACCCAATCCCCTCTTTATGGCATTTTTGATCTATGGATGAAGGTCCATGAGGAAATCTCTTTTTATAAAAAGAAAAAAATACCCTATCAATGGCTGGATATTTTTATCAATCATCCCTTGACAAAAGTTTCTGAACAAGAGAAGCAAGACATACAAGGATACCTATATGAAAAACAGCTGTATGAAATTGAGATTGAGCAAATTAATATAGAAACTTCTACATTGCCCCATTTTTTTAAAGCTATTTCGGATAGCGATAAGGTCATCCCTACCTTAATCCAGCTGATCCGTCAGCTCCTGACAGCGTCTGAAGGAGACACTCAATTGAAAAGAATACATACTAATCTATTAATAGAAACACAAAAAACTTTAAACCAATTAGAATTAGGCTTACAAAATCTTCCTATTCAAAGCATTTTATTTTTAATGGGTTTAATCCGGCGGGTATTAGGCCAAGTCAAGTCCGCAATAGAAGGCGATCCTTTACGAGGGACACAAGTAATAGGATTGCTGGAAAGCCGGTGCCTCAATTTTGATAATATTTATATCTTAGGTGCCAATGAAGGGGTTTTGCCCAACACATCGCCAAGTCTTACTTTTTTACCCAATAATCTCCGAAAAGCATACGGCCTCCCTATCTTGGAAAATCAAGATGCTTTATCGGCATATTTATTTTATCGCCAATTTCAATACAGCAAGAACATTCATGTGTTTTACAACAGCTTGATGAATCAAAATAGCTCAGGAGAAGAAAGCCGCTTCATCAAGCAACTGCAGTTTGAAAGTTCGATTCCTTTTATCGAACACAGGCAATCTCAAAAAGTACAGGCCCCGCCCAAATATGAAGAATTGATCATTGAAAAAAAGGGGAAAGTATGGAACAAAATGTTTGAAAGTTACATTGTAAAGCAAAAGAAGATATCTGCCACGGCACTGACGACTTATCTGCAATCGCCTTTACAATTCTTTTTGAAGTATATAGCTGAGATACAAGAACCCCCGCGCATCCACCAAGAATTTGAGATGAATACCTTAGGTACAGTGGTGCATAATGTAATGGAAAGCATACTATTACCTTATAAAAACAAAGATTCTTTTACGTCCACTTCTATTTTAAAAAATGAATTAAAAAATGTTAGTAATCATGTATTACAAGAGATATGCCGGCAATATCAAGAAGACTTTGAAAATTTAGAAGCGCTAAACAGCATGCAAAAGATAATGCACAAAATAGCTGAAGAATATGTGAAAATATATTTACAACATGATATTCATCACTATAACGAATTTAAAATTATTGAACTGGAAAACGACGAAGATTATACCCTTCAATTTCCCATCCAAATAAACGGAAAAGAAGAATACATTACTTTATTTGGCATTATAGATCGCGTGGATCAGGTTGTCCATAAAGATGGAGAAATCCAAACCCGCATAGTGGATTATAAAACAGGGGGAGATTGTCTAAAGTTCACAGATTTTAAAAAGATGTTCGGTGATAAGGTGGGGAATAAACCCTTTGTTCAAACTTTATTTTATTCTTATGTGTTCGAAAAATGTACAAACTATAAGAATTTAGAACCGCATCTCTATGTAGCCCGAAAAATGCGTGAAGAAGGCACTTTATTTAATACAGGGAAAAACAGCTTTATCCACGGTGAAAAGTTAGTGCAGCTGAAAGAAGAGTTTGAAATCTTTCTAAAAGAGACGCTGGAAGAAATTTTCAATCCGGAAATTCCTTTCAAACACAATCCGGAAGCCGAACCTTATCCTAATGATCCGTATTTATTATTCTATACAGAAAAAACAAAAACAGATGACGAAGATTAGAAAAACATAACAGAAAAAAGTTACCTATACAGTGCAAAAGAGATTTTTGAATTAAACGAATGTGTTAAAAAAAGAAAGATGGGTACATCATTCGTATCAATTACGCTGACGCACAGCTTCATAAATGACAATTCCGGCAGAAACGGATACATTGAGAGAGGCTATTTCGCCTGACATAGGGATTTTCGCCAGCTTATCCGCTGTTCGGATTAACTCAAAGGAAACGCCTTTATCCTCCGCTCCCATTATGATGCAACTCGGTAAGGTATAATCCACTTCGTAAATAGATTCTTCGGCTTTTTCGGTAGCCGCAATGAGTTGTATTCCCGATTCCATGAGGAAGGATGCAACCTGATTTAAAGAATCATGCCTACAAACAGGAATTTTGAACAAGGCTCCGGCTGAAGTTTTTATAGCGTCAGGATTGATCTCGGCCGATCCTTTTTTGGGCACAATAATGGCATGCACGCCTGCACATTCCGCTGTACGGGCGATGGCTCCAAAGTTTCGTACATCTGTCACTCCGTCTAATAATAAAAAGAACGGAACTTCTCCTTTTTCATATACCAGGGGTACTATATCTTCTATGCGCTGATAAGTAATCGGCGAAATGATCGCAATCGCGCCTTGATGATTTTTGCGTGTTATCCGGTTGAGTTTTTCTATGGGAACCTGCTGATAAGGGATCCCTCTTTCCCGCAATATATTTTTCAGCTCTATGGATAGTCCTCCGCTAAGCCCTCGTTGTACAAAGATATTTTCAATTTCTTTTCCACTTTCCAGAGCTTCCATGATAGCACGCAAACCAAAAACCATTTGGTTTGTTTCTCTTTTCTTCGAATAATTCCGTTGGGAATAAGGTCTATGCATATTTTAATCTTATTAACTCAAGCCTAAGTCAAATTTCCTTCTCAAAAGATCCAGTTTGGGGTTTTTCGTGACCATGGCTTGGTATTTTTCTTTGGAAGTATAGGGTTTCCTTACCCTCTCCTGTTCGAGCATCGTTTCTTTTAAGTCTAAAGAATAATTTTTTAGCTCAATGCGGAGATAATTTAATATATCAATTTTTCCCTCTCTGAGCTCTTGCTCTTGGATACGGTTTTCCACTCCTATTTTAATCACATTACCTTCCAGAACAGGCTCACCGGAAGTCATGATGGTATAAAGGGTTATTCTGTTTTCTGCTCTTAATCTCTCTGCGAAACCCCTCCATTTTTCTTTAAAAACTACCGGATCTATTTTTTGTTGTAAATCTCCTTCAACAAGCTTTACTTCATCTGTTTCTTCTTCCTTCTTTTCTTCAAAAATGGCATTTAAATCCGGTACATTTAACCTGCTTTTCACAGTACCCCATCCCGGTTTAGCTGTGGTTTTTTCCTGAACTGTTGCAGCTGCAGCAACAGAAGGTTGCTTTTGCGCATCCTCTTGCAGAGTTTGTTTTACCGCAGGTTTCTGTTGAGCTATAGCTGCTGCTTTGTTTTCTTCATTCTTTTTTGCCGTAGAGAAAGAGACCGCTTTTTCTTCCACTTTTTCAGTTTCTGCGGCTTTAGGTTTGGTTTCAACAGATTCTTTCTCAGCTGTTTTTAGCCGTTTTTTTTTTACCTCGCTGGCTGGCGATTCTATCGTCTTGTCGGAGAGTAAAAGCGCAGATGCAATGTGGCACATTTTCATCAAAGCCAATTCTACTTGCAATCTCTTGTTGTTACTGGTTCGATAATTAACTTCACAATGGTTGGCTATATTCAAGGCAGAAAGCAAAAGCCCTGTGGATAGCGCTGAAGACTGTTCTAAATATTTCTTTTTGATATTCTCGCTGACCTCCAGCAATTGTACAGTTTTCGGCTCTTTAGATATCAGCAAATTTCGGAAATGGCTCGCCAGGCCACTGATAAAATGATTTCCTTCAAAACCTCCGGAAATAATTTCATCAAAAACCAAAAGTGTATCGGGCACATTTTCTTGGGCAATATGATCAGTTATTTTAAAGTAATAATCATAATCCAAGACGTTAAGATTATCGACAACGGCTCGATAAGTTACTTTTTTATCGCTGAAGCTCACTATCTGATCAAACATAGATAAGGCGTCGCGGAGGCCCCCATCAGCTTTTTGAGCGATCATATACAAACCGTCCTTTTCGTATTGCACTTGCTCTTTACGTGCAATGTCCTCCAAATGACCGGCCATATCCTCCACTTTGATTCGATTAAAATCAAAAATCTGACAACGGGATAAGATTGTCGGCAGAATCTTATGCTTTTCAGTAGTTGCTAATATAAAAATAGCATAAGAAGGGGGTTCTTCCAAAGTTTTCAAAAAAGCATTGAAAGCAGCTGTAGAAAGCATATGCACCTCATCGATGATGTATATCTTATACTTTCCGGTCTGGGGCGGAATCCGTACTTGCTCTATCAAGGTACGTATGTCTTCCACCGAATTATTCGAAGCCGCATCTAATTCATGAATACTCATGGAAGTCCCTTGTTGAAAAGATTTACAACTGGAACATTCCCCACAGGCTTCTATCTCCGCCGTAATATTTTCACAGTTTATTGTTTTCGCTAATATCCGTGCACATGTCGTTTTCCCCACACCCCGGGGGCCACAAAATAAAAAAGCCTGCGCCAATTGATTGTTGTTAATGGCATTTTTTAAAGTACCTGTAATATGCTTTTGCCCAACAACAGAATCAAAAGTAACCGGACGGTATTTACGGGCTGAAACAATAAAATCACTCATTACACGAAGATACAAATTCGAACGAAATTTCACACCATAGTTAGTAATATTCCCTAACCTAAATAAAACGCAGGTAAAATGAAAGGAGTATTATCATCAAAATTTTGTCAGAAGATGTGTTTTTCAAAGGTAATCCGCTCTTATAAAAGACATTTTTATCTTTTATTACTATCTTGTATTCTCTTTGGGAATAAATTTATTAAAGGGTATGAGAATTAACGCAAAAACAAAGATATCTGAACTGGTAAGGTACAATAAGGACAGTATTGAGGCTATAGCTTCTTTGTCCAAACCTCTTCGCAAACTGAAAAATCCTGTTTTGAGAAAAGTCATGGCATCGAGGGTCACCCTTGCTGAAGCCGCTAAAATCGGAAAAAGTTCAATGGAAGAATTTGCCGTTGTTTTAAAACCTTTGGGATTTATCTTCGAAGAAAAAAAAACTGAAGCGCAGCAGACAAAAGAAATTCCTCCTACTTGGTTAGATAACTTATCTAAAGATAAAATTGATTTTTTTGATGTGCGCTCACATATAGAGGAGGGAAACGACCCTTTAAAAGAGATCATGCAGCGGTTTAAAAAAGTCAAAAATGGAGAAGCGCTGTGCATTATCAACAGCTTCATCCCCACTCCTCTCGTACGCCGCTTAGAAAAAAACAACGTACTCAGCTATACTGAGAAAATAGAATCAGAAGTGTTTTACACCTATTTTTTTAAAGCAGAAGAAAGTAAGCCGCTAACTGAAAAACAAGAAGGTGCTCATGTAATTAAAAACAGCAAAGAAGATTTTGAAAATATTTTTGCTCAATTTGATTCTTCGCAGATAAAAACGTTAGATGTACGTCATTTAGAAATGCCTATGCCTATGCAAACTATTTTAAAAGCTTTACCTGACTTAGCAAACAACGAAGTCTTATATATTCATCACAAACGGATCCCGATTTATCTTTTAGAAGAAATCGCGGATCGTGACTTTACAGTTCATCTTTTACAGCTCGATGAAGACAATGTAAAAATGCTAATTTATCATAAAAAATAATGAATCCCGCTATTGGAAATACCCCTAAAGAATATGCTGTCGTCCCTTTTTATGCCACAGCGGCAGTAGTGTTCTTTATCTTTACTTTGCTTATGTTTATTGCTGCACCTCAGTTTGCCGCTCATTACTTTCATGGAAAAACATTGGCTTTGGTACACACGGCGGCGCTGGGTTGGGCAACGATGATTATCTTTGGCGCAGCATATCAGCTTTTACCGGTAATTTTCGAGCGAAACTTATACAGCTCTATTTTAGCGCTTGCTTCTTATTTTTTTCTTCTTGCCGGCAGTATATTGTTAATCTTTTCTTTTTGGTACTTCTTTCTTTCCTGGGGAATGATAAGCGGGGGGATTTCGGTGATTGTAGCCGTTTTATTGTACTGTTTTAACGTATTTAAAACAGCAGATTTCAAAAAAAACAAATTAAATATTCAAAACTATTTCATCATTAGCTCCGCCTTATACCTATTGATCACCTGTACTATCGGCTTATTATTAGTGATCAATTTAGCCTATCCGTTTTTCAACATCAGCCATTTGGAAATACTCAAACTCCATGCTCATTTGGGTATTGTAGGTTGGTTTCTACAGTTAATCACTGGAATCAGCGTACGTTTAGTGCCTATGTTTTTATTGTCCAAATCAAATAAAAGCCATCTGCTGAGCCTATCTTTTATATTCCAAAACGTAGGAATTCTAGGATTTACTCTCGACCGTTATTTCACAGGCAGCCCGGCAAGAAGTACTTTATATCTCATTTTAGTAGGTGTAGGCATTTTTTATTGGCTGTTCTATTTACGGGATACTTATAAAAACAGGTTGAAAAGAAAAGTAGAAGTCCAGATGAAATTTGCATTTATATCTTTTGGTTTTCTTATCGCCAGTTTATTTGTTGCCCTGCTTATATTAAATTTTTCCGACATACAATGGTCCACTTTATACGGCACCTTTATCTTCCTGGGTTGGATCAGTGCCATCATCTTGGGTAAAACTTTCAAAACTTTACCTTTTATTATTTGGAATACACGCTACAAGACACTGCATGGAAAAATGAAATTGCCCATGCCGAAAGATTTATACATTGAGCAGTGGATACATTATCAATACAAGCTTTTTGTGGCCGCTATGCTTTTATTGACTATAGGTATTGTGTCCAATATATTACTGATCATCAAGGCAGGTTTATTTCTATGGATACTTATTGCCACATTATATATTATCAATATTTTTAAAATACTTTTTCATAAAAAACAATTAACAGATGGAACTTCAAATAACAGATCCACATTACCGTGAGAAAAGCCAAGCACTCACAGCTTTACATGGTGTTATAGATCCCGAATTATATATCAACATTGTCGATTTGGGTTTGGTCTATGACTTAGATTTTAGCAATCCGGAGGAGATCATCCTCACCATGACCCTGACAACGCCACACTGTCCTTTGGAAGAGGCCATTAGCAACGGTGTAGAAAATGTAATGACCCCTCTGTTCCCAGATAGAAAGTTGAATTTAAATATTGTGTGGGAACCTGAATGGAATATGTCTATGATGAGTGATGAAGCCAGGGAACAGTTAGGTTTTTAATCCGTATAATTATTAAACCCTATGTTTTTAAATAGTTTATGGTTTATTCTCCTTTTTTTGTTGGTAAAGCCCAATATTGAGAAACAGAGCCCCGATAAACATACCTGCTGTAACGGCAATCAAAACTTCTCTAATATACGGAACTTTAATATAGGATAAAGCAAAAAACCCTTGCACCATCAAGGCGAGCTCGCTCAGAATTACGCCCGAAAAAAAAGTGATAATTCCTATTCTGCTCACCGGCAATATTTTTTTAATCCCCCAGCCAAAAGCATAACCTAATACAAAAAGGGTAATCACACCGAGAAAAACTAAATGTAAATAGCCAATAATAATGGATCTATAACCAAAAACAATTTTTCCTAAACTCGGAACTACAGAACCTAATTGTAAAAACACTTTTATGCTATATGCAAATGCAGATAAAAAAATCAAGGTACGTGCTATCTTCGGAACAGTAGAAAAAAGCTTCTGAAGGGATTTTTTTTCTTTTGTAAGGATAATAAACCAGGCTATTACCTGTAAAACAGCGGCTGTAATTATCCAAGTTTTGAGCCCTAAAGGAACCTTCAACCAAGGAACTGAAAAGAAGTATGTAGGGATGCTACAAAATATGCCTGCCCAAAAAAACCATACCCAATTCTTATGGTACAGACCAGCATCTTTCAGCTGTTTTACAAGTAAGCCAAAGCAGGTAAATAAAAACCATCCATTATATTGCATATGAAGAAAAAGGTATAAAGAAGCTAACCGATAATTCCCATTGATGTTCTTCGTAATCATCAGGTAAACCATCCAACCCAACCCAACAGCAGAAAGAACCGAAAAAAGTGTAGAAGCTTTAAACCATTTAAACATCGGGTGCCTGATACCGGAACGATTGATGTCCCGCCAGATATAAAAAGCGAAAACAAAGGATATTAAAACAGCGGCAGTAGAGGAAATAATAGAGACAGCGGCATACCCTTGTATGGGAAAAGAAAACAACATCCCATAAGCCGAAACCGCATTTCCCCAAAGAAGCCATTGGTATTTCTTAAAATGGTTGTGATGAATGAAGGAGGCAACATGGTAAGAAACATAAACCATTAGGATCTGAGTCACCCAACCCGTCAAAGCAAAGTGTGAATGCCCATGCTGCAGAAATTTTTGATTGACAATAGGTAAGGGATAAGTCATTTTATACCTCAGCGTCAAGCCCAACAGAGCAACAATTAAAAGATTAAAAAAAGCAAGATATATCCAGTGTTTATATTTCATTTTATTCAAAATTAGTTAAGCCGGGAAGAATTATATTCCTTTAAAATTAGAATAAATTATCAAAAGCGACAATAAACGAAAGACTTTTAACCGAAGTCTGGCTTTAAAACCTCACATCAGATCGCTATAAAGGATTATTTATAGGGCGCTTTCCTAAAGATTTAGCAGAATATAAGAAGTGCCTATTATAAAGGGAGCGCGACATTTTTTTATTTTTGATCAAAAGGACTTAATACTCCGTTACTTTTGTCTTATCTTACACCTTTGCTTCCTTTCATACTCTTAGAAAGTTTATTCTCCTATCAAATAATTTGAAAAGAATTGTCACAATAAAGAAATATTTAGCTATATTGCATTACAAACATAAAATTATTATGAGAAAATTATTTGTTTTAGCTTTTGCAGTTGCCGTAGTAGTAAGTTGTAATAACAGTTCGAATGAGTCTTCGGATTCAGAGACCGCTGAGACCGAAAACATTGCGGAAGAAAATACCGAAGATTTGATAAAAGAATATGATCCTCATCGTGGGGAAGGGAAATTTGAAGAGGTAGAAATAAGTGACGAACTTGACGAAGAGAAAGTGGCTAAAGGAGAAGTCATTTTTGATGCCAAATGCTCTTCCTGCCACAAATTAAGTGATGAAATGTTAGTAGGCCCAGGGTTTAAAGGAGTTACAGAAAGAAGATCTCCTGTATGGATGATGAACTTCTTGACCAACACTGATGAAATGATCGACTTAGATCCTGAGCTGCAAGATCAATTAGAAATCTGTATGGTCCGTATGCCGGATCAAGGTTTAGAAGACGACGAAGCGCGTGCTATTGTTGAGTTTTTAAGAAAAAATGACGGAGTATAAACCGCTTCCCTTCCAACCTGAGGGTTAATCATATAATTGAAATAAAAAAATTATTTCAATTACGCGCATAGAAAAGCCCAATGAAGATCAATACTCTTTTTCATTGGGCTTTTCTATTTATCCTTATATCTCTGCCGTAATGAATTTTGAAAGCTAATTTACCATCTCTGCAGAGAGTACTTCCTATTCTACTGAAGAAGCACTTTATAGCCTATACCAGCATTAATTTATCAATCCGTTTAAAACTGCAAACCTCACTAAAGAAGCCGTATTTTTGGTATCTGTTTTATGGATTAAATTTTGCCTATGCCCTTCAATAGTCCGTTTACTTAAAAATATACGGTTGGCTATCTCTGTATTTGTATATCCTTCACCTATCAACTGTAAAACTTCTAATTCCCGTTCGCTAATATCTTTTTCCCTCATAATTTTTTTGGAAGAAGATTCAAAATCCGTTTGTTTTCGTGTTTTCTCTAAGAACATCATAGATAGTTCTTCACAAATATAGCGCCCTCCGCTATTCACATAATTAATTGCAAATAAAAATTCATCATAATTGACGTTTTTTAGGAGATAGGCTTTTACGCCACAATCGAAGGTAGCTCTTATATCTTCACATCTATCCAGCATAGACAGCGCTATCACTCCGACCGAAGGGAATTCCTTTCTGATATTCTCTGCTAACCTCCACCCATCCATATCCGGCATATTTAAATCGGTGATGAGAATATCCGGGATGCTCTCGTTTCTCATGAAATTAAGTGCGTCATGACCATTTCCCATTTCAGCAATCACTTCAATGTTCTCTTGTTCATTTAATAATAATTTGATGCCATTTCTGACCAAGTGGTGATCTTCAGCTAAAATTATTTTTATCATAGGTAAATTTAAAACATAATTGCTTTATTTTTTATGCATTCTTTTTTAATGAGTATCCCTCTGTTTATAATTACAGTCTTTTATACTCGCAAAAACTCGTCCAAACCTCCTTTTTCCCTGTATTTTTTATGTCATTTTAAATGTAAAAAGTTGCCCCATTAAAAACAGTTTTTTAAAGCATCCTCTTATCCTTAAGTATCAAGCTATTGCGGTTATGGAAAGCGCATGCACTCTGTAAACACAAGTAAATAAAAACTATTTATCTTCTTTCCTGTTATAGGCATAAAAACAAGAAGAACTCTTTTGTTAGGGTTCAGGCTATAAAATATGTCAAGAAAAAGAACAATTATTATTTCGAACCGTCTGCCGGTTCGCATCGAAAAAATTAATGGAGAATTACAATTTTTACCAAGCGAAGGGGGCTTAGCAACCGGGTTAGGCTCTATTTATAAGAAAAAAGGAAATATATGGATAGGCTGGCCGGGCTATATCCCTGAGAATGAAAAAGAAAAAAAACTCATCATAGAAAAACTTTCAGAAATGAGTTTAATCCCTGTCTTTTTAACCCAGGAGCAGCTGAAAGGGTATTATGAAGGTTTTTCGAATGAAATACTCTGGCCTATTTTTCATTATAGACTTTCTTACGCCATTTATAACGAATCTTATTGGTTCACTTATAAAGAAGTAAATGAGCTTTTCTTAAGTAGGATATCAGCACTCGAAATAAATTCAAAAGATGAAATATGGGTACACGATTATCAGTTAATGCTTTTGCCAAATCTAATACGCGAATATAACCGGGAGCTCTCTATCAGCTACTTTCAACATATTCCTTTCCCGCCTGATGAAGTATTCCGATGCATCCCTTGGCGCGATGAGCTCTTAGAAGGACTTTTGGGGGCAGATTTAATTGCTTTCCATACTTTCACAGATGCAAAGCACTTTCGCAATGCCTGCGTTAATCTGCTGGAGTTGAGCTATGAGAATCATCGATTGCACATGCGCGATCGGGATATATTCATAGAAGTTTTTCCCATGGGTATTGACTTTGATAAGTTTAATGAACTGGCGCAAAAAAAAGAAGTTCAAAAAAAAGCAAAGCAGATCAAAAAGAGTTTCCGTGATCGGAAATTGATTGTATCTGTAGATAGGTTAGATTATAGCAAAGGGATCTTGATGCGTCTGCACGGTTATGAAAAGCTATTGAAAACTTACCCTGCTCTCCACAAAAAAGTAGTTTTGTATATGTTGGTCGTCCCCTCCCGGGATACAGTCGAACAATACAAGCACCTACTCGATGAAATTGATCGGTTAGTTGGGCATATCAATTCTGTATATGGCGATAACGAATGGAGACCTATTGCTTATTTTTATACTTCGATCCCTATACAAGATCTGGGCGCCCTTTACCTTGCATCTGATATTTGTATAGTTTCTTCCCTACGTGATGGGATGAACCTGGTAAGCAAGGAGTATATAGCTACAAAAGCGCATCAAAAAGAAGGTGTATTGATTTTGAGTGAATTAGCCGGGGCCTCTAAAGAGCTTACAGACAGCTTATTAATAAATCCTAATTCAGAAGACGACATCATGCAAGCCTTGCATTTGGCTATCCATATGCCGACCAGCGAACGACGTAAAAGGATGGAAAACAATGCGAAAATAGTGCAAAAGTTTAATATCCATCATTGGATAAAGATTTTCTTTATCCGCTTTCGGGAAATAAAAGCCGCACAAAAAAAACACATTACCAAAAAGATAACTCCTAAAGTACAGGCAGAGCTATTTAAGAAATACTCCCAAGCAAAAAACCGTTTGTTATTCTTAGACTATGATGGCACATTAGTAGGGTTTCAAAAGGATACGGATAAAGCCTTGCCTACTTCAGAAACTTTTGCCCTCTTAGGAGGACTAAAGCAGAAAGAAGGAAATCAACTCATCATTGTGAGCGGGCGATCTTATCATGAACTTGATTCTTGGTTTTCTGACAAAGTTGATTATCTTGTAGCAGAACACGGCTCTTGGACTACTTTTCCAGATAAAAAATGGCAGAGTAAATCAAATCTTAATACACGTTGGAAAATTCCGGTGAAACGGATCATGCATCGCTTTACCAACTTAACGCCGGGAGCTCACATAGAAGAAAAAAGTTTTTCTTTGGCCTGGCATTATCGCCGTGCTGAAAAAGGACACGCTCAAATGCGTGTTAAAGAACTCATCGAAAGGCTGCGATATTTATTGATGCAATATGATTTAGAATTATTGGAAGGCAATAAAGTAGTCGAAGTAAAAAACAGTGGGTTAAATAAAGGGAGCGCAACGTCGAAAATTGTCAAAGCCTGTGACCCGGACTTCATTCTCGCTATAGGAGATGATGTGACAGACGAAGACATGTTTTATGCATTACCGGCTACAGCGGTGACGATAAAAGTAGGAAGCGAACATTCTGCAGCGCGTTATTATGTAGAGTCTCAAGAAGATGCCGTAGAGCTTTTGAAGTATTTCGCCCAAAATTAAATCAAAAATCCATATAAAGTTATGAAGAGACACACATACGACAGTGGTATCATTGGCAATTGTGCATATATAGCACATGTAGAGAAGAACAGTAATATTAATTGGCTTTGCTGGCCGTCTTTTGAAGATTCTTTTGTTTTTGGAAGCCTGTTGGACAAAGACAAAGGGGGTGAGTTTAGCATCTTACCCACCCATGGGATACATAAATCCTCTCAATATTATAAAGAAAACACAAATATTCTTTGTACGGCCATAGACACTTCGGACGGTAGCTATTTGATAACGGATTTTGCCCCGCGCTTTGAGCAGCATGAGCGGTATTACAAACCTTTAACCTTGATCCGAAAAGTAGAGCCTATCCACAATCAGCCTGAAATTAAAGTAACTTGTAACCCTGTCTATGATTATGGCCAACGGGAGTTTACAAGAAACCGGGGAAGCAACCATATTCGGTTCCAAAGTGGAAATATCCGCATACAGCTGGCCACCAATATGCCCATAAGTCATTTTTCAGACGGTTTTTCATTTTTATTAAGCCGACCTATTTATCTGATCCTCACTTTCGGCAACGCTTTTGAAGCCCCTATAGAAAGGACGGCGGAAGATTTTTTGAACAGAACCCGTTCCTATTGGCGTAAATGGGTAAAAAACGCTTCTATTCCGGCGTTTTACCAAAAAGAAGTGATCCGATCGGCTTTAGTCCTTAAGCTTCATCAATATGAAGATACAGGAGCCATTATTGCAGCCAGTACGACCAGTTTGCCCGAATACCCCGGATCAGGAAGAAATTGGGATTACCGATACTGTTGGGTCCGGGATAGTTATTATGTGCTTACTGCTTTAAATCATATAGGACATTTCGAAGAAATGGAAAAATTTGCTATCTATATCGCAAATATCGCACAAGCTAACCGGGGAAGATTACAGCCCTTATACGGCATCATGGGGCAGTCAAACCTGGAGGAGAAAACTTTGGATTACCTACATGGGTACCAAGGAAATCAGCCTATACGTAAAGGTAATCAAGCTTTCGAACATATTCAAAATGACGTCTATGGACAAGCCATGATTGCTTTGCTGCCTTTATTCACAGATTACAGATTCCGGCACCAAAACACAAAATATGCCCGCCGGTGGACGCATTTTATTTTAAATAAAATCAAATCTACTATTGATGAGAAAGATGCGGGAATATGGGAGTTTCGCCACTTCGAATACAGACATTGTTATTCTAACTTATTTCAATGGGCGGGAGCCAGCGCAGCGCTTAAAATTTCAAAACAATATAAAATGAAAACCCTGGAAAAACAAGCAGAAGACATACGGGATCGAGCCATAGAACATATTGAAAGCTGCTATGATAAAACAAGGGGTGTTTATCACCACGCGACCCATAGCCAGGATTTAGATGCTTCTACTCTTCAATTGATTATGATGAAATACCTTGACCCGAATTCCAAAAAAGCAAGCCAGCATCTCGAAGCCTTGGAAAGTGTATTGAAAGGGAAAGACGGGCTTTTTTACCGCTATTTACATCGGGATGATTTTGGTAAGCCCAAATCATCATTCTTAGTTTGTGCGTTTTGGTATGTAGAAGCTTTGGCTTGTGTAGATCGACTGGATGAAGCTCAAAAAGTATTCAAAAAGCTTTTAAAATATGCCAATCACCTCATGTTGTTTAGCGAAGATGTCGATGAAAGTGACGGAAGCCAATGGGGAAATTTTCCACAAGCATATAGCCACGTGGGGTTAATGAATGCTGCTTATAGAATTGCGATGAAACTGGATAATCCTACTTTTTTTGACAGTCTCTATGAATGATCTTCCTTATTTGCATGTAGTTGGTGACAAAAGAAATAAATTCTACTGAAATGGGCAATCCAACCCTTCTAATACCCCCTATTTCTGTGTTGATTTTTATTTCTTATTTTACCGGAGATTGCTCTTTCCATTAGCCCGCTTTGACACAATCTTATGTTTTTTTTTAGAATTATTTCATTCAAGCTCTATGCCTCCTATATCTGAAGTGCTTTCAGCTTTCGCTAGATAATTCGCTTTTAGTTCCTTGATTACATTGGATTTTGTGCCCCCTCCTTAACCTAACCCCTATAACCCGTGACGGAGTCAATTGACTAAGGATTTTAAAAAGGATTCCTTACAACACGGGAAGTAATTGGAATTCCCATCCAGTAATTTGGGCTTATAGTGCCAAGACTCTACTTTTCAATACTAATACTGAAAAGACGAAGCATACCCATAGAATGACGGAGTCAATTGACTAAGTGATAAAGCATATATACTTTTGTATTGTATGCATCCTAAGCAAGAGAGTATAGCTACAGAGTATTTCTAAAGCCAGGTTCTACAAGCGCACTATTCTATTTAGCCGTTGGTAGATGTAATTAGGAGGTCTAAAGGGGGAACCCGATAGCGGAGTCAATTGATTAAACAGCAGGTTATTTTGCGTATTGCAGGGAAATTATATTAAGTTCTGAATAGGAGAAAATATAGTCAAAGAGAAATCCGGATTTCCGGAAAAGAGAAACAAATCGTCGAATGGTATTTCATTTGAACGGTATATGCCCCGCTTTTTTCGGTTAGATGTTCTTTTCGCCATACATCAGAATGTATATCTTAATGGTTTCTATTGTAGAAAAGATCGGAGGCAATATCATCACCTCTTACTATTTACTTCAAAAAATATTTGCCAGTAGTAAAGGGGGAGACTACATTCATGGCAAATATTTTAAAGAAAATCTATCCATATAAATTCATAGGAACAGCTTCTTTTGGAAAACGCTTAAAAATCAACTTTCCTCTCCTTTATTGGCACTTCCCATAGCTATTTGAGTGAGCTTCTCGTCCGTTTCTTTCTCTTCATTTAATATCTCACCCAGAAGTTTTTTTGTTTGCTCATGTTCCATGAGGTCTGCATACGTTACCATACAGCCATAAGAAGCTATCTCATAATGTTCAATTCTTTGAGCGGCTGCGATAAGAGCTGCATCCAGCGCTTCACTCCCTTCAAAATCATCTGCTATTTCTTCCGCTTCTTTTATAAGTCCTTCAATGGCCACACATTTACGTGCTCTCGATGACATGCCCAATTCTTGAAACACTTCTTTTATTTTTTCTATATGACCTTCCGTTTGTTGCTTGTGCTCTTGAAAAGCTTCTTTTAGCTTTTCATTCCTCGCAGCTTTGGCCATTTTTTCCAATCCTTTTTTCAACTGCTTTTCTGCACTCAACATATGACGGAGCTCATCCACTAATAATTCATGCAAATGTTTGTTCGGCATTTCATTGCCATTTTTCTTTTTATCATTCATAGTATCCATTTTTTAAAAAGTGATAAAATCCTTTTCTAATCACTTTTACAACCTCCTAAAAGAGTAGAAAGTTTTGAAAGAAATTAAAACACGTATTTTCATATTTTATTGTTTTTACCTCAATTAAAACGGGTATAAAATCTTTTCTCTTTGGCGTAATGTTTGGACAATTCTTAATTAAAGTTTAATGAACAGGAGATAATTATGACAAAGAATCACGGTAAACAAATAAAAAACGATGCGAAATATGAAGCATTACGCAAACAAGGAGCCAGCAAAGAAAAAGCAGCCCGAATTGCGAATACGCCTCAATCCGGTAAAAAAGGAGGAAAAGCTTCTGGTCTGGAAGAAAGAACAAAAAAAGAACTTTTAGAAGAAGCAAAAAAAATCGGAATCAAAAACAGGCATGATATGAAAAAGGATCAGCTCATTGACGCCATTCGGAAT
>JAJYRG010000138.1 GCA_021794195.1 Bacteroidota bacterium
AGGCAAAGATTTTAAGCACGGGTTTTGCGTATACTTTTGCGGTCAAAAGTATTTATCTACTTTATATCATATAAAAATAAAATCACTTTACTATATGATTCCACCCAAATTCATCCTCTATTTTTCCGTATCTCAGTTCGTTAAGGTATTTCAATACTCTTTCTGAAAATTCTCTTCCTTCTACCGGAGGAAGCTCGTACAGTTTACCTTCCCAGCCTATCGTTGAAATCGGGGTAACTGTAGCTGCGGTTCCTGCCGCGAATGCGTCACTTACAGTTCCTGATTTTATGCCGTCTATCAATTCTTGTATGGATACTTTCCGCTGCTCTGTTTTATATCCCCATTTATCGGCGAGTTCTATAATGGTTTTTCGGGTAATACCATGTAATATAGTCTCTCCATGAGGGGTGATTATCGTGTCTCCGATACGAAAAATAAGGTTAGCCGTTCCTGCTTCTTCTATATATTTGTGTTCTTTGGCATCTGTCCACATGACCTGATCAAAACCTTCGTCAAGTGCTTTCTGTGTAGGGTATAAAGAAAGAGCATAATTTCCTGCGTTTTTCGAAAAGCCCACCCCACCCTCTGCTGCTCTTGTAAAATGAGTTTCCACCTTAAGCTTCAAAGGTTGGCTGTAATAAGCACCCACAGGACAAGTGATGATGAGAAATTTGTAAGAGATAGAAGGGTGAACACCTAAATGATCCTCCGTAGCGAACATAAAAGGACGGATATATAAAGATGAACCTTCCTTCTGAGGGATCCATTTTTGATCTACCTCTAATAGTTTGTGCATTCCCCCTAAAAATATTTCCTCCGGTACTTCCGGCATTTGCAGACGTTTAGCAGAGGTGTTAAATCGCTTCCAATTTTCATCAGGACGAAAAATGCTGATGCTTCCATCTTCAAACTTATACGCCTTTATGCCTTCAAAAATAGCTTGCCCATAATGTAGCGCGGAAGCAGCTGGGCTTATAGAAAAGGGGCCATAAGGCACTATCTTAACTTCTTGCCAGGCACTATCCTTATATTCTGCCCATAACATATGGTCAGAAAAAATACTGCCGAATTTTAAAGTGCTAAAATCAATTTCCGACAATCTTGATTGCGAAGTAGATTCAACCTGAATTGAATAGTTTGAAGTCATAGCAATAATCAATTATATATTACGCAAGCAATTTACAAAAATAACCGTAAAGAAATCGCAGCGTGGGATAATATTTTAATTGCCCTTGCCGTAACGAAAAACCTGTCTTTTATTAGATGGGGCGATTCGAACATCTTGTTATTTTGGTACCCCCATTGCTCCTGAATATATTTTACCTGTAAGCTGCAAAGATTACCCTCCAGAAAGCGTCTGAATATTATTCATAAATCAGAGGCACTCAATAGTGGTTTATGGCAGTAAGGGATACTGCCAACAACTACCCAACCTTGAAATCAGCAGTATTTACCTCCTTTTTATTCATTCATCAAGAAAGTAATTTAAAATCGATTTGTCTTTTATTTAGATCTACTTTCTTGACAAGAATACTTACTTCATCTCCCAATTGGTATTTCTTTTTCTTTCTTTGGCCGATGATAAGGTAATTTTTTTCATCCAAAGAATAAAAATCATCGGTTATATCTCTCAGTCTTACCATTCCTTCGCATTTATTCTCTTCTAATTCCACATACATGCCCCATTCTGTCACCCCGGAGATGATGCCTTTAAATTTTTCACCGATTTGATTTTCAAGGTATTCTGCCTGCTTGTATTTTACCGAAGCACGCTCGGCTTCGATGGCTTTTCTTTCCATTTGGGACACATGTTCGCTTAATTTTTCGTAGTGTTCGATATTGACATTTTTTCCACCTTTCAGATAATGCGAAAGCAGACGGTGTACCATCATATCGGAATAACGGCGGATAGGGGAAGTGAAGTGTGTGTAATAATCGAAAGCGAGCCCATAGTGTGAATGTTGTTTTGTGGTGTATATAGCTTTCGACATGGCTCGGATAGCCAGAGAGGAGAGAATGTTCTGCTCTTTATGTCCTTCAATTTTTTCCATGAGTTCATTCAATGATTTCGAAGCAGCTTTTCCCGATCGCACATTCACTTTATGGCCAAATTTGGATGCGAATTTGGCGAAATTGTTTAAATCATCCATTTCCGGCACATCGTGAAAACGGTAAATAAAACCTAATTTTCTCTTTCCCCGGCCTTTTTTACCCACAAATTCAGCCACTTTACGGTTAGCTAAAAGCATAAAATCCTCAATCATTTTATGTGCTTCTTTTCTTTCACGGGTGTAAACGCCGATAGGTTTGCCTTTTTTGTCTAATTTAAACTGCACTTCTTCCGAATCGAAATTCATAGCGCCATTTTTAAATTTCTGCTCACGTAATATACCCGCTAACTCGTTGAGCTTCCCTATTTCTTTAGAGAACGGTCCTTTTTGGGTTTCTATTACTTCTTGCGCCTCCTCATAACTAAATCTTTGATCCGAATGGATAATGCTATGCCCAAACCATTCTTCAAGTACTTTAGCTTTATTATTTAATGTTAAAACAACGGAAAAGCACAACCTGTCTTTATGGGGCACAAGAGAGCATAGATCATTCGACAGCCGTTCCGGCAGCATAGAAATCGTTCTATCGACTAAGTAAACGGAGTTGCCTCGTTCAAAAGCTTCTTTATCGATGAGAGAGTCGGGTTGTACATAATGTGTTACATCCGCGATATGAATACCGATTTCAAATGTTCCGTCTTCGAGCTCTTTGAAGGATAAAGCGTCATCGAAATCTTTAGCATCCGCTGGGTCTATAGTAAATGTGGGCGTTGCTCTGAAGTCTTTCCTTTTTGAAATTTCTTTTTTTGTGATCCTTCCATCCAGTTTCTCAGCTTCTTTTTCTACCTCTTTAGAAAAGGCGAGAGGAAAACCAAAATCGGAAAGGATAGCATTCATTTCTGTGTCGTTTTCGCCTTTTTTCCCAAGTACATGGGTGACTTTCCCGACAGGATTTTTGGCATTTTTAGGCCAATCGGTAATTTCGACTACCGCTTTATCGCCATCCTTCGCCTGGTTTAGATTATCCAAAGGAATAAAGATATCATGGGGCATTTTGCGATCATCCGCTAAAAAGAAAGCGAAGTTTCGGGATAGATTGATGGTGCCGCTAAACTGTGTTTTGGCACGTGTCAAAATTTCGACTACTTCTCCTTCTAATTTTTGTCCTTTTTTTCTTTCATAGACATGGACTTTCACTCTATCCCCATGCAAAGCCTGTCGGAGTTTGCGGGGAGCAATATATATATCATTTTCTGAAGTGTCTTCCGGGACGATGTAGGCAGATCCATCTGCCGTCATATCTACTTTTCCGGTTATATATACATGGCGTTGGCGGAGTTGATATTTACCGCGCTGTACCTCTTTGAATTTTTGTGCTTCAACTCCTTCTGCTAGAATTTCAGCGACCACTGATTTTGATTCCTGATCGATAATATTTAATCTTGCTGAAACTTGCTTATAGTTTAAGGGTGGGTTGTCATTTTCGTAAAATACATCAGCAATCAGCTGTGTCAATACCTGTTTGTATGCGTTTTCTTTTTTGTTTTTCATGTATGTTTTTTATGTAACATAAAAAGATCTGGAAATACGGAAAGGGAACAACAGATCCATCCATCTTAATCAAATGATTTATATGTTTCATCCGAATATACGTATAAAATTTATACAAGCTAAAAAATCGTCTTGTTTTCTGTTGTAAAAGGAGGGGAGAGAGGACTCTTTTAGCTTGTGAGAGTTTCTGCAAGAGAAAGCTTAAAAGCACAGACCTTTCCTGACCGAAAGGGT
>JAJYRG010000139.1 GCA_021794195.1 Bacteroidota bacterium
TTAAGATTGGTTTTCATGAATTAAACTACTCTGCTTGGAATTTTGTGAATGTATAAAAAGTAGCCAATCGCTATTGAAGTGTCTCAATTTGAGGGATTTAAATCCCTCAAATCAGAAAATCACTTTATTAATGCGATGTGTTTTTTTCGAATAGTTGGGCTGTTGTACTATTTGAATGTATCTCATCGTTTGGTTTCTTTTTAAGGTTCTGAATAGAGTTTGTCTTTACAAGACGACAGTATATTTTGTTTTTATCTTCCCAGGCAACAATAACATCGTGCTCTGTCGCTACTTGGATAGCCGGATGGGTTCCATATGTATGGGGCGTACTGATTTCTTTTTCAAAAACTTCATTTTGCCTAACCTTATTTACTATAATTTTATTGTATTTTGTACCCTCATCTTCATAGTCTTCATCATATACTATTACTTTGCTTTCATCTGGCATAAGAGCAAGTTGTGCGAAATTTCCATGTTGACTGAGTTGAATTTTTGAAGTGATTTGATTGTTGTTATCTAATTCGGCATAAAAAACTCCTTTTTCATCTGCGGCAGTAAACCACGTTACAAAGGTTTTTTCCTGATGACTGACAACAGCAGGTCCATTATGTGGACATCCGTCTATTACCCAGCCATCTCGGCTAAAAGCTACAGACTCAGCAAAATCCTTCCCGTTGTTTTTTGAATGACTAATGGAAATATCACGAACAGAACCGGGAAGAAGATCTCGATAAACGAGATTGACCTCTCCCTGACCATTGCTGCTTAATGCAGTGCGACAACATTCGCAGGCAGTACTATCAATGAGAATTTCTTTTTCAAAACTGTTTTCACTATTTGTTTTTGCAAATTTTACTGGCCTTCCTCCAATTTTTTTATCAGGATTAGTACCCAGCCACGAAACGCCTACCTCTCCATCATCTAATCTTAGAATCCCGCTAAAAGAACGGGAGCCTATTTGTAAACCGTCGGACTGAATAGACTGCGGCTTCGTCCAGGTATTTCCTTCATCAGTCGAAGAAACAAACTTGATGTCGCTCAGGCCAAACCGGTTTGTTTCGGAAGGGATAGAGGTTTCATAAATAGCAACTATAGTTCCGTCGCCTTTAACGGCAAATTTAGGCATACCTTCCGCATGGATACTGGCATTTTGCTCTATAGGAATAGTTTTTCGAGATGAAAAATTCTGTGCATCTTTATCCCATTTTGCAAAATAAAAGTTTTTGTTATCGCTACTGTCCATTTCTATCCAACTGATCATCGGGATATTATTTTCATCACTTGTAAGAAATGCCGAAGAAGCGGCATATTGCGGATCCGAAAGCAAGGTAGCGTTGTCATTTTCTTTTTTTTCGGAAGTATTGCAGGATTGTAGTGTTATTAATATTATACTTATAAATACGAAAATATTTTTCATGATCTTAAAGGATGTGTTTTTAGAAAATGTATTTAATTCTTAAGCCTAAATAAGCATTTCTGCCCGGAGAAGGTGTAAAATAAGCCGGAGAGCCTCCTCCGTAGGACACAGCATTTAATGAAGTCATAGAACTGTACTTTTCATCTGTAATATTATCGAACCCTGTATAAATGTCTGTTTCTAAATGTTTCATTAAATTTGTTTTATAGCCTATTTTAGTATTGATAAACTGATAAGAAGGGTTATAAGCTGTATTTTCATCATTCAAGGGAAAGCGGTCATTAAAATAGTAATGGGTATTGAGATAAAAACCGGTTCTGGTTTCCATATCTAACCCCACATACACATTCCAAGGAGCAATCCCCGTAAGTTCATTGCCATCGAATATGGATTCCACTTCGTTATTTTCGTCCTTTATTTTGTAATCTTCAAAATGAAAATTTGAGTAAGTGACAGAAGCATAGGGATGTAATGAAGTTACCCATTTTTTTTCGTTCTTATTCAGAACTTGATAAGCTAAGGATAACTCGGCGCCATTGTGAGAGGTTTTCCCCGAGTTATTATAGATCGTGATATTTTGAGCGACTGTTTGAGCTATCAGTTCGCCTTTCATATCCATTTTATATAAAGATAAATTATATGCAAGACGAGAATCCAGTATATTTCCTTTAGCATTAATTTCATAGTTCACAGCTTTTTCGGCTCCAATATTTCGGTTGATAGAGCCATCGGCATTTTGGATTTCGCTGCCGGTAGGAGGTGCGAAACCTGTACTTATACTACTGTGTAAGGTGAGAAATTCGCCGAAATCATAACTCAAAGCGATACGGGGAGAAAATTCACCCTTAAAATGTTTGACTCCACTTTGTGCAGATTGCAAATAATCTGAAACATCATACTTAAGACCGTTATAACTTAAACCTAAAGTAAGTGTGGTTTTGGGTGCGAGTCGAGTTTCTGATTGGTAAAAAAGAGTGTATAGAGTATTTTTATAGTCTACATTACTGCGAATGTCTCCTTCTTTACCTTCATCGTTTTCGTATTGTGTGCCTTTTGTATTTGCCTGATTAAACTCTGCACCTAATGTAAAGCTTGTTGAGAAGTTTTGGAAGTCCGGGCTATAAGTGAAATAAGTACGCCCTCCATAACTTTGGTAAAAATTTCGAATATAGGCAAAGGCGAGAGGGTGATCAATATCATAAAAATAAGTAAAAAGACTGGTAGAGTTTTTAAGATTGTTTCGGATCGTGTATTGCTGGCCTAAGCCGATTCTCGTCCAGTTTTGATATCTTCCTGCTTTTTTATTTACATTCCCCGCATTTGCCTGATTTCTATTTTCTTCAATCTGTTCTTGGGTTAAGGCTCCCGGAATTTGAGAGTGCTGTGTCGTTCTGTTGATGAGTAATGTAATACTTCGGTTGTCGGAAGGATAAAACAAGAAGTTTCCGGCTAAGAAGCGTCTGAAATCATTACTGTGCTGTTGATGTCCGTCGAAATCCTGCTGGCCATAGGAAACATAGCTATTCATTTTTTCGGAGCCACTGCGGTACGTAGTAGCAAAGCGCTTTAAACCAAATGCACCTGCAAGCCCTGAAGCTTCTATGCTTTGCTCTCCGTAGGGTGCACGTTGCAATTGAAAATTAATGATACCTCCAGTAGTCCCTGCACCATAAATACTGGAGGCGGGGCCTTTTATAATTTCCACTCCACTGAGGTCATTGACATCAATAGCTTCTAAACGAGTAGTTCCATCTGTTTCTGTTACTGGAATATCATTGACGTATATTTTAATATTTCGGATGCCCCAAGGTGAGCGTACTCCACTTCCCCGGATGGAAACCCGGGCTTCCGAAAGGGTGCTCTGATCCATTTTGACGCCAGGCACACTGTTAAATGCTGATTGGAGCGAGACTTCGTTTCCTTGCCTTATACGGGCTTGGCTAATAGTAGAAATAGCTCCAGGGGTATATTTGTTTTTCTTATGGCTGTTAAATGATTTGACGACTACTTCATTTAAGGAAATATGGATGGGTTCCATAAAAATACGGAATTTTTTTTGATGGCTGTCAAATGTGCTTGTTTGGCTTTTATAACCTATAGCAGAAAAAGTGATGACTCCTTCTTCACTTTTTACGGATAAGCTAAAAGAACCATTATTGCTGGAGACAGTGTTTGCAGAAGAATCACTTGTATGCACATGAATACCTGCTAAAGGTTCTTGTGTGTGGACGTCATAAATCTGTCCTTCGAGTCGGTAACCTTGCGCCTGTCCTTTCAGACTAATTATAAAACTAAATACTATAGTTGTTAAAATATAAACTGCTTTTTTCATAATTATCTCCAAAACGGGATTTAAATATTTTTTTAGGAGCTTTCACACAGTATATTCGCTGCT
>JAJYRG010000140.1 GCA_021794195.1 Bacteroidota bacterium
ATTTGTTATCTCTTTTTGATTCCCAATTCTTTCCAAATTTCCTGTTCATCTTTGAGTGTTCATTAGAATTTAAAATATGAATTTTAATTGTTTATCATCTTTTTGTATAGGGAATACCCCTTTACGTAAAGATTTATTCTTATCCGGATTATTGGGTTGTTCCGTCCTGGTTAAAGAGGAGTTTAATAGTTCTTTAGGCATGTCCAGTAAGGATCGTATTGCTTTTTACATGGTTAAAGACGCTGTCAAAAACAAAGGGCTGAAAGAAGGAGATACGATAGTAGAAGCAAGCAGTGGAAATACCGGAATAGGTTTGGCCAGTTTGGCGAAGCTTTTAGAATTAAAATGTAGGATTTATGTGAATAAATCCTGTTCAGAGGAAAAAGTAGGTGTTCTTTTAAATCTTGATGCTTCTGTTGAAAAATGTGAAAATTCCAATGGATTAACAGATCCTGTTTCTACTCAATCCTGCGCCTTGAGGTACGCCAAAAAAAATAAAAATGCTGTCTTTTTGAACCAGTATAATAATGTTGCGAATTTTAAGGCACACTTCGAAACAACAGGTCCTGAAATATGGAAACAAACCGAGGGCAGAATAACTCATTTCATAGCTGGCGTAGGTACGGGAGGTACGATTTCAGGGACAGCAAAATATTTAAAAGAACAAAATCCTGACATTCAAATTTATGGAGTAGAGCCTTTAGGATCGGTCCTAAATGAATATTTGAAAAACAGAATTATGCCGAGCTCTTCTGGTACTTTTGAAAAGATTGACGGTATAGGGAGGAATTTTATTCCAGGTAATTTTCATCCGGAATTCATTGATTATATTTTTCAAGTGAGTAAGGAGAATACTTTTCAACGCCTATTGGACTATAAAGAAAAAACAGGTTTTTTATGCGGGGTTTCCAGTGGTGCAGTTCTCCAAGCGTCTATCGAAAATTTATCGGACTCTTTAAAACCAACAGACGTAGTAGTCCTTCTTTTCCCAGACCATGGCAGTAGATACTTCCGTAAGCTGAATACTTATGAACGCCAGCTGATAAATCACCGGATTAAAAGAGCGATATGATGGGAAAGTTTCAGGATTTAGCCATTGCCCTTGCTTGGCCGGAACAAACTGCCAGAGGGGATGAGAAGTGGATGAAGGTTTTGAAAGACGTAGGAATAGTGAAGAATTTAAACTTTAAAGTGGGTCATGCCGCAGTTCTTCTCATTCAGAAAAGAACAGGACAGGTTTGTTACTACGACTTTGGCCGGTATATTTGCCCTCGGGGTATGGGAAGAGCCAGATCCGTGAACTTTGATCCCAATTTAGAGTTAAGAACTATAGCTGTATGGAAAAACAATCAACTTCACAATCTCAAAGAGATTCTAGATGAGGTGTATGCCATGCGAAAGCATACGCACGGGGAAGGGGTACTGTATTGTGGACTTTCTTATTTTGTTTCCTTTGAAAGAGCAAAGGCTTATGCGGATAAAGTGGTGGATAGAGGAATTATACCTTATGGTGCGTTTGCAACTAAAAGTAACAATTGCTCTCGTTTTGTCGCTCAGATAATGGCCAAAGGAATGCGGAACAAAGATTCTAGAAGAAAATTTTTGCTTGTGCCGAATTCCATAAAGCCTAGTCCGATAAGTAATGTGGGCTATGCCGATAAACAACATGTGGTCTATACTTATGAAAACGGGAATATTCAACGCATTACAATGTCGCCAAAAGAAGGACTGGTTTATCTGTTGAAGCAGATAAGAGATAGCCTTAAAAGGAATCGCTCTACTTTACTGCCGCGAGATAATGTGGCAGGTGAATTTAACCAACCTTTGCGGGTCACCAGTTTGCCGATCCGTGCGCAGTGGTTAGGGGGGATAGGAGAGGGCGCATGGTGGAACATTAAGCCTTTAGGTACTCATTACGTCATTACGAAGTTCAATAAAAAAGGAGAGAAGATGTATGAAGTTTTGGCAAAAAGCGAAGGGTTCTTTGTTATCCATGAGGCTTATGTTTTTACGTATAATTTTAGTGTCCATTCGCATGAGTTGATGCAAAAAGGAAATCGAATAAAATTTATTACCATTCAAATAGTATTTACAAAAAATAAAATAACACAAAATGAAACTAAATATCTTAAAATCGAAAATTCACACGGTTAAAGTTACAGAAGCCAATGTCACATATAACGGATCCATTACTGTGGATGTGGATTTATTAGAGGCTGCAGGTATAAAAAAATACGAACAAGTCTTCTTAAACAATGCGAGTACGGGAAGCCGGATCATGACTTATGTCATCCCGGGCAAAAGGGGTAGCGGAGAGGTTTGCATGAACGGTGGGGCTGCACTTCATGCCAAAGTTGGCGATACCATTCACATCTTAGCGTTTTTATATATGACAGAAGAGGAGGCTGATCACTATCAACCTACAGTTGTTTTTACAAAAGGCGAGAATGAAATAGATAAAATTGAAAAATATCAATATTGATTTTTGATAAAAAATTAGAATAGGAGGGGTATAAACTTTCCTCCTTTTTATAATATTTAAGTGTTTTTTTACAGAAAGTGATACGGTGAAAAGAACGGCTTAAAAATAAATATAGAAAACATACTAGATTAATTTTTTCAAGATCCTTACTATCCTATCTTTTAAATGAATTTTAAACGTAATTTAATCCTGTTTTTTTGCTTATTTATTGTTTCTTATAAAAGTGAAGCTCAGATTATCCCTCCGGGTTTAGGGGAAACAAATATGGCCAGCTGGTTAGCTTTTGGAGTTCAGCAGGATCTGGATACGTTGAAAGGGCAGGGATGGTCTTCCACTTCGTATTTGGGGTTTGGGAGAGTGAGTGACCCGGATAACTATAATTTAATCCAAAAGCCGTCTATTTTTATAATCAACCAAGAGTTTAAAAATAAATTTACCGAAAATTGGGAATATTCATTGGCTTTGAGTTATAGGACTCAGAAAAACTATTCGAAGGCCGCTCCATATGGTCGGGATGATCCGGCCACGAAACAAGAGTTTCGGGTGTATGGGAGGCTTTCCTATGTGTTTAAAACATCATTTGTAGAAATAACACCTACATTGAGGCAAGAAGTTCAAAATTATTTTACGGGAAATTTTGGGACATACCCCGAAAAATTGAGATTGCGCTCTCGGTTTCGTGTGAAGTTTAAATTCCCTTTGTCAGAGGATGGTATGCATAAAATGTCCTTTTATTCCGAACAACTTTTTTCCAGTTCATTGAGTTCAGATCCAGAGAGATGGACACGCTTCGAATATAAAGACAGTAGGTTTTCTCTCTATTATACCCTTTCTCCTACAAGTATTCCCTGGGATTTTAATTTAGGTTATATGAATAATCTTATTGGAAAAAAAGATGTCATTACGGCGCATTATATCGGTATGGATCTGATTTGGAAAAATCCGTTTAACCGTCATTATTAGTGATCGAATTGAAGCTTTTTAAAGGACATAAACTCAATAGAAACTAAATTTAAAGTACTGGCACAAAACGAACTGTAATATCCACATAAAGATCGTCAAAAGATTTCCGCATATGGCAAAAACTGTCGTATAGATAAAACCGGAAGCACCAATCCCGATCTAGCCCTTCGGCATGAGGAGATTTTGATAGTGGAGAGTGGAGGTGTTTATTGGTCTCAAAAATAGTTAAAACTATGCACTTTAGTGCATCTCGCTTTAGCTTCTAAAAATACTTACCTTTGTTTTATGACAGATCAAAGGGTAAATGGACATACAGTTTCGAGGTTGACCGT
>JAJYRG010000141.1 GCA_021794195.1 Bacteroidota bacterium
ATATCGATGTTATCATTTCTACCGTGCAGGGAGGAGAAAAGCTTATTGTAGACGGCCAGGCCACTCTTGCTGAAGCAGGTAAAAATGCAGGCGCCCGTCGGATTTTCCCTTCTACCTTTTCAAGCGAATTATTTGCTGTAAAGACAAATGACATCCATGTTGTGGAGAACCCGATTTTTAAAATAAGAAGAAAAGCGGCACAGGCAATTGCCACGACTTATCTGCCTGCAACGTACCTGATGAATGGCACTTTTATGCATAGTATGTTGAAATTTCCTGTGTTAAGTCCTTTTAAGCGGCAAGAAAAAGTCTTTGAATATTGGGGCACGGGTAATCGGGCGGCTGCATACACAACACTTTCGGATGCTGTAGATTATTTAATAGAAGCTGCTTTGGATACCGATCCTCCCGAACATCTTCGTGTGGCCGGAGATATTCTAACGATGAAAGAAATGAAAAGAGATTATGAAAAAGTAACTGGACAGATATTAAGGGAAAGATGCCTTGGAACGCTTACAGATTTTAGTAATAAAATAGAACAAATCAAGGAGACATCTGATTCTTCCGTAGAATATGTTTTTCATCAGATCCGGTATGCTATGGACAGTGGCGCGGGGAATCTTGAGCATTTGAATAATCAGCTTTATCCAAGTATAAAGCCGAAGAGCTTTAGGTCAATGGTCAAACATTGCGTTCCATGACTTTATAGCCGTAGAATTTGTAGAGATAAATAGTCTTCTGGTTATTTTTTACAATTTTATCAGATTTTTTGTCGGCATTTTTGCTTTATAGTGGATTATAAGTAGTTGCAAAATACGGTTTTATCCTTCAGTGCTGACCTAAGGCGGCTGCATTCGGTTGAGGGAAAGATCTATCGTGCGATTAGTACCGAGTGAAAGCTGTGTATCTCGTCCAGAGCAAGGGGGATCAAAACCTCGTAGTTTTTCGAAATGGACTTTTATTTATTAAAAAAAATAAAATATGGAAACAATTCATCATGAATTTATATTGAAAGGATTTGTACTTGAAAACGGGACATCGCTCGATATAAAAATTGCCTATCAAACGTATGGAACATTAAATGCCGCGAGAGATAATGTTATTCTCTATCCGACTTATTTTGCCGGTAGGCATACGGATAATGAGTGGCTTATTGGAAGAGGGATGGCATTGGACCCTTCAAAATACTTTATCATTGTTCCCAATATGTTGGGCAATGGATTATCTTCCTCCCCAAGTAATACGAAAGGGGAATATGGGGGAGCCCATTTTCCCCAAACCAGTATATATGACAATGTTATTGCACAAAATATCCTATTGCGTGAGCATTTAGGAATAAGAAAAATAAAACTTGCCATCGGGTGGTCTCTTGGCGCCCTACAAGTGTACTCCTGGTCAGTATTGTTTTCGGATAGGATTGAAAAAATGGTAGCTTTTGGAGGAGCTTCTCAAACTTCAGATCGGTTTAAAATAATTTCAGATACCGTCATATCTGCCCTAAAAATGGATGAAAACTGGAAAGAAGGACATTACACCAAGCAACCGGAAGAAGGACTGCGTTTAATGGCTAAAATATATTGCCCGTGGGTATATTCCCATGTATATTTCAAAAAGAAATTTTATGCAAAAAATCGGAAAACTCCGTCTATTGAAAAGTTTTTGGAACAGAGGTGGGAAAAGGTGTTTTTACAATTTGACGCTAACAATTTGGTCCATATGTTGACAACCGGGCGGAATGGTGGTTTGGGAGAACTTCCCGGCTATAACGAAAATATCAAAAAAGCCTTGCGCTCGATTAAAGCAGAAGTTTTATTAATGCCCGGAAGTACAGACTTATTTTTTCCTCCGGAAGAAAGTAAGGAAGAAGCACAGTATATAC
Organism: Bacteroidota bacterium; assembly: GCA_021794195.1. Taxonomy (GTDB): domain Bacteria; phylum Bacteroidota; class Bacteroidia; order Sphingobacteriales; family Sphingobacteriaceae; genus Sphingobacterium. Next base: position 1,880 of record JAJYRG010000141.1, read on the forward strand.
CAAACGCAAAGGTAATTCCTATCCCCTCTGAATGGGGACATGAATCCGGAATAGGAATTAATAAAGAAGACAATGTATTTATAGATGCGCAACTCAAAATATTTTTAAACTAATGGCAGCCATTTATGAATCGTATCTTTTATCAGGGTCTACAATAAAAAGTTCAGCCTATTAAATTTTATGCCCATGAACACAAACATACATAGGAAAGGTTCCATTTTAAAAAGAGTGGAAAACGACCGGAATTTTTTTCAGACGCTCGGTAATATCTATCCCATAAGTCAAAGTGTATCTATTACAGAGAGCGACATGGCCGGAGTGAAAATCTATTGGATGGTACCGGAAAAAAGAGGAAATACTATTATTGTGTATTTACACGGAGGAAACTATGCTTTGGGAGGGATAGAATCCCACAAAGGAATGGTTAGTTATATTGCGGAAAAGACTGCCTCCACAGTAGCTTTCGTGGAATATTCCCTTGCCCCGGAGTATCCTTTCCCCATTGCCCGGAATGAAGGGGTTAATGTTTATCAACAACTTTTAGTACAACATCCAGAATCCGATTTCATTTTTATGGGCGACAGTGCAGGGGGTGGCTTAGTGGTTTCAAGTCTTCATGCTATTCTGGCCAGAAATATAAAACTGCCCAAAGCAGTATTATTGATCTCACCCTGGATTAATCTAAAATGCAATACGGAATCCTATAAAACGCGACAGGATCTGGATCTTATAAAAAGACAAGACCTTCTGGATTACGCTGCTTTTTATATTGGAAAAAAGGAAGAATTCGATCCAAGCGAGTTGAAATTTGATATTTTTCCGCCTACATTTATTTTGGTGGGGAACAATGAGATCCTACTGGACGACGCAAAAAATTTTTATGAGTACATTAGCGCTATTCAAAAAAACACCAAAATCAAAGTATATAAAAACCAAACGCATGTATGGCTTTTAACAGATATTAATTCCCATAAATCAAAAGAAGCTTTGGTAGATATTGCAACATTTATTCAGGGCGGATTTTAAATAGAAATACATATATAATCATACACATAATTATTCACATGGAGTTTAATTTAGAGGCTTATTTTGAACGGATCGGTTATGAGGGTGTAGCCGAAGTGGATTTTGGTACCCTAAAAAAACTGAGTTTTCTACATACTCAAACGCTGCCTTTTGAGAATCTTAATCCGTTTTTAGGAATACCTGTTAAGATAGACCAAACCTCACTTCAGAATAAAATGGTTCAGAAACAAAGGGGAGGGTACTGTTACGAACATAATTTATTATTCTGTTATGCTTTGCAGGCTATGGGCTTCCAGGTAATTCCGCTCCCGGCAAGGGTGTTAAAACATCATTCAGAAGGGGAAATCCCTCCGAAAACACATATCCTCCTGCAAGTTTTAATAGGAGAGGATAAGTTTCTCGTCGATGTCGGCTTTGGCAAAGAAACGCTTACCGGTCCTATACCCTTTAAAATGGATAAAGCCCACCCGACACCCCATAAATACTACCGGATACAGAAAAAGAGCAAACACTATCTCATGCAATGCAGGACTCAAAGAGGATGGGGAGACATGTACAGTTTTTTGCCCCGGCGGTTTTATTTTGCCGATTGTAAAGTGGCCAATTGGTATGTTTCCACCCATCCCGATTCTCCTTTCACCAATGGGCTAATAGCCGCACGAGCCGGAAATAAGTGTACGTATACTCTGAGTAACCATAAATTTAAGGTTCACCACATTAATGGTAGTTCAGATCTTAAGGTGCTAAACAGTGTAGAGGAGATGAAGGAAGTCCTTACAGATATCTTTAAAATCGACCTCCCGGATGTTGACCATGTAACGAGCAGTTTGAGTAGAGTACTAAAATAGTTAATGAGAAATATGATTATG
>JAJYRG010000001.1:0-12143 GCA_021794195.1 Bacteroidota bacterium
CACATTGTCATGTTGAGCGAAGCCGAAACATCTCAGACCCAAGAAGAAGAAACCGTGTTACTGCCGCCAGCCTCGACCCTCCATTATCAACTATTCTCTAACGACAAGTTACCAGTCACTATTCACCCGTCACAAAAAAAGCCCCGGATTGTGCCCTACTTTTGCAGTCAAAAGTACAAGCAGAATGGAGATGTTTTTTATAAATAAGCAGATAAGTCGCCTTTTCCTTCTCTTATAATTTCAAAACTCCCCGTCGTAGTGTCCACCACCGTAGAGGCAACATTATCTCCATAACCTCCGTCTATCACTATATCCACTAAATTCTTGTATTTTTCATATATCAGTTCCGGATCGGTAGAGTACTCAATCACTTCATCTTCATCCCGGATAGAGGTGGTTACTATAGGATTACCTAATTCCCGGACAATCTGCCGGATAATATTATTATCCGGAACCCGGATTCCTACTGTTTTTTTATTTGTACTCAACAGTTTGGGAACATTATTGCTGGCGTTAAAAATAAAAGTAAAAGGTCCGGGTAAGGCTTTCTTTATGGTACGGAATATCGTCGTATTGAAAGGCTTGGTATATTGAGATATATCTGTCAAATCATAACAGATAAATGAAAGGTTGGCTTTTTTAGGTTTTAAACCTCTGATCTGACATACCCTTTCTATGGCTCTGGGATTGGTGATATCGCAACCAATACCGTACACTGTATCTGTAGGGTAGATAATAACCCCGCCATCACGAAGCACTTCTACGATTTGCCCGATAAAATCCGGACGGGGGTTTTCTTCATAAAGTTTTATAAACATAATGATTTAAAATTAGAGTTAAATTTAAACAAAAAAATCTTATCATCCTTGTTTCCTCCTGCCAGGTGTTACCTACCTTAAGATTATTGCTATACAGGTACGAAAGACAAGCTACTGATACAACAGGGAAGAGTATCAAAGAGTTTGAGATTTCCGCTATACAGCGTAGAATCAGGTATTCCGGTCAATTTAAAGTGGATTGAGGTAATAAAGAGGCTGCTTCAAAAGGTTTGGATCTTGCCAAGGTGAGCGAAGCAGGCGCCGGCTCCGCTCAATGTGGCATGGGCTTTGATACGCCTTCTTATCGTTTAAAACTCGGCATGTCCCGGATAGCGCGGGAAGGGAATAACGTCTCTAATGTTAGTCATTCCAGTGACGAAAAGCACTAGTCTTTCAAAACCTACACCAAAACCTGAGTGGGGCACACTGCCAAACCGGCGTGTATCCAAGAACCAGTCCATTTCTTTAGCCGGAATGTTCATTTCTTCCATCCGCTTTGTCAGTGTCTCTAAATCTTCTTCGCGCTGAGAACCGCCTACCAGCTCGCCAATACCTGGGAAAAGGATATCCATTGCCCTCACGGTACGGTTTCCATCTTCTGCAACAGGATTCTCTTTCATGTAAAAAGCTTTGATATCCGCAGGATAGTCGGTCAGGATAACAGGCTTTTTAAAATGTTTTTCCACTAAATAACGTTCATGTTCAGATTGTAAATCTATGCCCCATTTCTCAACCGGATATTTGAATTTTTTCTTTTTATTCGGCTTGCTGTTTTTCAAAATATCGATCGCCTCTGTATACGTGAGGCGTTCAAAATCATTGTTTAAACAGAAAGTAAGCTTTTCCATCAAGCTCATGCTTGATCTCTCTGCTTTTGGTTTCATCTTTTCCTCATCGGACAAGCGCTTTTCTAAGAGTAGGATTTCTTCTTTGCATTGAGCGATTGTATATTGGATGACATACTTGAGCATTTCTTCTGCCAAATCCATATTATCTTCCAATTCGTAGAAAGCCATTTCCGGTTCAACCATCCAAAACTCAGCCAAGTGGCGGGTCGTGTTGGAATTTTCCGCCCGAAAAGTGGGGCCAAAAGTATAGATACTGCCAAAAGCCAGCGCCGCGAGTTCCCCTTCGAGCTGGCCGGAGACGGTCAGGTTCGTTTGCTTTCCAAAAAAATCTTTTTTGTAATCTACTTTCCCCTCGTCAGTCTTTGGTACATCTGTAAGATCTAAAGCGGTGACTTTAAACATTTCACCGGCCCCTTCAGCGTCCGAAGCTGTGATAATCGGTGTGTGTATGTATACAAAATCTTTTTCCTGGAAAAATTTATGTATAGCAAAAGAGAGGGCGTTCCGAATTTTAAAGACAGCATTGAATGTCGCAGTACGGAAGCGCAGGTGGGCTATTTCACGTAAAAATTCTAAACTGTGTTTTTTGGGTTGTAAAGGATATTTTTCGGGATCGGCTTTACCGATTACCTGTATTTCGGAAGCTTTCACTTCCACACGTTGTCCTTTGCCCATGGACTCAATTAAATTTCCTTTCACACGAACCGCTGCTCCGGTATTTATATGCTTAAGCGTCTGTCCATCCGTCTGTTGATGGTCAATGACAGCTTGTATATTTTGGAAGGTAGAACCGTCATTAATCGCTACAAACTGATTGTTCCGAAATGTTCTTACCCATCCTTTTACGATTACCTCCTGCCCGGTAGGTTCAGCGTTTAATAATTGTTTAATTCGTGTATGTTCCATTTTTTTATAACAAATTGATATAACAGGGTTGCGACCTCTCTGTTTAATCTGTAAATTTTTGTAATACTCTATAAAATAGTAAAAGAGGCTGTTTGTATGTGCTTATCACGAAAGGAAGCCCCTTTCTGGAAGGTGATAAGCCGGAACAGCCTCTTTTTTTTAAAAGAAAATATTTTTTATCCTTCTAATACTTCCGTGACTTTTTCGGCTGCTTCTTTCAATAAAATAGCAGAGAATACTTCCAGTCCGGAGTCATCAATTAATTCCTTAGCTTCTTTAGCATTGGTGCCTTGTAACCTTACTATGATGGGCACAGGAATGTTGCCGATTTCTTTGTAAGCATCTATTACACCTTGAGCGACGCGATCACAGCGGACTATCCCTCCAAAGATATTGATCAAAATAGCTTTGACATTCGGATCTTTTAAGATGATATTAAATCCGGCTTTTACCGTTTCTGCATTGGCAGTACCTCCTACGTCTAAGAAGTTAGCAGGTTCGCCTCCCGCTAATTTGATGATGTCCATAGTAGCCATGGCCAGTCCGGCTCCGTTGACCATACAGCCAACATTTCCATCTAATTTTACGTAGTTTAAGTTGGACTCTCCAGCTTCTACCTCTGTAGGATCTTCTTCCGACTTATCTCTGAGAGCAGCATAATCTGGATGACGGTAAAGCGCGTTATCATCTAAATTTACTTTAGAGTCAACCGCAATTATTTTTTCATCTGAAGTTTTTAATACCGGGTTGATTTCGAATAGAGAAGCATCTATGGAATCATAGGCTTTATACAAAGCGGGGACAAATTTCACCATACTTTTAAAAGCAGCCCCTGATAACCCTAAATTAAATGCAATTTTACGGGCCTGAAATCCCTGAAGCCCTACTTTAGGATCGATCTCTTCTTTAAAAATAAGATGAGGGGTTTTTTCAGCCACTTCTTCTATATCCATTCCTCCTTCGGTAGAATACATAATGATGTTTCTGCCTTTGGCTCTATCTAATAGCACAGACATGTAAAACTCTTTGGTTTCATTCTCACCGGGGTAATACACATCTTGCGCAACTAATACTCTGTTTACTTTTTTTCCTTCTGGACCGGTTTGAGGCGTAACCAGCTGCATGCCGATGATATTTTTCGCATGTTCTAAAACTTCATCGTGGTTTTTGGCGAGCTTTACACCTCCGCCTTTTCCCCGGCCACCCGCATGAATTTGCGCCTTGATGACCACCCAGTCTGAATCATATTCTTCTTTTAATTTTTTTGCGGCAGCAAGAGCTTCATCAGGTGTGTCTGCGACAATCCCCTCCTGAATGTTAACGCCGAAACTTTTAAGTATTTCTTTTCCTTGGTATTCGTGAATATTCATGTAACTAAAATTTGTCGTAAAAATACTCTTTTTAAACGTAATGGTCAAGTTATAACCTATGTAAAAATAAAACCCGGGAAAATTTTTATTTTTGTTACGGGAATAAGAAGATATGAAAACAAAACATGTATTTTAGGGAAATATGCTGAAAGCGGGAAATATTTATAAATCTTATGGGAACCTGGAAATCCTCAAAGGTGTGGATTTGCAAGTAAAAGAAGGTGAAATTGTGTCTATAGTAGGCTCGTCCGGAGCAGGTAAAAGCACTCTCTTGCATATACTGGGTACCTTGGATAAGCCCGATAAAGGACGGGTGTGGATAGACGGCACGAATGTCAGTACGCTCAAACAGAAAAAACTCAGCGAGTTTAGAAATAAAAATATAGGTTTTGTATTTCAGTTTCATCATCTTTTGCCTGAGTTCACCGCTTTAGAAAACATCTGTATGCCGGCTTTTATTAAAGGACTGAGCAAAAAACAAGCGGAAGCAAAAGCAAAAGAATTGATGGAGATGCTGAGCATAGAAGACCGCGCTACACATAAGCCGGGAGCCTTGTCGGGAGGAGAGCAACAGCGCGTGTCTGTAGCCCGGTCGCTAATAAATAATCCGAAAATTGTATTGGCGGATGAGCCTTCAGGTAATTTGGATACGGAGAATTCTACAGCGTTGCACACCTTGTTTTTTGAGCTCCGGGAAAAGTTTAATCAAACCTTTATAATCGTGACACATAATGAAGAATTGGCAAAGATATCTGATCGTAAAATCTATATGAAAGACGGAAAAGTTTTTTCGTAAAAAAGGGATCGGAAAATTATCACCACTCCGTTTTGAATGAAAAAGAGGATCACACATGGAAATGAATAATGATAAAAAGGTCTATTTATTTGAGTTGGATGACGTGCTTTATCCTAAAAAAGATTATGTATTGCAGGTGTATTATTTGCTTTCTAATTTTATTGAATACACCGAAGGAAAACCTATTTCAAAAGAGGTGTTACAGGACTTGAAGGAGTATTATCTTGAACAAGGTGAAAAAGGAAACATAGATCATATTATTGCTAAATATAAACTGTCGAAAAAAATCAAAGAGAATTATGAGCGTTTGTTTGTGAATGCCCAACTCCCTTTAAAACTGGAGCTCTTTCCTTCTGCAGTCTTATATATAGGAGATTTGCTGTCGAAAAATAAGGGGGTAGGTGTGCTGACCAAAGGAAACCCGGTAGGGCAATTGAATAAGATACGTCAGGTAAACTGGAAAGGGCTAGACGCTTATTTGAAAGTGTATTTTGCGGATGAATTGCGCTTTAGAAAATTAAAACCCTACCTTTATATTGCTGAAGAGTTCGGTGTGCTCCCCGGCGAAGTAGAACATATAACATCTAAACCTATTTTAAAATAAATTAAAATACTATGAAATATTACCGTATTCTCTTCTTCTTGTCAGCATTTATTGTCTTTGGCCATATTTCATGTAAGAAAGATATACCCGGGAAAGAACCAGGCGATAAAGAGGATGAAGTGTGTGAGCTTACTCATGATCCTATAGAAACCCAGATACGGGACTCAGTATTTTATTACTCGAAGCTTTTTTCATTATGGGAGGAGCATTTGCCTCCAAGAAAATTGGATGATATTGATAATAAAGAGATTGTTCAGCGGTATACAATGAAATACTGCACGGGCGAAGAGGTATTGCAATCTTTAATGGATCTCACTCCGCTAAGGGAAGGGAAACCAGTGGATCGTTATAGCTTTTTAGATCGTACAAAAGAAGTGAGTGATGAAATTCAAGAAGGGGTGGCCAGAAGTTTTGGAATGTATGTATTTTATTTGGCCACAGGAGCGAGTGATGGAGATGCCGAGCTCTATGTCCGTATGGTCGATAAGGGATCGCCGGCTTATGATGCTGGGATTAGAAGGGGAACACATATCCTCAGCCTTAACGGTAATACGAATATTGGCTATAATGCTCAGATGCAAAAAGACTTTAAAGACATCAATGAAGCTTTGGCATCCAATAAGATGGATGTGAAATTCGAGAATCCGAACAGCGCTGCCCAAGAAAAAAGTTTGGATAATACACAATTTGATTTAGATCCAATTATTGTAGATACGGTATATACGGTTTCAAATAAAAAGATAGGTTATTTTGCGTATAACTCTTTTATCAATGTCGGTTCCGAAAACAATAGAAATAACTATTATACGGATATGGAGGTGATGTTTGATCGTTTTGAAAGTGAAAACATAAGCGATTTAATTATAGACTTGCGCTATAACGGTGGCGGATCCGTCAATACAGCCGAATATTTGGCCAACCGCTTAGCTCCAGCTTCCGCAGATTCAGAATTGATGTATTCTAATAAAGTGAATCAATATCTGGAAGAGTTCGGGTGGACGGAGCCGGGGGATATTTTCGCCCCTGTTCATTTTAAAAAAGAGGGGGATTTAGATTTAACAAAGGTGTATTTTATAGTGAGCAGTGGGACAGCTTCTGCCAGCGAATTGTTGATTAACGTTTTAGAACCTTATATGGATGTGAAGTTAGTAGGAAGCTATGGTCCTGATGAAAAGGGAAATACCGTGCCTGAAAATACATATGGAAAACCGGTTGGTTTTTTTGGATACCCTATTGTGGATGAGGATACAGAACTGTATGTCACATCTTTTCAAATGATGAATAAGGATGGGGAGAGTGATTATTTTCAGGGAATAACTCCGGACTACCATTCTTTTGAAGGGTTTTTTAAAGATTTCGGAGATACGGAAGAAGATATGACTGCAGCAGCTATCAACCATATTGTTTCGAATGATTTTGAACCGGTGGGACTTAGAAAAATGGCCTCTATAGCAGGACGTAAAAGCGAGAGGAAAGTCATGGTGAAAGATTTCAAAGGTGACCCCAAAAACTACAATATGTACAAATTTTTTACCAATACCTCAAAGGGAAAATAGATAGGAAACTATTTATATCCTTGTAAAATGTGTATTTTTGTAGGAAAAGGAGTAAAGACATGAAGAGGGGCAAACCGGTAACGATTAAAGAAATAGCGAAGAAACTGAGGGTATCCCCATCTACAGTATCCCGCGCTTTGAAAGACCACCCAAGCATAGGTCTGGTGACGACGATGCGGGTGAAAAAGATGGCGAAAGAGTTGAACTATGAGCCTAACCAAAGAGCTATATTTTTTAAACAGAAAAAAACGTTTACCATAGGCGTTATTGTACCCAGTCTCTTAGAGCCTTTTTTTTCAGAAGCGATTACCGCTATAGAAGAGGCAGCGAATGAGAAATCATATACTGTGCTAATGGGACAGTCGAAAGACGATGCCAATAGGGAGTTGAAAATTATTGACACTTTCCGCAAACACAGAGTAGACGGTGTACTGATATCTTTAGGTAAACATACTTATGATACTACCTTTATTGAGGAATTAAAAGAATACGATATACCCCTAGTGTTTTTCGACTGCGTACCCAATGTGGAAGGAATTCCTAAAATATACTGTAAACTGGAGACCGGTATTCGGGAGGCAGTGAAGGCATTTCTAAATCGGGGGCACCAGCATATAGCCTTAATTAACGGGCCTGAAACTTTATCAGTATCAAAAGAGCGGGAAGTAGCTTTTATCAGAACGCTGAAAGAAGAAGGTTTCGATTTTAATAACCAATATGTTGTGTATTCGGATTTAAGTGAAAAAGGTAATCAAGAGGCTATGGAAACATTAATTTCTATGCCTACCCGACCTTCAGCCGTTATTTCATTTAATGATTATGTGACTCTGGATGTGATGAAATATGCCCGGGAAAAAGGTGTTGTTATCAATCAAGATATCCATTTTATCAGTTTCGCCAACTATCATTTTTGGAATTATATAGAGAATCCTCCCATGGGAAGTATAGAACAGTATCCGGGACAACAAGGTAGAAAGGCGACTGAAATTTTATTCGAACTGATAGATAAAGAAGAAAAGAGAGGAAATCGAAATGTATCCATCGATTCCAAATTAATTCTCCATTAGGTCAGACAGGGAGAGAAAAGAAAGAGGTGGAAAAATGATCGACAACCCTATTCTTTGTCCTTAAAAGAAGCCGTGTTTTTAGAAAGTTAACCGTCTCCATAAAAATCAGCAAGCTCAAAAAATATAAACTCGCTTCATGCGAATGTCATAATGGTTAGCCCTGTTTTTTAATTCCTTTTTTTTCTGAAATAATCATAAATTTTACTTATTATAATCCGTACACAAGAGTGCTTAATTTTCATAGCGGCATAAAAGTTGTGTTTTGTTATTAACATATACACAACTTATTCACAGTTATTTTACTTTACTGATAATAAGGTTCTTGGGCGAGTTGTTAACAGGTAGTCCACATGAGGTGTGAATAAGTCAGCTTTTATAAAGCTTGAATATCATAGGGTTGACAAACGGCTAAAAAAAATGAATTCCAGCTGTGTATAATTTGGTTCCGTTTGTCGTATTATTTTTTATATTTTTGTTTCCCTTGTCCGCGTTATAAAAGCGAGGTACGGGGATAAAACTTACTGTAAACAAATCAAAAGAGTATATAAAGCATGAGTCCGGATCAGTTTTCAAGTTCATCAGGTATAGGAAAGAGCAGTGTACGAAAAAGTTATGGACAAAAAAGGAAATCTATAAGCGATATGGTCAGCGGTTTGGGTAAACTGCCGCCCCAGGCTGTGGATCTTGAAGAGGCTGTGTTGGGTGCTTTGATGCTTGAAAAGAATGCTCTAAGTGAGGTGATTGATATTCTTACTCCGGATTCTTTTTACAAAGAATCGCATCAAAAAATCTTTGAAGCGATAGCAAATTTATTTCAAAAAACTTCTCCTATAGATTTACTGACCGTAACAGCGGAACTGCGCCAAATGGGTGTATTGGAATTGGTGGGAGGGGCTTATTATATTACCCAATTAACAGATAGGGTTGTTTCAGCAGCGAATATAGAGTTTCATGCCCGCATTATTTCTCAAAAATATATCCAAAGAGAATTGATACGTGTTTCTACAGAGATTATCAACAGCGCTTACGAAGAGACTACCGACATTTTTGATTTGTTAGATCATGCGGAGAAAAGCTTGTTTGATATTGCTCAAAATAACCTACGCCGGGATTCCCGTAAGATGGATGATATTATGCGGGAGGCCATTACCTCTTTAGAACTCCTAAAAGATCGTACTGAAGGTTTGACAGGTATTCCTTCCGGTTTAACGGCTTTGGATCGCATGACATCGGGTTGGCAACCTTCGGATTTGGTTATTATTGCGGCGCGCCCAGGGATGGGAAAGACAGCTTTTGTCTTGTCCGTTGCTCGAAATGCAGCGGTGGATCATGAAAAACCAGTAGCTGTTTTTTCTTTGGAGATGTCTTCTATACAGCTGGTAAACAGATTGATTTCCGGAGAAACGGAGATAGAACAAGAAAAACTGCGAAAAGGAGAATTGGCTGATCATGAATGGCAGCAACTCCATTCCCGTATCGATGGCCTGACGGAAGCTCCTATCATCATAGACGATACCCCCGCGTTAAGCGTTTTTGAATTTAGGGCAAAATGCCGGAGGCTAAAAGCTCAATATGACATACAGATGGTTGTAGTGGATTACCTGCAGTTGATGCAGGGGAAAGTAGACGGCAAAAGTGGTAACCGTGAACAAGAGATCGGAAGTATTTCCCGTGCATTGAAATCTGTCGCCAAAGAACTTAATATCCCCGTCCTTGCTCTTTCTCAATTGAGCCGGGCCGTAGAATCCCGTCCGGGTAACAGTAAGCGTCCTATGCTTTCGGATCTTAGGGAATCGGGATCCATTGAACAAGATGCCGATATGGTTTTATTTTTGTATAGACCGGAGTATTACGGTTTAGTGGAAGATGAAGAAGGGAAGCCGACGGCAGGAATAGGAGAAGTAATTATTGCTAAACACAGAAACGGAGAAACCGGTATTATTCCACTTCGGTTTATCGGTAAATATGTAAAGTTTGTCGATTTAGAAGAGGACTTTGGTGGTTTTTCAGATGACGGGGGCTTTGGTGGAAGTGCTATTCAGCCTTCTTCTGAATTTAGTGGTTTAGGAGGAGGAATTACTATGCAGTCCCGGATGAATGATATGTCAGACGGCCCGGATGATGCTCCTTTTTAATACGGATACTTCCCCCTCGGTGTAAAGTGTAAATGAAACACGTCGGCAAAAAATAGGGGATATCATTTTTTGTCGCGTTTAATATAACATCAAGTCTATGTGCCTCTTATCCTTCGCTTATAAAGTTCACCCTCGTTACCCTTTGATATTAATTGTAAATCGTGATGAGTTTTATAGACGGGCTGCACGAAAGGCTCAATTTTGGACAGAAGAAGGGGAACCTGATATATTAGCAGGCAAAGATTTGGTAGCAGGAGGAACCTGGATGGGCGTTCATAAAAATGGTAAATGGGGAGTGTTAACAAATTACCGTAGTTTTGAGAACATAAAAGAAGATCCTCCGTCAAGAGGAGATTTAGTATTGAATTTTTTGAAACAAGAGAAATCTCCAGAACAATATTTAACTCATCTTGGGCAATATGCACATGCTTACAATGGGTTTAATTTATTGTTAGGTAATCAAAGAGAGATTTTCCATTATTCTAATGTTTCGGACGCCGTTAGTTCTTTGTCTCCGGGTGTGCATGGTTTGAGCAATGCATTGATGAATACGCCGTGGCCAAAAGTTGAAAGAGCGAAAGCAAATCTTCAGGAAGCGGTCGATCGTGACGATACTTCATTTTCCCGTCTTTTTAAAATTTTAGCAGATTCTACTCAAGCAAAAGAAGGACAACTCCCCCGTACCGGACTGCCTCTTGAAATGGAAAAAGCTGTGTCATCGATCTTTATTACTGCAAAGGATTACGGTACACGGTGTTCGACATTGCTATTTATAGATAATAAAGGAAAAATGAAGTTTGTTGAGCGGACATTTAGCCCTGATTCCACTACACCATCTGCTGAAGTAGCTTTTTCTATATGAATTTTGAGTTTCGCTTCTGATGCTAAAATTCCTGGTGTTTTTATTTTATTAATATTCTGCTACTTTGTAGCAGTTAAGGGGTGGCAGGCTCTAAGTTTTGTGGGTTCGGAATGAAAAAGGTTGAGCCAAGAACTACCGGACGCTTGCCTCAGCTTTGAGTAAAAAAGAGTTCGAAAAAGGGATAGTTTTTACCTGACTGAAAAATGCTTTTCCTTGTAAGGCCTCGGGACTTATCCCGAAGCGATTTGTTTTTTGAGAGTAGTTTTTATTTATATGGCTATAGTAGTGATAGCTCATTCATATTTTACTGCTCCAGAGGAGCGCTCTGTTAATAGAGGGACGGAGCGGTCATGTCTCCGAGCTCCAGCGGAGCGGAATTAGCCTTCTTTAAAAATATATTCAGGTTTGAAGTCTATTTTATATGCTTTCAAGAAATCAGTGTATTCTTTTTTAAATGTTTTCTTTTGATGATGTACTTCTTGGTTTTTTATATAGTTTATGATCTTTGGCACTTGCGATTGACTCACAGTAAAAGCTCCAAAGCCATTTTGCCATTCGAATTTTCTTAATATGAATTGTTTTTTGTTTACCCATTTTGAAGAATTCGATTTTATATCTCGTATCAAATCAGATAAGTTGCAAGTGGGTTTGGCACTAATCAATAGATGTATATGATCGGGCATGCCGTTAATGATAAATAGTTTTTGATTTTTACTGGATATTATTCCAGCGATGTATTTGTAAAGCTCCTCTTTCCATTTTTTAGAAATAAGGTTTGTTCTTCCTTTTACGGCGAAAATAATATGAAAGTATAATTGTGTATAGGTATTTGCCATAATTGATCGTATGTCACTCCTCTGGAGCTAAAATAGCAATTTTTTTTATTTTATTAATATTCTGCCACTCTGTAGCAGTTAAGGGGTGTCATGTTCTAAGTTTTTTGGATCCGGAATAAAACGGTTGAGCCAGGAATTACCGGAGGTTTGCCTCGGCTTTGAGTAAAAAAGAGTTCGAAAAAGGGATGGTTTTTACCTGGCTGAAAAATACTTTTCCTTGTAAGGCCTCGGGATAAGTCCCGAAGCGATCTGTTTTTTGAGAGCAGTTTTTATTCATATGGCTATAGTAGTGATAGCTCATTCATATTTCTGCCGCTCCTGCGGAGCGCTCTGTTAATAGAGGGA
>JAJYRG010000001.1:12243-79635 GCA_021794195.1 Bacteroidota bacterium
GGAGCGCTCTGTTAATAGAGGGAGGGAGCGGTCATGTCTCCGAGCTCCAGCGGAGCGGAATTATTATTATTTGGAAAGACTATTATCTTTAAAGCATAAAGCTGAGAATATGCTTGCTACACCAAGTATATAATAGAATAGGGAAGCCTTATTTTAAAAGGCTATACTTTTTAAATGTAAACCTGCTTTTTCATTTAAACCAAACATCAAGTTCATATTCTGTACTGCTTGTCCGGAAGCCCCTTTTATCAAGTTATCTTCTGCTGCCGCAATCAGTAAAGTATTCTCTTGTTTTTCTAAATGTAAAAGTACTTTATTCGTATTTACTACTTGTTTCAAGTAAATATTTTGCCGGCTGATATGTGTAAAAGGATGTTCTGCATAATAGTTTTCAAAAAGTGTATACGCTTCTTCCAGGCTGAGATCGGAGGTTAAGTACGTCGTAGAAAAAATGCCTCTGGGAAAATCTCCGCGCTGAGGGATGATGAAGATTTTTTCTGCCGCTGCTTCTATTAGGTTGCCTTGTCCGGCAGAGATAAAACCAGCTTGTAAATGATTCAAACTTTCCGAAATTTCCTGCAGATGTTGATGTTCAAAAACTTTATATGCTGAGAGGTTATTCGCTCTCCAACTAAAATGGGTAGTGGGTGTAGGGCGTTGGCCCGCACCTGTAGAACCTGTAGTGGCGTTTATATGTATAGAGCTTTTTAGTAATTTTTCAGCGGCTAAGGGCAACAATGAAAGGGTAAGTCCGGTAGCAAAACAGCCGGGATTAGCAATATAATCCGCTTGCTTGATTTTATCTCTATTGAGTTCAGGCAAACCATATACGAAAGACTTGTTTTTATACGTATTGTCGGCAGATAAGCGGTAGTCCTGTGCTAAATCGATGATTTTTATGTCTTTGGGAATATCGTGGCTTTCCAGAAATTTGCGGGAATTTCCATGCCCTAAACATAAAAACAATACATCTATTTCCCAGTTAAATGTGTCAGAAAAGCTTAATTCTGTATCCCCAAACAGATCTTGGTGCACATGGTGTACTTTGTTTCCTGCATTTGATGCGCTGTGAGCGAATACAATTTCAGCCTGCGGGTGAAAGATCAATAATCTGATTAATTCTCCACCTGTATAGCCTGCGGAACCCACTATTCCTACTTTGATCCTCTTCATTTTAACTGATTTTTTATTGAAAAAGTAAAAACTTATTAAATTCCTGATGAATATCGTCTTTATTTTTCATTACTTTTATTGACTTTATGCCAGATGTTGGTTTGATTCGCGAAGATCTTTGAAAAACCTTTCACATCGTCTCCACTCCAGGCTTTATTTAACTCTCCATATGCTCCAAAACGGCTTGCCATAAGGTCGTTTGGTGATTCTATCCCGAGGATAACGAAACGGTAAGGATGTAATTCAACAAACACTTTTCCATTCACGGTAGCCTGGGTACTGCTCAAAAAAGCTTCCATATCCCGCATTATAGGGTCGTGCAGCTGTCCTTCATGCAAATAGTTTCCATAAAAAGAAGCTAACTGATCTTTCCAAGACAGTTGCCATTTTGTAAGCGTATGCTTTTCTAATAAGTGATGGGCTTTGATTAGGATAATCGGAGCTGCAGCTTCAAAACCTACTCTTCCTTTGATGCCGATTATGGTGTCACCGACATGGATATCCCTTCCTATGCCATAAGGTTGTGCAATTTCCTGAAGTTGTTGAATCACTTCTACGGGAGACATTTTCTTGTCATTCAGAGCTATGGGTTCTCCTTTTTTAAACTCAATATTTATTTTTTGTGGCTCGGTGGATGTAATAGGCGTAGGCCAGGCCTCTTCAGGGAGGTATTGATGAGAAGTCAATGTTTCTGCTCCTCCTACAGAAGTTCCCCATATTCCTTTGTTAATAGAATAAACCGCTTTTTCGGCATTGTATTCTACACCATGTTTGTGCAGATAACTGATTTCTTCTTCGCGGCTCAACGTCTGATCCCGAATGGGAGTAATGATTTCAACGTCAGGTATTAAAGTATTGAAAACCATGTCAAAGCGTACTTGGTCGTTGCCAGCGCCTGTGGAACCATGGGCAACATATCCAGCGCCTATTTTTTTAACATAATTAGCAATAGCCGTCGCTTGGCATACACGCTCAGCAGAGACAGAAAGAGGGTATGTGCCGTTTTTTAAAATATTGCCATAGATTAAATATTTGATATTATCACGGTAAAAGTTTTCAGTTTCATCAATGGTAATATGAGATTTTACACCTAGTGCATAAGCACGCTTTTCAGTTTCAGCAAGTTCTTCTTCGCTAAACCCACCCGTATTAACTAAAACAGAGTGAATTTCCATACCGAGTTCTCTCGATAAATATAGGCAACAATAAGTGGTGTCAAGTCCGCCACTAAAAGCTAAAACTACTTTTTTCATGAATTTTATATCTTTTATTTGAGTGTTGTTATTAAATAAATATAGTAAATACTTTGTTATCCTTTGTAAAATATAAAGCTATACAGTTTCAATAATTTTACGGATAGGTTTAAATATTTTCTTACTGATCCGCTTTAAAAGGGATTGTTTTTTTGTCATTCTTTCTAAGCGTTTTTTTGCTTCTATTTTACGATTTATTTTTTCTTTCCGTTCCTTTTCTTTTTCTACAGGATCCCATAGCATGGCTGTACATAAACAATTTTGGCGGCCTTTGCTCATTAATATATCGTAATTTACACAGCTTTTGCAGCCATCCCAAAAGGCATCGTCTTCGGTAAGTTCGGAATAGGTTACGGGTTCATACCCCAGATCCGAATTGATTTTCATGACAGCTCTTCCCGTAGTAAGCCCGAATAGCTTGGCCTTTGGATACCTTTCACGGGAAAGCTCAAAAGCACGTTTTTTAATCGCTTTTGCAAGACCTGCTTTTCTAAATTCCGGAGCAACGATTAAGCCTGAGTTAGCTACATATTCTCCATGTCCCCATGTTTCTATATAGCAAAATCCTGCCCACCGCCCATCTTTATGCAAAGCAATAACCGCTTTACCTTCTTCCATTTTCCGCGCTACGTACGCCGGTTTACGTCTGGCGATACCTGTGCCTCTTACCTTGGCAGATTCAAACATTTCATCACAAATCTGTGTGGCGAATATTATATGTTCGCTGTTTGCAGGCTGTATAAGAAAATCTGTTAAATACATTTTATTGACAAATCATTGAATGTGGAAACCCTAATTTAATTACTTTAAAAACATCAAGCTATCATGTTTTTTTGCGAGAGATACACTGCCTCTTTCTTAAGCTCGGGGCAGATAGGGTCGTCGAAATCTGAGGGTAGGTAAGATTTTAATCATAAAATGAGACATAACATGCCGGATATGCATTTTTCTTACATTCAACGTAATGGACGATATATCACTTGTTGTACTCATTTATTTCGTTCAATTAATACAAATTTACTAAAGTTTTGTGCGAATACATAAAGTTTTGATAAAATTAAAAGCAATTTGCTTTTTGTTAGAAAAGTAAAAGTGTTGGATATCCCAATAAAATAAACCCCCGGATTTTAAGTTTTCGCCTAAGGTAAACGCGGCCTTTGTTTGAGCTGCATATTTTAGATGTGAGAAAAATAAACTAATTTTGCATAAACTTTAAGACAATGGTAGGACCCAGTATTATATTTTATGTGATTTTTGCCCTCCCGTTTTTATATGCTATTTATTGGATCTTGAAACAAGAGAAAAATAAAAGCAAATACATTTGGGGGATGATTATCTTTGTCATTCTTGTTATAGCAGGGGTTATTTTTTCTTTCAAAGGAAGCCGGATGGCAATCCAGAACTATAAGCAGAGGCAAGAAGATGCGCGGAGAATAGAGCGGGAAGAGCTTTCTATCCCTTCGACAGATACTATAGATTCATTGGAAGGTGATGAGAAGTAACCAAAGCGATCTCTTTTCTGCGATCAAAATAAAAGGATGTCTAAAGCCGTTATTACCTTTCGGACAGACGTAGTTTTATCAGTTCGGATGGCTTGCTATTTGTTATAGCATAAAGAATATTAAGAAGTTGATGAAATTATATAATTGAACACATGACCATACATTTGAAAATGAAAGTAAAAAGCTTATTCCTTATATTTTTCCTGGTTGGAGCGCATATTTTTAGCTATGCGCAATCGTATAAAGATAATCCTCCTCCGAATTGGTATAATTTGGATTATAACGAAGACGGTGTGATGGGGATAAGTACGGAGAAAGCCTATAAGTATCTGGAAGGCCGTAAATCCGAAAAGGTAATAGTAGCGGTTTTGGACGGAGGGACGGATATAGAGCATGAGGATCTGAAGGAAGTAGTGTGGGTAAACGAAAAAGAAAATGCGGATAACGGGAAAGATAATGATGGGAATGGATATGCGGGAGATGTATACGGTTGGAACTTTATAGGGGGAGCAGATGGAGAAAATGTGCAGTACGATAATTTGGAAGTCACCCGGTTAATTAAAAAGTATGAGCCAAAGTATATGTCTGTGCTTCCCAGTACGCCTTTGTCAGCAAAGGAAAAAAAGGAATTTATCGCGTACCAAAAAATGGTGAGGGATTATACCGATAAACTAGATGAAGCGAATTTTGGTCATTTAAATTATTCGAGATTAAAAGGCGAGCTGGATACGATTTTGCATGTTCTGGAGAAGGATACCAGTAACTTGACACAAGAAGATCTCAAAAGGTATCAAACTAAAAACGATAGGACGAAGATGGCTCTTAAGATAGCCCGGCAGGGTATAGATGAGGAAGGTTCTTTTGGAAAGTTTTATGAACAGATTACGGATGCCGAGAAATATTATAATACGCAACTTGAATATCATCTTAATAAAGATTACGAGTCCAGAGGAATTGTGGGCGATGACTATGAGGATGTCTCTGAGAAGTATTACGGTAATAATGACGTTATTGGCCCGGATGCGGAGCATGGAACTCATGTAGCCGGAATCGTAGGGGCAAAGCGGGGTAATGGAATAGGGATAGATGGGGTAGCAGATAATGTAGAGATCATGGCCGTAAGGGTAGTTCCGGATGGTGATGAAAGAGATAAAGATGTAGCGAATGCCATTCGTTATGCTGTAGATAATGGGGCGAAGGTGATCAACATGAGCTTTGGAAAAGGGTATGCATACAATAAAGAAACTTTGGACGAAGCGATACGGTATGCGGAAGAAAAAGATGTCCTTTTAGTACATGCCGCAGGGAACGACAATAAAGATACAGATATCCACTCCAATTATCCTACAAAATACTATACAGACAGCTTGGATGCAGTAACAGGAGAAGCAGCTAACTACATTACCGTAGGCGCTACAAAATGGCTGAAAGATAAGGAACTTGTTGCCCCATTTTCCAACTATGGATATAAAAGTGTGGATGTATTTGCTCCGGGTGTAAAAATAAACTCTACTATGCCGGGTTCGACTTATAAAGAAATGCAGGGAACAAGCATGGCAGCGCCCGTAGTTACAGGCTTAGCCGCAATATTGCGTTCGTATTTCCCTTCTATGACCGCTCCTGAGGTTAAAAATATCATACTTGAATCTGTAACGAAAGTCGATCAAAAAATAAACCTGAAAACTCCGGAAGGCAACAGGAAAGTTTTTTTGGATGAGATAAGTGTAGCAGGTGGCGTTGCAAACGCTTACGAAGCAGTAGTATTAGCGGATATAAAAGGAAATAAATAAAAAATAAGAATCTTATATACTATTTATATGTTTCTGAACGTTATAATTGCAAAACGATCAAATAAATGCTTATGGTTCAAAACTCTACTAAACAAGATGTGATTTTTCAAGTTGAAAAAAATGATATGGCGGTACAGACAGAGGATCATTGTTTTGAAAAAAAGTTGAAAGTAAAATTACAACAAATGACAATAAGCCCTTCAGAGTCTGTAATTCATAACATTTTAAATTACTCGAAAAACTTACTCAAATGATTGAAAGCCTCCGACACTGTTAGGAGGCTTTTTTGTGAGATCTACGTTTCTTGTGAAATTTAGTGACGGCTTTTTCTTTGAAATTTATGACGGGTCCTTGTTTTACGGGGGAATTAGATCTGCACTTACTGTATGGGTTTTAGGAATCAGGCTTAAATCATACGCTTTTGGGCTGAATTTACTATCTTTATGCCTATGTTGAAAAAAGAGAGGTATAAAGAATTTGTAGACTATTTTTCCAAGCATAATCCGGAAGCAAAAACGGAATTACATTACTCCAATTCTTTTGAACTTTTAGTTGCCGTCATACTTTCTGCCCAATGTACTGATAAGCGTATAAATCAGGTAACACCGGCTTTATTTGAAAGATTTCCAGATGCACCAACTTTATCAGAGGCATCTGTAGAAGAGGTGTTTACTTATATACGATCTGTCAGTTACCCCAATAATAAAGCCAAGCATCTGGTAGGTATGGCAAGAATGTTAGTTACAGATTTTGAGAATGAAATTCCGGAAAAAGTTTCTGATCTGATGAAACTGCCGGGCGTAGGGAGAAAAACTGCCAACGTTATTTCTTCAGTTGTTTTTAACCAACCCGCAATGGCTGTAGATACCCATGTATTCCGTGTAGCCGATCGCATAGGGCTGACTACACGCGCTAAAACTCCTCTCGCTGCTGAAAAGCAATTGGTGAAACACCTTCCGAAAGATACTATCGCTGTAGCTCACCATTGGTTGATTTTACATGGTAGGTATATTTGTGTTGCTCGGACTCCGAAATGTGATGTTTGTCCTATTACTTACTTTTGCCGGTATTTTGAGAAGGAATATAAAGCGAAAGTTGTAAAGAGAACAGAGAAATAATAAAATTAAAACTAATATATTTAGCAATATATTTTTATAAGTTCATATAAATGGATAGATTTGACTACTTAAAACTAATAAAATGAGTAATAAAGATAAATTGAAAGCATTGCAATTGACTTTGGACAAGTTGGAAAAGTCGTACGGTAAAGGTGCTATTATGAAGTTGGGAGACTCGGCTGTAGAGCCCATAGAATCCATCTCTACCGGATCTTTGGGGCTGGATATAGCACTGGGCATAGGAGGCGTGCCCAAAGGAAGGGTAACTGAAATTTACGGCCCTGAGTCGTCTGGAAAAACTACTTTAGCTACGCACATCATTGCTGAAGCCCAAAAAAAAGGAGGAATTGCGGCAATTATCGATGCGGAACACGCGTTCGATAAATACTATGCTCAGAAACTGGGGGTTGATGTAGAGAATTTATTAATCGCCCAACCGGATAATGGAGAGCAAGCACTGGAAATCACAGATAACTTAATTCGTTCAGGAGCAGTGGATGTAGTGGTGATAGACTCTGTGGCAGCACTTGTCCCAAAAGGTGAAATAGAAGGGGAGATGGGAGACTCGAAAATGGGTTTACAGGCCCGACTGATGTCGCAAGCTTTACGAAAACTGACCGGAACGATTTCAAAAACAAACTGTAGCTGTATTTTTATCAACCAATTGCGTGAAAAAATAGGGGTGATGTTTGGTAATCCAGAAACTACAACAGGAGGGAATGCTTTGAAGTTTTACTCTTCTGTACGGTTGGATATCCGAAGAATGGGCCAGATCAAAGATACGGATGAAGTATCGGGGAATAGGGTGAAGGTACGTGTAGTGAAAAATAAAGTAGCTCCGCCATTCCGTATTGCAGAGTTTGATATTATGTTTGGCGAAGGAATTTCCAAAGTAGGAGAAATATTAGATTTAGGTGTGGATTATAATATTATCAAAAAGGCGGGTTCTTGGTTCAGTTATGGAGATACCCGATTGGGGCAAGGCCGCGAAGCCGTAAAAAAACTCTTATTGGATAACCCGGATTTGATGGAAGAATTGGAAAATAAAATACGGACGGAAGTTACCGGAGAGGATTTGGATAAAAAAGAATTGGAAGAAAAATAAACAATATGCTGAGAATTGTAATTTCTGTATGGACAATTTGTGTGTTCTCTATTTTTACTGTTTCGGCTCAAGAAACGATAAAAATTCTCTCGTATAATATCCATCACGGTAATCCGCCAAGCGAAAAAGCTGGGTATATAGATCTACCCGCAATTGCGAACGTGATCAACGAATCTAAAGCAGACATTATTGGATTGCAGGAGGTAGATGTCAATGTGGAACGTTCTGGTGATGTAGATCAAATAAAAGAGCTTGCTAAGCTTACAGACACCGAGTACTACTTTGCAAAAGGAATTGATCTGCAAGGTGGAGAATATGGTGTCGCTGTTTTATCAAAGCTTCCGATTACGCATGCTGAGAATTTTTTATTGCCTATGCCGAAAGACGGAGAGCAAAGAGTGTTGGCTTCCGTGACGGTAGAATCTAACAGCGGAAGGGAAGTTGTATTTATGACTACTCATCTGGATTTATATGAAGAAAATAGGAATGCACAGGCAGAATTTATCAGGGATTACGCACATCAAAATAGAAATAAGGTGGTTATTCTAACGGGTGACTTGAATGATAAGCCCAATTCGGAAACAATACAAACATTAGATAAAGCGTTTGTTCGTAGCAAAATTGCAAACGGTCCTACTTTTCCACAGGTCAATCCTAAAAGAGAAATTGATTACGTCATGATAAATAAGGAGACTGTTCATGAGGTCAAGTCTCATATAGTATGGGAAGAGGAATATGCATCCGATCACCGGCCTTTATATGTAGAGTTTTTATTAGAGGACTAACTCAGCCCGTTATATAATACATAACCCTGTTTAATGGTGATGGGAAATAAGTATAAGTATAAGTATAGTTTGAAGCTAGGTGCGTAAATAAATTTCTATCTTCCGCGTTGAATAGAACTTTATTTTATTGAGCAAATATGAGAAAAACTCTTTTCTTTATTCTGTTATTCAATCTAGGGCTTTGGGTAGATAGTCCGGCTCAAGTTTTACAGCCTGGTTTTAAGCCTGATGAATACCGTGAAATACTGAAGATTTTATCAGTAACAGCAAGGGATAGCTTGAAGAATCGGGATATGTACCCCCGGACGTATAGCCGTATTTACAGATCTCAACCTATGGGGCTGGATAATTTATGGGAACTTTGGCAAAAGGATAGAGTGGCAGTGGTCAGCATTCGGGGTACGACAAAGTCGGAAGTAAGTTGGCTGGCTAATTTGTATGCTGCCATGGTACCTGCTACCGGTGATCTTCAAATCACCGACTCCATCATTTTCCAGTATAATTTAGCAGAAAACCCCAGGGCAAGTGTACACATAGGGTGGCTGATAAGTACAGCATTCCTTGCTCAGGAAATAGTTCCTACCTTAGATAGCCTTGATAAAGCGGGAATTCGGGATGTTATTATAGCAGGACACAGCCAAGGAGGAGCAATTTCTTATCTTTTGACTTCATACTTGTATTCACTGCAAACCAAAGGTGATTTATCTTCTGATATTCGGTTTAAAACTTATGCGAGCGCTTCGCCAAAACCCGGGAATTTATATTACGCATACGATTATGAATTTAAAACGCAAGGCGGCTGGACGTTTAATGTAGTGAATACGGTAGATTGGGTACCGGAAGTACCATTTTCTATTCAGACTATTAACGATTTTAATGCAGTAAACCCTATTGCCGGGGCTAAAGAAGCGATAAATAAACAGAGCTTTTTCAAGCGGTTAATCATGAGAAGGGTATATAGAAAAATGGTAAGGCCCATGAATAAGGCTCAGAAGAATTTTGAAAAGTACTTGGGAGAAAAGGGAAGTAAAACAATTAAGAAGAAGCTGAAAGAATATAAAAAACCAGAATGGTCACACAATAATAATTTTGTACGTACAGGTCAGACGATAATATTGATGGCAGATGAAGAATATGCCGAGGAATTTCCGGATAGTGATTCTAATTTTTTTGTTCATCACGATGTGAAAGCTTATTTGTTTTTACTTGATAAGCAATATAAAGAACAATATGAGGAATGATTTATAGTTGGAAGTATACGGAACGAAGAAAAATAAAAAAGCAGCTAACCATTTTTAGCTGCTTTTTTATTTTAATTAAATTTTTAATAGGAAAACTTTAATCTTCTTTTAATTGACTTGTTCTTTCAATGGAAACATTGTCTCCTGTGATTGCATTTCCATCTTCATCAACCAATGTTAGTTTTACGTCCAAATCACCTAATGGTGCGCCTGTAATTTCATGGGGTTCCCAAGAATCTATGGTGAATTCTTGTCCATTGATTTCGGCAATTACCTTATTTCCATCAGGAGAAAGGTTCGTGTTTTCCAAGAAGAAATCTAAAAGAACATTTTTTGTTTCTTTTTCACCTACATATTCTCCTTTCGGACGGCTGTAAAATAGAGATTCTTCGGCAGGCTCAGGTAATTCTTCTACTTTTCCATCCTCAGTGATTTTGAATTTTACTAATTGAGAAGCTTCTGTTGTTTTAATAGCTTCATGAAAAGATCTGGAAAGGAAAGATAATAGATAGTGCTCTGAGTCTAATGCTAACGTCACCGTGTGTTCCGGCGCATACAAAGCCTCATAAGGCTCATTGTCCAAAATAAAATGTATATGCTGTCCTTCTGCCGAATTAGCCATATGTTCGGCATTTTCATCGTCAGTCATTTCTGTCAGTTCAAAATTGGAAACGGAATATTTTACTGTAAGTTTTACAGAGTCGTCCCCGACTTTTTCTGTTTCCATGGATTCTATGTGTAGCTCAGCATCTGGGAAAGCTTTAGAGTGTCCGATAGGCTGCAACTGAATATCGGAATCTTCTTGAGCACCTGATTCTTCTCCAATGCCTACCTCTTCGGTATCGTTTTCACTTTCATCAGAATTGCCTTGGTTACATGACCACAAAGTGGTAGCAAAAGCACAAGCAATGAGCGCTAATTTTAAATGTTTTTTTTTCATTTTTATATTTTAATTAATTATGTGAAAATCTTGAAGATGAGGGCTTTCCTCATGCAGTATATCAAAGTAAACGATTATTTCCCTTTATTTAAAAAAATATATAGATAAAACAGCTATAAAACACGTATTAATACGCGTCTTGCTACACTTTATCGGATAGAAAAGAGAGAAACC
The DNA here is from genome assembly GCA_021794195.1 of Bacteroidota bacterium. Classification (GTDB taxonomy): domain Bacteria; phylum Bacteroidota; class Bacteroidia; order Sphingobacteriales; family Sphingobacteriaceae; genus Sphingobacterium. Next base: position 23,325 of record JAJYRG010000001.1, read on the forward strand.
CCTATTGTTTTGCAATGCTTTTAAAATATAAAGATTGTTTTATCCTTTATATTATTAATTGCTGGCCAGATCCGTATTCATGGGGTCGGCCGTCCATATTTTCAAAACATCACAATCATCGTAATCTTCATGGACATGTATGTAAGTTCTTTTTTGACGGGATTCAAACCATTCGCTCAGTTTCCGATTAATTTTATCCTGTGTAGCAGCTTCTTTTATCTTCGCAAAATCTTGCTCCAGATTTGCCTCATGCGGGGGAATTCTCGTTTTTAGATAATTAAATTTATACATTCTTTCTCCCCTTTGGTCTGTAAATTCAAAAGGCTCAGAATATTCTCCTTCTTCTAAAGGATCGATGGCTTTAAATGTGGTTGCGTCTAACTGATCGGTAGGAGTCATCGTAGTGCGTGTTTCCGCATGCTCGTTGATGACCATTCCACCGTTAAACTTGGATTCTTGATTATCTGAATAAAGAGAAGCGGCTGTATGAAAGGATACTTCTCCTTCTTTGACTAGATTATAGACGCTGTCTATTTTAGCTTTTGCTCTATCCATACTGGCTTGAGTAGGTTTGTTTTTGATTAATACATGTCTTACTTTTACCTCTTCTCCTCTTCTTTCTAAAACCTGTAAAAAGTGAAATCCAAATTGTGTTTCAAAAACTTCAGAAATTTCTCCTTGATCCAAAGTAAATGCTTGCGCGGAAAACTCTTTCACATAAGCATCGCGAGTAGCAAAATCCAACTCCCCTCCATGGGTAGAGGATCCATCTTCAGAATATAAACGTGCAATAGTGCCAAAATCCGACCCATCCAAAACTTGTTGTCTGTATCTTTCTGCTTTTTCCCGGAATTGGTTTTTTTCTTCTTTTGTCAGTTTAGGCTCAATAACAATTTCTCCGATTTCTATTTCTGTATCGAAGCTGGGCAAGCTGTCTTGGTTTAGACCCTCAAAGTATCTTATAACTTCTAAGGGAGTGACATCTATATTCTGTACGATGTTATGCTGCATCATCTCCGCTTTCAGCTGTTCGGCAACATTGGGCCTCATCTCTTCTTTATATTGTAATATAGAACGGTTGAGAAAAGTTTCCAACCTTTCACGCCCACCGGCTTGTTGTGTCATATAGCGCATACGTCTATTCAATTCATCGTCCACCTGACTTTCAGAGATTTCGATAGAGTCTATGGCAGCTTGTTGTGCCAATAGCTTTTGAGTGAGCAATTGTTGTAATATATAACACTTTGCTTCCGGATCTTCTTTTTCACCCTGTGCCAGATATTGTGCGTATTGCATTTCTACATCCGACTGCAAAACAATGTTTGATCCTACCGTCGCTACCACTCTGTCAATAAGTTGGGATTGCGCGCGCGCCGAATTTATACAAACAAAAAATAATACCAGTAAACTTAAAAAGTTGTTTTTCATTCTATAACTATCAATTTTATTTTGTGTTTTTCGTTAAAATGTTGAGAACACATAAATAAGCTACGCAAAATTATCAGAATAATCTTTATTTTTATAATGTTTGGAAGAATATCTATTTTAAAATCGATAAAATTTATTAAATGTGTCACAAACAAGCCCTATATAATTCTATTTTTTCTAAATTAAGGCTTTGATATATTTTCTCTGATGATTTAACTAAATTTAACGTTTATGAACCGTTTTTATATTTTATTGTTTATGCTTTCCGGCGCTTTTGTATTGCAAACTCAGGCTCAAAAAAACATTCCACTTTTTATTGGCGGATATACCATAGATAATGATAATGAAGGTATTTATATTTATGATTTTAATACTGAAACAGGTTCGTTAAATGCGCGCTCAAAGTTAACTTGTGATAACCCTTCTTTTTTAGCTAAAAACAAAGCGCAGGATCGGGTGTATGCAGTGCATGAATTAGAGAAAGGAAGAATCAGTGCTTACGCATTTGAGGAGGATTCTTTGAAGTTGATTAATGAGATGGAAATCGATGCAGCCGGGCCTTGTCATATTGCTATAGATCCTGAAGAGAAATTTATAGCTGTTTCTAACTATGCGGAAGGAACATTGAGTACCTTTTTAATAGATGAAGAGCATAAAGGGATAGGAGAAGCTTTACAAGAGATTCGGTATGAAGGCAGAGGGATCCATCCGGAAAGACAGGAAGGGCCCCATATTCACTCTGCTTTTTTTGACGATGTGCGTGATCAAGTGCATGTTCAGGATTTAGGCACAGATAAAATGTATGTGTATTCTATAGATTACTCGGATGAAGAAGGCCCCCGGTTGCTGTTAAAACAGGTTATTGAGAGTCAACAGGGCGGAGGGCCGAGACATATTACTTTTAATGAAGATAAAACAGTGATGTATGCCTTGATGGAGTTATCTTCTGTTATTGAAATGTACCGTAATATTGATGATCAATGGTTGAGAGTACAGTCTATAAAGCTCAATGCTCCGGACTTTAAAGGACAGGTTGGAGCAGCAGAGATCAGGATTTCCAAGGATGGGAAGTTTCTATATGCCAGCGATCGTCTTGATTCGAATAAAATATTTTCGTTTAATATAGGTGAGAATGGCTTTTTAACGAAAGCTGGTGAATGGGAGACTTTTGGGGAGGGTCCGAGAGGTTTTACTCTTTCTCCGGAAGGAGATTTTTTAGTAGTAGCTAACCAATTGACCAATAATGTGGTCGTGTTTAAAATAAATAAAGAAGAAGGCAGTTTGTCTCCCACGGATCATGAAATAAATACAGAGGCACCTACTGTTGTTCTTTTTTAATTTTCTCTGAAAAAATAAAAAAGAGGGTTTTAAAAAAGTAAGGCTATTGGACATATTCAAGAGCAGTATGCTTTTTTTGTATAAAAAAAAGTTGTAATTTTAAAAAACCGGTAAGAAGGTGGAGTTCGACTTTCATTGAAATTATTATGTCCCTAGATTATATTTATTGCAAATTTAATGGGTAAAAATGAATATATATTTAAAGAATATTATCAACGGCTATGCCTGTATGCCTATAAGCTCGTAGATGATATGTTTCTTGCAGAAGATATTGTCCAAGATGCTTTTTGTTCGTTTTTAGATAAATCAGGAGATGTTTCTGAGGATGAAAAAGCAATCCGTCAATATTTGTATTCATCTGTGAGGTTTTTAATTTATAATCACTATCGTAAAAATAAAGCAAGGCAGGTTTATTGGGAGAAAACTAGATATGTAGAAGCTGAGAACTCCTCATTCGAAAGAGAGATAATATATGCAGAAGTAATGAATGAGGTTTTGAAAATAATAGAGACGATGCCAGAGGCATGTGCAAATATTTTCCGTAAAGGATATTTAGAAGAGCTTTCGAATAAAGAAATTGCTGAAGAATTAGATGTAAGTGTCAATACTGTAAAAACCCAAAAGCGTAGAGGAATGAAGATTTTGTTAAATAAAATCCATCCCGAATATATATCCCTATTCCTGTTGTTTCTTCAGAAATAAAAGATTATTTATTTTTTTGTCACCCTTTTGTCTTCTCAATGTTACTATATATATAGAGATGACAAATAAACCAAGATATATTGCCAGTTTGATAAACCGATATTTAACGGATGATTTATCAAATGACGAATACCACGATCTGTTGGAATGGTTGGCGGAAGATCCGGCAAACAAGCAATTGTTTCAGCGATTTACCGATAGCAAACATTATCAAAAGGATATCAAATTTTTATTGGGTTTGGATTTGGAAGTGGCCTGGCAAAAAACGAAAAGCAAAAGAATAAAAACGGATCCGAAGGTATCGATCAGATCTAATTGGATGAAAATAGCAGTGGCCGTATTGCTTATTTTTGTAGGCGCTTGGTTTGTATGGCAAAATCCAGTGAGAAGTATCCAAAGTGATGATTCGACCACTTCAGAAGAACGATCTCATGATATTGACCCTGCAAATGGAGGGGCTAATTTGGTGCGTTCGGACGGATCTATTATAAAAATAGAGTCTGAAGAATTAATAATCGATCAAGGAGGAGTTCATTTGGCCTCAGGAGAAAAAGAGAGAACGATAGAGTTTACCAAGAGCGAGCAGTTGGCCAAAACAATGAATACTTTGGAAGTTCCTAAAGCTAAATACCTCAAGATATTATTAGCAGATGGTACAAAAGTATGGATCAATTCCATGTCTAAATTGCATTTCCCTTCTGATTTTTCTGTGGTGGAGCGTAGAGTAATTTTAGAAGGAGAAGCTTTTTTTGATGTAGCAGAAGATGGAGATCGACCTTTTATTGTTGAATCCAAGGAAACGGAAATCAAAGTGTTAGGGACAGAGTTTAATGTTAATTCTTACGGAAAGACCGTTGAAACAGCTTTAAAGCAAGGAAGTGTTTTGGTGGAAAGAGGAGAGAAAAGTCTGGTTTTGAAACCTGGGGAATATGCGGAAGCAAATGAAAAAGGTATAAAAAAATCTATAGTAGATCTGGACTATGTACTTGCTTGGAAAAATGATGAGTTTTTATTCCATAATGATAATATTATCACAATAGCTTCTCAAATTTCCAGATGGTATGGTGTGGAGGTGAAGTTCCAAGGAGAAGTGATGTACGATAGACTTTACACAGGCTCAGTAAGCAGAAAAGCAAAATTATCCGAAACTATGGATATGCTTGAGTTTGTAAGTGATTTATCTTTCAAGCTTGATGGCAATAAATTGATTATTAAAAAAGAGGAAAAAATATAATCCAATGAAATAAAAGATGCTGATTTTGATAGTAAAACAGGAATGTTGCCGCATTCCTGTTTTAAATAAATTAAAAGGAAAAAATAAATACAAATTACGATAAACTTTAACCCTTTAACACATGTAAATGTATGAATAACTTATTATTTCGCAAAAAACAAAAACGGGACTGTGTATACCCTGATTTTTGCAAAATTCTTCGAATTATGAGAATAGGTATATGGTTGCTTTTTTCTTTTGTAACTGCGGTACAGGCGAATGGAATTGCCCAAAATGTGACATTAAATTTTAAGAACGCGAATATTTCTACAGTTTTTGATGAAATTTCGAAACAGACGGATATGAAGTTTCTCTATCCGAATACAGTTGTGGAGAAAGCTCAACGTGTTAATGTATCTGTGAATAATATTTCGATTGAAGAAGCCCTAAATCAGCTTCTTGCCAAAGAAGGTATGTCTTATTCGATTATCGCAAACACAGTTTCTGTGAAACTGTCTGAAAAGCAAGGTGGTGTTTCTTCTATAAACGTGTTACAACAAAAGATAACCGGAACCGTTCGCAATACCAATAATGAACTCCTAGGTGGCGCTACTGTGACAGTAAAAGGTACAACAAGGAGTGTTACTACGGAAAATAACGGAAGTTTTGAAATTTCGGCAACTTCAGAAGATGTTTTGCTTATCTCCTATGTAGGGCATAACGGCGAAGAAGTAGTAGTGGGCGACAGGACGAACATTTCAATAACTTTGACAGAATCAGCCAGTGAAATAGAAACAGTAGAAGTAGTCGCTACAGGGTATCAAAAGCTCGATAGAAAGTTTTTTACAGGCTCTACTTCGAAAGTTACGGCAGAAGATTCGGAACGGAGCGGGGTTCCTGATATTACACGTATGTTGGAAGGCCAAGCCGCCGGTGTTTCCATTCAAAACGTTTCGGGAACCTTTGGTGCTGCTCCAAAAGTAAGGGTGAGAGGTGCTACTTCCTTATCCGGAGATAATAAGCCTTTATGGGTAGTTGATGGAATTATCCTTGAAGATGTAGTTAACATATCAAACGAAGAGTTATCAACAGGTGATGCAAATACGCTATTAGGATCATCAGTAGCTGGGATAAATCCGGACGATATTGAGTCTTTTACCATATTGAAAGATGCTGCTGCAACAGCAATGTATGGTGCGAGAGCCATGAATGGAGTAATAGTGGTAACGACTAAATCAGGCAAAAACACAGAAGGCCAGGCAAATTTAAATTATTCTGGAACATTCACTACTTATCTAAAGCCCAATTACAGTCAATTTGATATCATGAATTCTGCAGAGCAGATGTCCGTGTTAATGGAGATGGAAAATAAAGGGTATTTCAGCCACGCAGGTATGTCCAACGTTTCAAATGGTGGGGTTTTTACGAAAATGTATGACTTAATGTATGATTATGACGAAGAGACCGATTCATTTGCCTTAAAAAACACTTTGGATGAAAGATTAAATTTTTTAGGAAGATATGCAGAAGCCAATACAGATTGGTTTGATGTTTTATTTAGGAACTCTTTACTTCAGGAGCACTCAATAAATGCGACAGTGGGAACAGAAAAGGCCCAAACGTATGTTTCTACAAGCTTTACTTCTGATAATGGACAAACATTAGGAGACAATGTTAAGAGGTTCACTGGTAATTTACGGGAAAACATTAACATTTCAGATAAAGTAAAGTTCGAAATGTTAATTAATGGGTCTATTAGAGACCAAAGAGCACCGGGGACTTTGACCAGACAATCGGATCCTGTTTATGGCTCTTATTCAAGGGATTTTGATATTAATCCATATTCATATGCTTTGAATACGAGTAGATTAATGACTCCGTATAATGAAAATGGAGATCTGGAATATTTTACACGCTCTTACGCCCCATTTAATATTATAAATGAATTAAATACAAATTACATGGATCTTAAATCTATTGATTTGAAAGTGCAGGGAGGTTTAACTTACCATGTTATTCCCCAACTAACTTACTCAGTAGATGCGGCTTACCGTTATGGAATGACGGAAAGAAGTCATAATATTGAATCGCAATCGAATATGGCATCGGCTTTTAGAGCAAATCCAAATGCTGTCGTCAACAAAAACAATAAGTTTTTATATGATGATCCTGACTTCCCGAACGATCCAGCGTTAATTATTCTACCCGAAGGAGGCTTTTTTAATGTGAACAACAATAGTTTGAAAAACTATTATTTCCGACAAAATTTAGAATTTAACGAATCTTTTAATAGCATCCATAAATTAAATTTCTTTGGCTCTATGGAGTTGAGGTACACTGATAGAGATAGATCCAATTTTGAAGGCGTAGGCTATCAGTATGAGAATGGGGGACTTGTCAATCCAAATTACAGATTTTTCAAAAAAATGAGCGAAGCTGGCGATCCTTATTTCGGAATGAGCTATGGGAAAGACAGAAGTGTGGCATTCATGGGACGTGGAGCATATAATTTATTAGACCGGTATTCGTTGAATGCGACGGTTAGATATGATGGTTCGAACAGGATGGGCTTATCCCGCTCTGTGCGTTGGCTCCCCACGTGGAATTTGTCAGGAGCATGGAATGTGGACGAAGAGTCTTTCTATCCTGACAATCCATACTTGAGTTCCGTTCGGTTAAGAGGTACATACGGTTTAGTTGCCAATATGGGGAACGCCAATAACTCTACAGCTTTGTTTTACAACCGCACTACATACAGACCCTATGAAAATGAAAAAGAAACAATGGTTTATATCTCAAGTTTAGAAAACTCAGAACTGACATGGGAAAAACTTTATGAATTTAATATCGGAGCCGATTTGGGAATCTATGATGATAAGATTGATGTGACCGTTGATTACTATAAAAGAGATATTTTTGATTTACTCGGAAATTTAAAAACTTCCGGTGTAGGAGGTGAAAAAACAAAATATGCCAATTACGGAAAAATGAAATCTCATGGAGTAGAATTAACTATTGCAGGAAACCCCATTTCAGAACAGGATGGCTTTAAGTGGAGAACGCAGTTTAACTTCGCCATAAATAAAAATAAGGTAACCAGATTAGAAGTAAATCCAAATATATGGAGTCTGGTACGCTCCGAAGGAGCTCCCATGAAGGGATATGCCCAAAGAGGCCTGTTTTCTATAGCATTTGACGGTTTAGATAGTGAATATGGGTACCCTACATTTGTAGGTACAGATGGAACAAATAAAGAACCTTATATTTACCTTCAAAATACTACAGACGTAGAGCATTTGGTGTATCATGGACCTGTTGACCCTGTTTTTACAGGAGGTTTTTATAATAGGTTTTCATATAAAGGGTTTACACTCTCTGGATTGATTACTTTTGCTCAGGGGAATGCCGTAAGATTACAGCCTACTATTTCATCCAATTATTCAGATATGAATTCTATGACCAAAGATATGGTGAATAGATGGTTGTTCCCCGGCGATGAAAATATCACTAACATTCCAGCTATAACGGATGAATTTACGAATTCTAATAATATCATCCGTCCGAATGGGACATCTACCAATGCTAGGTATCCTTACAATGCTTATAACTATTCTGATCAACGGGTAGCGAAAGGGGATTTTATCCGGTTGAAAAATATATCTATTACTTATGAGCTTCCTACACGTTGGGTAAACAAAGCAAAATTATCCCATGCTCAGCTAGCATTGGTAGGTAATAACATCGCACTTTTATATTCCGATAAAAGGCTGAATGGCGCTGACCCGGAATTTTTCAATAACGGTGGAGTGGCCATGCCTATTCCGAAGCAATACACACTATCTTTAAAATTAGGCTTATAAAAACAATAGAATAATGAAACATCAGTTAAAATATATAAGAATAAATTTAGTATTCGTACTCTTCTTTTCTTTTGCATTTACAGGATGTGACAAGTATTTAGATGTCAATCCCGATATGCGTACTGAAATTGATGATATCGAAAAGCTATCTCAACTATTGGTGAGTGCCTATCCCAACAGGAATTATTATACTTTCGCAGAGACAGCTTCGGACAATGCAGAAGACAAAAGTGCTGCGTTAGCAGGTCATAATGATGAACCCTTTGTGAGTTTATACCATTGGGATGAAACACTGCAAACAGGAAATGGAACCCCTTCTGAATACTGGGATGCCTGTTATTCTGCTATTGCAGCTGCAAATCAGGCGTTGAAATCTATAGAAGAGAATGATTATGGAGAAAGTACGGATCAATACCGAGGAGAAGCCTTAGTAGCACGGGCTTATTCAGCTTTTATGTTGTCCGTGTTCTTTTCGGAAGCCTATGATAAAAACGGGGCAAATGAAGGGTTAGGTATCCCTTACCCTTTGGAACCGGAAACTACAGCTCGCCCACAATATGAAAGAGGAACGGTAAAGGAGGTTTATGAGCAAATTGAAAAAGATTTAACAGAGGGCATACCTTTATTACAAGGAGCTACATACAAAGTTCCAAGTTATCATTTTACTGAGCAAGCTGCTCACGCATTCGCTGGCAGATTTTATTTGTTTAAAGGTGATTGGGATAAAGTTATAAAGCATATAAGTGAAATATATTCTGACGGAAACTTTAAGAATAAGATTCGGCAATATAATGGAGAGCTTTACAATCTTTCTTACTCAGAACATAATGTGGAATATACCAAAGCTGAAAAAGCGTGGAACTTACTCTTAGCGAATACCTATTCCGTTTACCAAAGAAGTTCCGGGGCAGGAAATGCACGATATGGTTTCGGTGAAAACGTAAAGAATTTATATACCGGTAATACTGTGTTCGGAGCTGCGTTTAGACAAAGAAATGGAGTATATACAGCTCCTAATTACACGACAAATAAGTACAATGAATATTTTCACTATACGAATGTGCAAGCAGGAACAGGTTACCCTTATATTATGGCACCTATCTTGACAGCAGATGAAGCTTTAATAAATAGAGCGGAAGCCTACATACAAAATAATGATTTTGGACAAGCGATTAGCGATTTGGATGATTTTGCAAGTACACGAATAGTAGGTTATAGTAAAAATACACACGGCCTGACTATCGAAAAGGCAAAGACATTTTTTGAAGAAACCGACGATAAAAAAGCCCTTTTAAAAGCTGTTTTGCACACGAAAAGAATTGCTTTTATGCAAGAAGGTATAAGATGGATGGATATTTTACGACACAAATTGACGGTTGAACATAATCATATTGCTACCGATGGCACCGAAACTTTCACTTCTTTAACACATGATGACAAACGAAGGGTGTTTCAGATACCAAAAGATGCAATCGATGCGGGAATAACACCCAACCCGAGATAATTTTAAACATTGAAGAATAAGACTATGTTAAAAAAATATTTAATAGTATGCTTAAGCTTTATACTCTTTATTTCTTGCAATAAAGAAGCTGCTTTAGAAGTAGATATGACTCAATATAATTCAGATAATCCAGTGCCAAGCGAATTAGATGATTGGATCATGTCTACTTTAACTAACGTTTATAATATAGATGTTATCTATCGCTATAATAGAAACTTGACGGATGTATCCAAAGATATTGCGCCGCCTAAATTAGACAGAATAAAACCGGTGATGGAAGCCGTTTTAAACCTTTATTTAAAACCATATGGAGAGCTTGCCGGTGAAGCTTTTATAAAAAAATATGCACCGAAACAGTATGTATTGTATGGTTCTGTTGCTTACAATTCAAATGGTTCAGTGACATTGGGAACTGCAGATGGCGGAAGGAAAGTAATTTTATATGATGTAAATAATTTTAAAACAGGAGATGTAGAAGGTTCTTCCGGGGTGAGGCGGAAGTTGAGGACGATTCATCATGAGTTTACACATATACTTAATCAGAACGTTATTATTCCTCCTGAATTTCAAGAGATAACGAAAGCAGACTACGACTCCGACTGGACGAATTCTGCGAATACGGAAGAAATGGCTAAAGAATTAGGATTTGTGAGCCGTTATGCAAGAAGCCAATATACCGAAGATTTCGCCGAAATGACGGCCCATTTGCTTATACATGGGCAGATATGGTTTGATAATTATGTTTTTACAGCTCCGGAAGATGCTCAGGAAAAATTACGAAAAAAAGAAGAACAAGTAGTTCAATATTTTAAAACAGCATTTAATATTGATTTTCGGGAACTTCAGGATGAGATAAATAACCGTTTAAAAGAGATTTATGATGCTCACGATCCGGCCGATTTGAATTCTTTTGCAGCTTGGTTGGATACAGAAAAAGTGGATAAGATCGTGGTAGATTTACGCGAAGATATATATAATGAGTTTGGTGTTTCTGAAGTTTTTCAACAGCGTTGGCTGGATTATAAAGCTGATGTTGATGGACGGGGCAGGTTCCCTACTTTCATGCAGTTTAACTTTGCCTCTGACGTAGATATGCGGTTAGAGATTGAATATCTTAATAGTGGGGGGAGCTCTTATTTTTATTATTACGATTTTGATATGGATGTAGAACCGGAAACGAAGGAAGTTAGGTTTACCAAAAGAATTCCGGAAGGAGATTCGGGAGCTCATAATAATGGACAGTTATCCCACGGCCTGCCTGGGTTTGAAGAGTTTTGGCTTCCATATTTAACTGAGAATATATTTATTGCAGAGTGGTTGCCTTCAGACATTGACAAAGAGCATCCTGACTTTAGAAGCTATGGAGGCTTTTACGTAAAGGATGATCCGACAGATTATTTTTATGGAACTTTAGAATAAAAGAAAATGAGAAATAATATATTTTTATGGATAATAATGTTCCTTTTCACTTTGATTTCCTGTGAAAAAAGTGGAGTTGAACATTTGTTTGAAACAGATCCGGAGACCCGAGTCTCTGATACTTTAAAATTTATCAAGAATGAATTGACGTCTGCAGAATATGGATGGAAAGTTGGCTTAGCTACTGGCGATAAAGGGGGGTATGGCTTCTATATGAAGTTTGATGAGAATGATCAAGTAAGTATGTTAAGTGATTTTTCGGAAGAATCTGCTACAGATATGCTCACATCAACTTTTAGATTGTCTTTTAATTTTTTCGCTTCCTTAGTTTTTGATACGTATAATTATATCACGTTAATGCATGATCCTGTACCGGGAGTAGCCGGCGGATCAGCAGGGACAGGATATAAAAGCGATATAGAGTATTCATTTGTTCGGGCTCGCGGAGACAGTCTTATATTTGCTGGAAAAAAATATAAACACCCTTTGATAATGGTGAAAGCAAATAAGCAGGAGCAAGAAGCCTATTTAAATGGAGGTTTATATGATTTTGAAAAGTCTTTTAAAGATTTTTATAATGACAATTATCAATTCGCCTATTTGGGGGAAGAAGGGCAATTGCGTTATGCAATCGAATTAAATTACGATGGAAAAGAAATTCAGGTAAGCCAAATTAATGCTGACTCCGGCATTGACACAGTTTTTTCAATTCCGTATTACAATACCCCTTTTTCCATAGAGCTAATACAGGACTTGGAGTGGGAAAATGAGACAATCAAAAGTTTTAAAATAGGCTCTAAAGATGCAGTAGATGCAATTTTTGATAATCAAAATAAGACGGAATTGAAAAGTCAGCTTTTGCCATTATATGATATTACGGAAGTGTTTGCTTATAATAAAAATTTCCGCAAAATGACTTGGTCAAATATTCCGGATGTTCAAGAGCAGAATCATGTTTTTAACGAAGTCAATGATCTTTTCGCAGCGACAGGAAGAACTATTTCAGAGATGTATTTTGAGTTTACGAATAGTACTACAGCACGGGTATACGTTGCGTATGCCACGACAGCATCAAGCTTTAGTGCTGCCGTGACCTATAAGTATAGATTAGAAGAGGACAAACTGTTTATAAAATACGATGACCACAATGGAAACTGGAATACAAGAAGTGCGCAGGTTGCGCCCGTGAATAATCTATTCGGTATAGGGGATAAAAATGATGAACGTGAATTTAGAATAGAGTGGACGTCCAGTGCTGATAAATCGGTTAAAGTACCTATTGGCGCTATCCGTTCTGTGGATAACCCTACTGATCTACTGTACGGAGAATTGGACCGCTAATACTTCTTATCCCAGCCCAGCACAAAGCATACACGTTTTCAGTCCGTGTTGAATGTCTGATTTATGGAACTGATTGACTATAATAAGAATGTCAATGGAAAATTTTGATATAATCGATGATTTATGATGCTCATTTAATTTCCGATTACTAATTTGTTTTAATTGATATTAATCAATGCTTAATAAAGAATCATGACAAACGAATAAAATAAACATAAAAAATATCCTTATACTAAGAAAAGGAATTCACTTTGATTCTTTCCATTCAAGGGGTTTTGATTAGTGAGGTGTACGAAACCTTTGTATAGAAGGCTCTTTTTGAAAAAACTTGTAGCTACAACATTGTTACTGTTCAGAAGTATAGTCCGTTTTGCGATAATGCAAAATTATATTATATTCGGCGATTATGTTTCGAAGAAAAGCAAATAAAGAAACTTCCTTTACAAGACAATGGTCTCTCATTGCACTTTCTTTATTGATACTGTTCTCTTCATGTACGACGAAACGCGGTATTAAAACTTTGCTGGATATTCCAGTAAGTACCACGCAACCTATAAAGGATTCGAAGAATAATGCACTGAGAAATTTACTCAGTTATTGTTCAGATTTTGAAGAATTAAAAATCCTAACAACGAGCTCCGGGGGTAATTTGCTCTCTGATAATTTAATGCCGTATGGCATACGATCCGAAGCTTATTCGTTTATAGTAAAACACCTTTTTACTGAGGTAAAAACAACACCCAATTATTATACTCCTAACATTTTTGGAGAAGTACCTAAATATATTTTATTACAAAAACTCGTTTTATACAACGCCTGATTACTCCTTTTTTTTAATTCCCTTTATTAAAGAAGGCGGCTTAGTGAAATTTCTTCTTTCTCTATATTGAGAGCCACGGGAAGTGAGGGATCGCTATACGCCTCTAGGGCTATATAGAGTTGTTACGAATAATTTAAAGATGCTTAATGCTATCCTCTTTTAAACGGAACAGCGAACTCTTTTATAGCTGGATACAAACAGAATAAACTTTTAAACACATAACTAATATGATAAAACAGATGAAAATAGCTGCTTTATCGGGGATGGTTTTGGCCATGTCCATTCACGTGAAAGCACAGACTGAAGAGGGTCTGTTACATGATCTGTGGAATAAAATAGAAGAAACATATCCCGGATTAGCTTCAAAAGAATCGAAAATAAATGCAGCAGCATTAAATGAATATGTAACAAAAGGAGAACGTCTTCCTCAACTAAAAGGACAAGCACAAAATACTTATGGTACGTATGAAAGCACAATGGGATCTTTTTTTCCACAAGCCGGTTTATTTAATGTAAATAGTTCAGATAATCTGTCAGGCACGGTTTTTTCACCAAATACATATGCCTCTGCCACTATAGAGTGGGAGTTGTTTTCGTTTGGGGAAAAGCAAAACAAATCGAAAGCAGCAAAATCCAAGACTTATAAAGCCCATAGCGAGAAAGATACTTATATATTAACCCTAAAAAAGGATTTGTTCAATCGTTTTTTTCAGTTGCTGTATAAAGAATCTCAATGGATATGGAATAGCAAAAATGTGGAGCGCTTACATAGTGTCCGCGGGATAACGGCAAGTTTGGCAAGTGCCGGAATAAAAAGTCAGGCGGATAGTCTTTTAGCGTCCTCTTCATATAGTCAGGCTTTAGGTGAGAATGAAAAAATAAGAGGACAGAAGGAAGCGGCGATGATCAAATTACTGGAGCTTACGGGCGATGACAGGGTTTCGGTTCAGACCGTGATGCCCAACTTTTTAGAACCTAAGCAGATATTAACAGAACCTTCCCGGCAGATAGATTTAAATCACCCCGTTTTACAAACAATGGTGGAGGCTGAAGAATATTTGAAATACAGCAGTAAAGCCCATAAGGCGGCTGCTTTGCCATCTATACATTTAATGGGCGGATATGCCTATAGAGGTACAGGTATAGGAAGAGAGGGAACTGTGTCTGGAAGATGGAAAGACGGATTTTCTAATACAGCGAAAAATATATTGCTGGGTATAGGGGTCACTTGGAACATCACTGATGTATATACAAAGAAGCAAAAAGGAAATAGCTTGAAGAAAGATGCTGAAAGTATCAATTTCTTAAATAAACAACAGGAATTAGCCATGCAATCCGATTTATCTGCCATTCAAAATAAAATAACACACCAGTATGTAGAGGTGCAACAGACCAAGGATGCACAAGAAGAAGCCGAAAAGGCTTATGAAATGTATTTGTCTCGTTATAAGAGTGGATTGATGGATTTAAGTACGTTGTTGCAAGTCCAACAACTGCTGGAAACAGCTGAAAACAAACACATAGAAGCTGCCTTTGCGTATTGGACTTTATTAGCTGGTGAAGCTGCGTTAACAGGCGATTTCGACCATTTATTTAATAATTTTTAATCTCTTCTAAATATGAATAATTTAATAAAATTTGCACTGCGCAAGCCCATATCTATTATGGTAGCCGTGCTGGCCATTATTTTCTTCTCGGTATTGGCCGTGAAGAAAATAAACGTCGATATATTTCCCGAAGTAGAGTCGCCGGCAATATATATTGCGATGCCGTATGGAGGGTTAGCCCCTTCATATATGGATGGTTTCATGGCTAATGAGTTTCAAAAAGTCCTATTATTTGTAAGTGGTGTTCAGAATATTGACTTTAAGAGCACTCAAGGGTTAACACTCATGAAGCTAACTTTTTATCCCGGAACAAACATGTCACAAGCCGCCGCCGAACTCTCTACTTCTGTGTCCAGGGCCATGGGTTTTTTGCCTCCCGGTGCTGTTCCTCCAATGGTCGTTAGGTTTGACGGCAGTTCTTTACCGGTAGGTAAACTGGTTTTTGAAAGTGAAGATCGATCCATAGATGAAATTCAAAACGAGGTGTTGAATAAAATCCGTCCCATGTTGGTAAACATTTCGGGGGTCACTGCGCCCGCACCTTTTGGAGGCAGTGCCCGTTCGATTGTCGTAAATGTGCAACCTGAATTGTTGCAAGCCAATAACTTAAGTCCGGAAGAAGTAACGATCGCTATTGCCAAGAGTAATCAGCCTTCTCCTGCGGGAAATATTCAAATTGGAGAAACAAATTTTATGGCCCCTATAAATTCTTTAGCCAAAGGAACTGAGGAGTTTATGAATACGCCTATTAAAAAAGTAAATGATCGTACCGTATATGTGCGGGATGTCGCTCAAGTAACAGATGGGGCCGATATTACCTATGGTTATGCGATGGTAAATGGAAAACGCACAGTTTACTTACCGATTATTAAAAAAGCAGATGCTTCTACCCTCGATGTAGTGGAAAATGTAAAAGCCTCTCTCAGTGACTTCGAACATATCCTGCCGGAAGATATGAAGGTGCGTTATGAGTTTGACCAATCCAAGTACATTCAGCAGTCTTTGACCAATTTGCAGGTAGAAGGGCTGTTAGGTGCTGTTCTAACCGGATTAATGGTGTTATTGTTCCTCAAAGATCCGCGTGGAGCTTTGATTGTTGTATTGACTATTCCTATAGCTCTTTTATCTGCTATTACTGCTTTAAATTTAATGGGTCAGACTATCAATATAATGACCTTGAGCGGTCTGGCACTTTCTATTGGAATATTAGTGGATGAAGCTACGGTAACTATAGAAAATATTCATCAGCATTTTGAAGTAGGAAAGCAAAAACAAAAAGCAATTAAAGAGGCCTTATATGAAATATCCGTGCCTAAATTGCTGATATTATTAAGTATTCTGGCTGTATTGACTCCCACATTTATTATGACCGGAATTTCCAAAGATATGTTTATGCCTTTATCATTGGCAGTAGCATTTGCGATGATAGCTTCTTTTTTAGCATCCCAGACTTTTGTTCCTATTCTGGCCAATTGGTTAATGAAGAATAAAAAAGACGTAAAAATCACAAAGAGAAAGCGTGCTTTCTTTGATAAGTTTAGAGTACGGTATACTTATACCATGAGAAGATGGTTCCCGAGATCGATGCCCTTGTTTTTTCTTTATTTGATTTTAGCCGGCGGGATTGTTGCTCTCTTGATAAATAGAGTCGGAACGGATGTTATGCCTGTATCAAATAATGGGGACTTCCAATTACGGATCCAAGCCCCACAAGGCAGTCGATTAGAAAAAACAGAAGATTTATATTTAAGCGTTATCAAGGATGTTGAAAAAATGCTCCCGGAAGGCGCTGTTGCTATAACCTCGGGTTTTATTGGACAGCAGTCACCTAATAGCCCGATCAATCCTATTTTTCTTTTTACCAGTTCGTCCGATCAAGCTGTTTTAGAAATTTCAATAGATCAGAGTATTTATACAGGCGATATAGAGGACATTAGGGAGGATATAAGAGAGCTTGTTGACCAGAAATACCCGGAAGCGGAATTTAATTTTGAGCCTATGGAACTGACAGAAAAAATAATGGGACAGGGAGCAATGACACCCATTGAAGTGAAAGTAGGCGCTCGGCAGGTGAATGCAGCGAAAGATTTTGCAGAGCTCATTAAAGAGCAGATGATGGATATCCCTTATTTGCGTGATCTGCGGATTGCAGAGCCGGTAGATTATCCTGTTTTAGAGATTAATGTAGATAGAGACTTAGCCGGACAGTTTGGATTAAGTGTAGAGGATGTTACAAACAGTATGGTAGCCGCGACTTCTTCCACACGGTTTACGAATAAAAATTTATGGATTGATCCAAATTCCGGATTGCCTTTTCAAACGCAAGTAGCTCTGCCTGAAGGGGACGTGACATCTGAAGACGAACTACGTTCTTTGCCCTTAAAAAAAGGCAGCATGCGCCCCATATTGGAAGATGTAGCAAGTATTGATAAAACAACAGCCCCTGCTCAAGTGAACAGAAAAGGACCAAATAGATATGTTACACTTATAGCCAATATTCATGGAGAGGATTTAGGAACGGCATCGAAAGCAGTAAATAAAGCGATTAAAAATGTAGGAGAACCGCCACGCGGTGTTACCGTGTGGACAGAAGGGACTATGAATTTATTGAATGAGACCCTCAGTAGTTTGGCTTTAGGCTTAGCTGTAGCGATAATAGCTATTTTCTTAATGATGGCAGCCTATTACCAATCATTCCGTGTGCCTATCATTATTTTATCCGTAGTACCGGCAGTTTTTGCCGGCAGCCTATTGGTTTTATTCATCACCGGAAGCACCTTGAATCTACAGTCTTATATGGGTATCATTATGGCTATTGGGGTTTCCGTATCCAATGCTATTTTATTGATAAATCAAGGGGAGTTTTACAGGAAGAGTTTGTTGCTAAAGCCGGCTAACTCCGCACGATTAGCAGCAGCGTCCCGTTTACGGCCCGTATTGATGACTGCTGCAGCCATGTTTGCTGGGATGCTTCCCATTGCGATTGGAATAGGAGAAGGCTCCGAACAGGTCGCACCTTTGGGAAGAGCGGTCATAGGAGGGTTGATCGCTTCTACCTTTACCATTCTACTACTAATCCCACATTTTTACTCTTCTTTAATGTCCAGAACGAAGGTGAAAAGTCCATCCTTAGATCCGGATGATGAAGAAAGTATACATTTTTTAGAAAAATCTATTTAACACTCATAAAAATTAATCATGTGCAAAAGAAGTAATTTTAAAAAAAGACTATGGGCAACATTTTCCATTGTTTTTGTCAGTCTTGTTCTCTTTGTTTCTTGTAGTAATAAAGGTACTCGGGAAGAAATAAAAACAAATGCTTTGCCGGGTAAGGCGGATTATGAAACAGAGGAACTTTCCTTGATTCAACCCGACTACAGCATCACGATTCCCGGAGAACTAGAACCCAAAGAAGAAGTATCGCTCTATGCTAAAATAGAAGGTTTTGTGAAAACCATGCAAGTCGATATAGGAGAGTACGTAACAAAGGGACAGTTATTAGCCGTGTTAGAAGCCCCGGAATTAAATCAAAAATACGTGTCCGATAAATCTGCGGAACAAAAAGTGTATAGCGATTATCAATATGCTCAGCAAAACTATGAACGTCTGAAAGAAGCTTCAGCGACTGAAGGAGCAGTAGCAGCGCTGGAGCTTGATCGAGCTAAAAGCGCTATGAATAGTGCAAAATCTGCCTATGAAGCATCCAAAGCTCAGACAGGGCATAGCGAGCAAATGCAGAGTTATTTGGAAATAACGGCTCCTTTTAATGGTGTGATTACAGAGAAAAATGTTTCAGAAGGAGCTTTGGTCGGGCCGGGCTCCGGACAGCCTATTTTTAGGTTGGCACAAGGAGACAATCTCCGGTTAAAGATTGCATTACCGGAGAAGCACGCTGCTTCCATCAGAGATACTATGAGAGTTAACTTTACTGTTAACTCACAACCGGGAGAAAGTTACGAAGCTATACTTTCGCGTTCTTCTAGACTTATTAATAGGGCAGATAGGTCCATGGCTTTGGAGTTTGATGTATCGAATACTCAACAAAAACTCAATGGAGGCGAGTATGCTCAAGTTAAATTAAACTTACAAAGGAGGGCACCTACTTTCTGGGTTTCTGAAAACAGCATTTTAAAAACACAATCCGGCCGGTATGTATTTACGATAAATGATGAGGATAAAATACGTAGAGTTGCTATTAAAGAGGGAGTTAGACTTGATGATAAAGTAGAAGTGTTTGGGGATTTTGGAGAAGATAAACGAGTAATCCTCAAGCCTACGGAACGGATAGAAGAAGGAAATATTTAAGATTTCAAAAGAGGCGTGATTTAAAATACAAATGGGGAAGCTTCGACTTCCCCATTTGTATTTTATGAGTATTCAACTTATACTTTCTCTCGATACTTTTTTGCTCCTTCTATGACATTCTCTACCACATCAGGGTTGAGTAATGTCGTGATATCCCCTAAGTTATCCAATTCATTTTCAGCGATTTTCCGAAGGATTCTTCTCATAATTTTACCCGAACGGGTTTTCGGTAAATCTTCTACAAATTGCACGATATCCGGTTTGGCAATGGGGCCGATCAAACGGGTAACAGTGGCGAGGATGTTCTGTTTCAGCTCATCTTCATTCCGCTCTACATTATCTGCGATGATATAAGCATAAATACCTTGACCTTTGATTTTATGAGGATACCCCACAATAGCAGATTCCACTACATCAGCATGCATATTTATGGCATCTTCCAGTTCAGCGGTGCCAATCCGATGACCAGAGACATTCAGTACGTCATCTACCCGCCCTGTGATGCGGTAGTGTCCCTCTTTGTCTCTCAAGCACCCATCTTCTGAAAAATATTTACCGGGATATGCAGAGAAATAGGTGTCTATACAACGTTGGTGATCGCCGTAGGTAGTACGGAGCATACCCGGCCAGGGAAATTTGATACACAGGTTTCCGGATACATCATTTCCTTCCAGTTCATTTCCGTTTTCATCCATCAATGCCGGTTGCACCCCTGGTAGAGGCAGCATGGCATAGCTGGGCTTTGTAGGGGTAATACCTGCTAAAGGCGAAATCAAAATCCCGCCATTCTCTGTCTGCCACCAAGTATCAACAATGGGGGCTTCGCTTTTCCCAATTTTTTCGTTAAACCAATTCCAGGCTTCTTCGTTGATGGGCTCGCCGACAGAACCTAATTTGTTTATCGAGCTTAAATCTTTATCTTCTAAGTATTCATCTCCAAAAGCCATTAACGAACGAATGGCGGTCGGTGCGGTGTAAAGAATATTCACCTTGTGTTTTTCAACCACGTCCCAAAAGCGACCAGCATCCGGATACGTAGGGATACCTTCGAACATTAATGAGGTAGCGCCTTGAGAAAGAGGTCCATATACAATATAAGAGTGTCCCGTGATCCAGCCTATATCAGCAGTACAAAAATATATTTCATCGGGTTGGTACTGAAATACATTCGAAAAAGTGTATCCGGTATATACCATATATCCTCCGGTAGTATGAACTACTCCTTTAGGCTTCCCTGTGGACCCTGAGGTATATAAAACAAAGAGCATATCTTCTGCATCCATTTCTTCTGCCGGACACGCGGGGCTGCCCATAGTCTCTACTTTGCGTACCTCATCTTCCCACCATACATCGCGTCCTTTGATCATGCTGACAGGAGTCCTTGTACGGGTCAGTACAATCACTTTTTCTACCGATGATGTTTGCTCTAAGGCGTCATCAACAATATTTTTAAGTTCGATAGTTTTGGTCCCACGGAACCCTCCATCTGCTGTAATTACAAGTTTGCTGTCGGTGTCGTTGATTCTGTCTGCGATAGAGCGGGCAGAAAAGCCACCGAATACTACAGTGTGAATAGCTCCGATGCGCGCGCATGCCAACATCGCAATAGCCAGTTCAGGAACCATGGGTAAGTAAATACAGACCCGATCCCCTTTTTTAATATCATTATTTTTTAATACGTTAGCAAATTGTTCTACTTTATTTAAGAGTTGTTTGTATGTCAATACTCTATGGGCTTCTTCGGGATCATTAGGTTCCCAAATAATCGCCGGTTTATCTCCCAAAGAATAAATATGACGGTCTAAACAATTCTCTGTAATGTTCAGCTTACCGCCTTCAAACCATTTGATATCCGCTTTTTCAAAATCCCACGACAACACATTTTGCCACTTTTTCTTCCAGAAAAAGTGATCCGCTACACCAGCCCAGAATCCTTCCGGATCTTCTACACTTTTTTTGTAAATTTCTTGATACTCTTCAAAAGATTTAATTTGTAAACTCATTGTTTATTAGCTTAGATTCATTTTTATAATTTATTACGAACCGGACAGGTCATTATACTGTTATATAGGTTCATGAATTTAGTGTGACTAATTTAGAGAATATTTAATGAAAAGGCAATTGTTTTTGTTAATTCATAACTTTAGCCTAATAATACAAAAAATAAGGATAATCACGGACATGCAAGTGCCGCACCATATGAAGAATGGAATTCAATTTGTTTTGTATACAAATTTGTTAGTCGCAACGGCAGCAGCGGCTCAAATGATTTTGTCGTATAAATTGTTTGTTTTACCACCTAACATCAAACTCGTATGGGTAGAGTTTTCTTCGACTTTATTGTTTTATAATCTTGCTTTATTTTTATCCTTACCCAAAAAAACAACGTCTGTTTTTGCCCGTACAAATTGGGTGCTAAAGCACCCTGTTGTTTTTTATTCATTATCTGTATCAGCTCTGCTTATTTTTATATATCATACATTGGCATTGCCTAAAGATATACAGATAGCTTTATTTATCATAGGCTTGGGTGCGGCTTTATATGTTATACCTCTTTTTCGCATTCAAGGTAAAAGAGTCAATTTACGATCTATACCTTATGTTAAAGTGTTTTATATTTCTTTGATATGGACGGTGAGTACCTATTACCTGCCCCTGTTGGATAGCAGAGTGTCCGTTACAATGGGCTTTGTAGATCAAGTGTTTTTAGGTATCCACAGATTTGTTTTTTTGGTATTATGTACGCTTCCGTTTGATCTACGGGACGTGAAGTCTGATACCCATTACGGGTTAAAGACCTTGCCGGTTTTATTAGGGCGAAGAGGCATAATAAGACTGATGCATATACTGATGTTCCTGCATATTATATTTACATTTTTACTTGGAATTGAGGCTGCTCAAAAATGGGGTTTTATTCTTGTAGATGTATTGCTCCTTTTTGTATTTGATTATTGGGTGTTTAAAAAACAGGATTATATATCCGTTTTTATACTTGATTTCATTCTCGTTTTACAACTTATGATAGTTAATCTGGCGGACTATTTTTTTTCGTAAATCAAGGAATGTACACGTTCTCTTAAATAGGGCACAACTTCGGTTTTAAACCATGGGTTTTTGCCCATCCAAATGAAGTTTCTGGGTGAAGGGTGGGGGAGAGGGAAAAAGTCCGGTAAATATTCTAAATGGTTTCTTACCGTATGGGTTAAGTTAATATAGCCTTTTCCTTTGAGGTAATAACGTTGTGCATACTGCCCGACTAAAAGTATTAGTTTTAAATTAGGTAAATGAGAAGTGAACTTGTTTTGCCATTCGGGGGCGCATTCTCTTCGAGGAGGTAAATCTCCGGATTTAGATTTCCCCGGATAGCAAAAGCCGATAGGCAAAATAGAAAACAACTCCGTGTTGTAAAAATCTTCTTTGCTTACACCCATCCAGCTTCTCAGCTCCTGCCCACTTTTATCGTTCCAGGGGATCCCGGTGTTGTGTACTTTTATTCCGGGAGCTTGTCCTACAATTAAAATCTTGGATTGTTCTCCGGCTCTAAAAACCGGATTGGCACCAAAGGGCAGACAGGCATCGCATATTTTGCAAGCTCTCGCTTCTCTGGATATTTTTTCAAGTTCTGTCATCTTTTTACTGTTTAACTTGAGCTACTCGTTTTATCTGTTTTTTTTAAGAGTGCTCTGACTCTGTTTTTGCATTCATTTTAAAAGTAAAAAAGCTGTGCTCAGTATTTGAGGACAGCTTTTTAGATAAAGATTTGTATGTGATTATTCTTTCACCTCTTCGTATTCTACATCCGTTACATCTCCCTCATCATTATCGTCATTTGAGGAGGATTCTTGATTTTCTCCTGCATTTTGTGCTCCTTCTGCAGCATCTCCACCTGTAGCTTTATACATCTCTTCGGAAGCAGCGTTCCAAGCATTTTGAAGCTCTGTAGATGCAGCATCAATATCGTCAAAGTTTTTGGCGTTATGTGCATTTTTCAGTTTTTCTAATCCGGCTTCAATAGCAGATTTGTTTCCTTCAGAAAGCTTATCACCGTACTCTTTCAATTGTTTTTCTGTAGAGAAAACTAAAGCGTCAGCAGTATTTAATTTATCTGCTTCTTCTTTCATTTTTTTGTCTGCATCAGCATTTGCTTCAGCTTCTTGTTTCATTTTATCTATTTCCTCTTCAGATAAACCGGATGAAGCTTCGATTCTAATGTTTTGTTCTTTTCCGGTGGCTTTATCTTTCGCAGACACTTTAATGATTCCGTTAGCATCTATGTCGAAAGTTACTTCAATTTGAGGAACTCCCCGAGGTGCCGGTGGTATTCCGTCTAAGTGAAAACGACCGATGGACCTGTTTTGGTTGGCCATAGGGCGTTCACCTTGTAATACATGAATTTCTACCGAAGGCTGGTTGTCAGAGGCCGTAGAGAAAGTTTCAGACTTTTTACTCGGAATAGTAGTGTTTGCCTCAATTAACTTAGTCATTACGCCGCCCATGGTTTCAATACCTAAGGAAAGAGGAGTAACGTCTAATAATAAAACGTCTTTTACTTCACCGGTAAATACACCGCCTTGGATAGCGGCACCCAGCGCTACTACTTCATCAGGATTAACGCCTTTAGAAGGCTCTTTTCCAAAGAATTTTGTTACTGCTTCTACAACAGCCGGGATACGTGTTGATCCCCCTACTAAGATAACTTCATCAATATCCGATGTACTGTACCCTGCATTTTTTAAGGCAGACTCACAAGGAGTAATTGTACGCTTGACTAGATCTTCCGCTAAACTTTCAAATTTAGCTTTTGAGAGTGTCCGTACCAAGTGTTTCGGTCCGGTAGAGTCCGCTGTGATATAAGGTAAATTGATTTCGGTAGAAGTAGTACTCGAAAGTTCGATTTTAGCTTTTTCGGCAGCTTCTTTTAATCTTTGAAGCGCCATAGGGTCTTTCTTAAGATCAAAACCGCTATGTTCATTAGCAAACTCTTCGGCCAGCCAGTTGATAATAACATTATCAAAGTCATCCCCTCCTAAGTGTGTATCTCCATCTGTAGCTTTTACTTCAAATACACCGTCACCTAACTCTAAAACGGAAACGTCGTGTGTCCCTCCACCACAGTCAAACACAACGATTTTCATGTCTTTGTTCGCTTTGTCCAATCCATAGGCTAAAGCAGCGGCTGTGGGCTCATTAATAATACGCTTTACAGTAAGGCCGGCAATCTCTCCTGCTTCTTTTGTAGCTTGGCGCTGTGAGTCGTTAAAGTAAGCTGGTACGGTAATGACCGCTTCCGTCACCTCTTGGCTCAAAAAGTCTTCTGCCGTTTTTTTCATTTTTTGCAGAGTCATCGCAGAGATTTCCTGTGGAGTGTATTTTCTATCTCCTATTTCTACTCTTGGCGTGTTGTTATCACCTTTGATGACTTTGTAGGGAACCTGAAGAGCTTCACTCTTGATCTCATCATATGATACTCCCATAAAACGCTTAATAGAATAAATCGTTTTGTTTGGATTGGTGATGGCTTGTCTTTTCGCCGGATCTCCTACTACACGTTCTCCGTTGTCTAAAAATGCAACGATAGAAGGAGTGGTTCTTTTTCCCTCATTATTTGCAATTACTACCGGTTCATTTCCTTCCATTACGGAGACACATGAGTTGGTAGTTCCTAAGTCGATTCCTATAATTTTTGACATATCTCGTATTTGTAATTTTTATTATTTAAATGCTATTTATAGTGTTCACAAGGGTTATGCCAAAGATTATTTTATGCCAAAAGAGAAATATTGACAAGATTTCGTGTCAATGGATGAACAAGTGGGTGTCACTTTGTCACAGCTAAAACATAATTATTTGACAGCACTTACCCTGTTTGTTTATTAATTATTATTCCTCTTTCTCTGGAAGAGAAGTAGCCGCCTTAGTTTTTTCTATCAGTACACTTCTGATATCGGCTGAAGCCGGCAATTCAAAAACCTCCAAATCAAAATATTTGACCGTTGCTAATAAATGATCGAAAATATTAGAAGCTATTTCTTCATACTCAGCCCACGCCACAGTGCCTGTAAAGAGATATAACTCTATAGGCAATCCTTTTTCCGTAGGCTCTAACTGACGCACCATTATAGTCATGTTTTTATTCGTTCTTTCATGGTGCTTTAAGAATGCGCTTACATATTGTCTGAATAAACCAATATTTGTAAGGTTTCTCCCGTTTATTTTAAGCTCTCTGTGGGCAATGTTCTCTCTTTCGTTGTACGCCTTTATCTCTTTACGGCGCTCATCAATAAAATCTTTTAAGAGGTGTATTTTAGATAACTCATCTAACTCCCCGTCTGTCATATGACGGATGGTGGATATTTTGATATTGATGGATCTTTTTATCCGTCTTCCGCCAGAGCTTTGCATCCCTCTCCAGTTTTTGAAGGAGTCGGTGATTAAATAATAAGTGGGTACAGTAGTAATGGTTTTGTCCCAGTTTTGTATTTTTACGGTATTGAGGTTTATTTCCAATACATCTCCATCGGCATTGTATTTAGGCATTTCAATCCAGTCTCCTATACGCACCATATCGTTTATGGATACTTGGATGCTTGCTACGAAACCTAATATAGTATCTTTAAATATTAACATTAATACAGCTGAGGCTGCTCCTAACGTACCTAAAAATGCAAGGGTGCTTTTTCCGGTCAATTGTGTGAACAAAATAACACCGGCTACGAAATACAAAAAGATATTGGCTACCTGTAAATAACTGTCCAAAGGTTTGTCTTGAAAGCTTGGTTTGGATTGAAGGTGATCCTTGATGGTCCGGAAAATGCCTCTAATTAAGAATACCCAAACTAAAACCAGAAACATGTCAATTATTTTATTAAAAAAAGAATTGACAATAGTATAGTTCTCAAAAAATAAGGGGATTAAATTCATCGTGACAATTAAAGGAATCAGCCGCCCCAAATTGATGAATACCTTATTCTTGACCAGTAAGTCGTCAAACTTAGTGATAGAAAATTTATTTAGCCGGTTAAGTAAGATTTTGAGTATATAAGTTACTACGAAATGTACGAGTGTGTAGATCGCAATTAAAATAACGATCAAACTTATAAACGTAAGTAGGTGAGTGCCATTTTCCGACACTCCTAAGGTGAGATACCAGTTTGAAATAAAATCGTGAATATTCGTGAATTTAAAATCAAGAAATTTTAGCATGGGATCTTGTTTTAGCAAACAATAAAATAAGTCATTCTGTTTTACTTACCTGTAAAAGAGTGATTAATTCCTAAAAAGTACATAAACTGCTTTTAAAATACAACTATGAACCGTGTAAAGGCTCAGCAGATCTCTACATGAAGTATCTTATTCATTGAAAAAGCCGAGAAGTTCTTTCTGTAAACTTTCTCCTTTATCCACATTATACCACTTTTGCAGTGCTTGATTTATTTGTTCAAAATCTGCTCCTTCCTGGATTAATTTTTTCCTGATTTCAATTGCCGGTTTAGGTCGGGGTCCCCAGATAAATAAATCATGGCCTACTTCATTCCTGATAATAAGTTTTGGAATGGATTTAGTTCCATTTGTCAGGTATTCATCTATGAGGAAGGGCTCGCTGTCCCGAAGTTGAATTTCAAAGTCTATGTTTTTATTGTCTTTTACGATGTTATAAAGCTGGGGTACGGAATGTGCAGCATCTCCACACCAAGGTTCAGTAATGATAATCCAGTGCTGGCTCTCACGGATTTCATCAATGACAGCTTTTAAAGCTTCGGAAGCCTCAAAACGGGACAGCCACCTCATCGTTCTGGAATAATTTAGTTTGGTATATGTATAATAATTTTCATCCTGGTATTTTTCGTGCTTATCGGGATTTTCCAATATATCTTCAAAATAGGATAAATATTCTTCAAAACTCATTGTAAATTTGGATTTATGCAATTTGTAAAATTAAATTTTTATTAATAATAATCTTTTACGAAAATACATTTAAAGAGGTAGTCCATTCGCATGAATCAGAAAATAATTTTTCTTACCTTTTTGGATAATGAGATACTGACTGTTTACAAGATGTTTTGTATCTATTTCCATTCCCGGGTCGGTTATTTTCTCTCTATTTAAAGAAACGCCGCCCCCTTGAATCATTTTCCGCGCTTCGCTTTTTGAAGTGAAAATATGCGTTTTCACAGCCAGTAGTTCCAATATATTTATTTTATTTTCTATGGTACTTTTACTGATTTCAAATTGTGGTACTCCTTCAAAGACCTCAAGAATCTCCTCATGATCCAACGCATATAAAAAATCCAGTGAACCTTTTCCAAAAAGGAACTCAGAAGTTTTAATGGCGGTATCATAGTCTTCTTGAGAGTGCGTACGTATGGTTATATCTTCAGCTAAAGCTTTTTGTACAAGACGAAGATGAGGTGCCTTATCATGCTCTGTTATAATGTTTTCGATTTCTTCTTTCGGTTTTAGGGTGAATATTTTGATCCAATTTTTTGCGTCATCATCACTTGCGTTTAGCCAAAACTGATAATATTTATACGGTGATGTTTTTGTTCTGTCAAGCCATACGGCTCCGGATTCCGTTTTCCCAAATTTCTGCCCATCTGTTTTCTTTATCAATTGCGTCGTCAGTGCAAATGCAGAACCTTGAGCCTGGCGGCGGATGAATTCGGCTCCTGTCAAGATGTTCCCCCATTGATCAGAGCCTCCAAGCTGAATTTTACAGTTATGGTTTTTCCAAAGATGGTAGAAATCGTATCCTTGAATCAATTGGTATGAAAATTCCGTAAAAGAAAGGCCGCTCTCTCCCTCTAAGCGGCTTTTTACAGAGTCTTTTGACATCATATAATTAACTGTGATGAGTTTGCCTACATCTCTGATGAAGTCTAAAAACTTAAAATCTTTAAACCAATCGTAATTATTGACCATTTGGGCCTCGTTTTTTCCTTCCCCGAAGTCTAAAAACTGAGCTAATTGTTGTTTCAAGCAGGTTACATTATGCTGAAGAGTTTCTTCATCCAAAAGATTTCGTTCCGCCGATTTGAAAGAAGGATCCCCGATCATTCCGGTAGCTCCACCTACCAAGGCAATGGGTTTATGTCCTGCATTTTGAAAATGAATCAAAGTCATTATTTGGGTAAGATGGCCTACATGGAGAGAGTCTCCCGTAGGATCAAAACCTATGTAGCCGGCTACTTTCTCTTTTTCTAATAACTCTTCTGTACCGGGCATTATATCTTGCAACATGCCTCTCCACCGTAGTTCTTCTACAAAACTCATAGTAATTATATTTTTTTCGTAAAGACTACAAAGATAATATATAAAGCTGTATCTTCCCTGTATTATATCAGGTAAATACATGAATTTTCTATCACATTATTATTTTGAGAGATTTTCATGGCAGCCCGAAAGAGTAACGGGGTGCTTACTTCCTGATCTTTTGAAAAATGTAGATAAAAGCTATGCTTTTCGGCCTGAGCGTTATGCGAGAGAGCTAGAAAAGCGTAAGGATACGCTTGCCATTTTCGAAGGGTGGAAGAGGCATGTGGAAGTAGATAGATTGTTTCATAGTTCCAAATATTTCATTGATCATTGTCATTATTTCAGGAGAAAAATTATCGTCCCGTTACAGAATACGGAAATCCGCACTACTTTTTTTGCTCATGTAGCCGTGGAGTTGTTTTTAGATCATCTCCTGATCACAAATCAATTAGTGAATGCTGAACGGTTGTATGAAAATTTAGAGGGTACGAATTCTTATTCTTTGAAACGGTTTTTGAAAATTATCGGATTACAGGATACTGCTCTTTTTTTTGACTTTTACCAAAAGTTTGTGGATTCCAGATATATCCATAAGTATGAAAGTGTTTCTTCATTAGTGGAAGCTATGATTAATATCTGTAAGCGTTTATGGAGTTTTTCATTGTCGGAAGAAGAAAAAACAGAACTAACTCTTATCTTTGAAACTTATATTCAAGAGGATTTACAGGATTATTTGGAAATATTCAAATATATACAAGACAGATTGTTTACCGAATAAAAAAAACTTACGTCTATGTCGAATAGGCTTTTCAGAAAGAAGAGTATAGAGAATATCATGAAAGATTCCCGGGAGGGATCGGCTAACCTGTCAAAGGTTTTGGGAGTTAGGGATTTAGTTTCTTTTGGTATTGCAGCGATTATTGGAGCGGGGATTTTTAGCACTATAGGGTTAGCCAGTTATAATGGAGGGCCTGCCGTATCTTTACTTTTTGTATTTGTCGCTTTTGCTTGTGTTTTTACGGCATTGTCTTATGCACAGTTTGCCAGCACAGTACCTATCTCTGGTTCAGCTTATACATACGCGTATGTGGCTTTTGGAGAATTGTTTGCTTGGATTATAGGTTGGGCTTTAGTGTTGGAATATGCCGTTTCCAACATGGTGGTTGCTATTTCATGGTCCCAATATTTTGTATCTATGTTAGAGGGTTTCGGTGTGATTATCCCGAAGTGGATGACAATGGCACCGGCATATGCTTTAGAAGCGCACCAAAAAATGTTGGCCGTAGGAGTTGAAAATTTGGAAGGTATTGAACGTATTGGCATTCAAGCGTACGAATCAGCTCCCAGAATTGGCGGAGTGCCGGTTATTTTTGATTTGCCGGCAGGACTTATCACTGTTTTGGTAACAGCATTGGTGTATGTAGGTATCAAAGAATCGCAACGGGCGAGTAATCTCATGGTTATTATTAAAGTGGGGGTGATTTTAGCTGTGATTATCGGAGGCGCTTTTTTTGTGAAGCCGGAAAACTGGTCTCCTTTTGCACCAAATGGTTTGGATGGTGTGTTGGGGGGAGTAGCTGCTGTTTTCTTTGCTTTTATAGGCTTTGACTCTATTTCTACGACCGCAGAAGAGTGTAAAGAACCACAGCGCGATCTACCTAAGGCGATGATCATCTGTCTGATAATCTGTGCGGTACTGTACGTTGCTGTAACCCTTGTCTTAACCGGTATGGTCAATTATACGGAGTTAAATGTGAAAGATCCTCTATCGTATGTGTTTTCCTTTGTGGGGTTTGATCAAATGGCGGGAATCGTTTCTATCACATCTGTAGTAGCCATTACAAGTGCCTTATTAGTTTTTCAGCTGGCTCAGCCCAGAATATGGATGACTATGAGCCGGGATGGTTTGCTCTGGAAGCGCTTTTCAAAAATTCATCCTAAATATAAAACCCCCTCTTTTGCCACTATCGTTACCGGGATTGTGGTTTTGGTCCCGGCCTTGTTTTTCAAAATGGATTTTTTCGTCGATCTGACCAGTGTGGGAACGTTTTTCGCATTTATTTTGGTTTGTGCCGGAGTGCTCTATATGGATCACTCAGGGTTATCTGAAAAATCTAAATTCAAAGTACCTTATATCAACGGAAAGTATTTGGTAGGGCTGGGGTTTTTGATAGGCCTCCTACTTTTTTATCAATACGGCGGCTGGAATTCCGTAGATGAAAAACATAATTTCTACAAAGTAATTCTTCACAATTCTTTGCTCACTGTTTTTTGGATAGTATGGCTCATCCTGAGTGTGTTGAGCTTTAAGTTTAACTTCTCACTTTTACCTGTTATGGGTATCTTAGTAAATTTATACCTGATGAGCGAACTCGGCGTAAGTAATTGGTTTATTTTTATTTTATGGTTGATAGCCGGTTTGTCGATATACTTTTTATACGGATATAAGAATTCCCGTTTGAACAAAGAAGAAAATAAAAGCCAGTAATGAGGTGGAGACATATGTATCCATAGTTATAACGCGAAAAGCGGTTAAAAATTGTTAAAGAATATTTTTTTATTAAAAAAAAAGAGATTTTTCCCAATAAAAAAGCTATATTTGTTTGTAAGGAAAAGAAGGAAAAAATTACTATTTTTGACATTGAGGATAAGGAACCAATTTAAAAAATTGAAATCATAACGCCGATATGAAGATGATTAACAGATATAAAATATTTTTGCTCATATTTTTTGGGAGTATGGCAGTATCTGTGGCGTTCTCTTCGGAAGCGGTAGAGGCAAATCATACTTTTGAAGTCTCGTCACTAATAGAGGGTAAAGATGAAGATAAAGGTATTGCCGATGTGAAGGTTTTTTATAACCCGGTCTCCTCAGAAATCTCTATGACATTCAATCTTAAGGAACAAAACGATGTGGTGATTAAAGTGATGGATGCTTTAGGAAGCGAGGTCCTCGATCTAATGGATGCAAAACTGGACAAAGGAATGCAGAATGTTTCTTTCGATACTGGAGGAAAATTAGAATCGGGAATTTATTTTGTACGTGTGAGTTCTGGTTCTGAAACTGTAGTGAAAAGAATATCCATTCGTTAGTTTAGCGTTGCTCCCCCTTGCATAGCTACAACGGCAACCGATAAGACTAAAAACTCGCTCTAACTCAAAAACGGAATCTACCTTTCTTATACACTCCTATAAAACCAATCTTGACTTGAGATATTTAGGCAAAGTGATCTCTAATTTTTATAAGCTCATATTTAATCTTTGTGAAAGTTTCTTTTATCTTTAACTCATGTTAGAAAACAATAAGAGTTCAAGATCGTATTATATTTTGACTTTCTTTTGGAAAGGCCTCCTAGTTAAATAAAGTTACGCGTATGTTTTTTCATTATTTTGGTGAATACCTTCTGTTGCTCAAATCGGTTTTTAAAAAACCTGAAAAATGGTCGATATACAAGAAGGAAATAATTTTAGAGATGCAGGCCATAGGCGTGGGCTCTCTTAGTTTGATCGTTATTATATCGACTTTCATAGGCGCAGTGATGACGATGCAGATTGCATTTCAATTGGTGTCAGATTTGATTCCTACATCCGTGATTGGACAGATCAATAGGGATTCGAATATTTTAGAATTAGGGCCTACAATTTCCGCATTGGTGTTGATGGGTAAAGTGGGGTCATCAATTTCATCTCAAATAGGCAGTATGCGTGTAACTGAGCAAATTGATGCTTTGGAAATCATGGGGATAAATGCAGCTGGTTATTTGATATTACCCAAAGTGATTGCGGGAGTAATTATGGTGCCGGTTTTGGTTATAGTAGCTATTTTTTGCGCTATTGTGGGAGGTTTAATCGGTGGCGCACTTTCCGGTGCTGTTTCTCCAGGCGATTATATTATGGGGATCCGGGATGGGTTTAACGGATTTACCGTATGGGTAGCCATGGTTAAAGCTTTTATGTTTGGTTTTATCATTACTACAGTACCGGCACATAAAGGGTTTCATGTGAGGGGGGGCGCTTTAGAAGTGGGACAAGCCGGGACGAAAGCAGTTGTCATCGGCTGTATATCTATTCTGGCCATGGATTATATAATTACGGCATTAATGTTATAAACTTTCTGATACATGATAAAAGTTGAAAATATAAGTAAGTCATTTGGGAAAAATGAGGTGTTGAAAGGAATTGATGCAAAGTTTGATGCCGGAAAAGTGAGCATGATTATCGGAGGATCGGGTTCTGGTAAAAGTACCCTACTGAAATGTATAGTAGGCCTTCATGAGCCCGACGAAGGAGAGGTCTTTTTTGATAAACAAGAATTTACTTCTCTAGATTTTGAACAGCGTGTGCCGATTAGGAAAGAAATAGGTATGCTATTTCAAAATTCAGCTTTATTTGATTCCATGACTGTAGAACAAAATATACTCTTCGCTCTGGATATGTTTTCGGATATGGGAAAATCCGAAAAAATAGATAGGGCAAATTATTGTTTGAAAAGAGTGAACTTAGCGGGGACAAATGAGCTTTACCCCAGTGAATTGTCGGGTGGGATGAAAAAAAGAGTAGGTATTGCCCGCGCTATATGTATGAGTCCGAAATACTTGTTTTGTGATGAACCAAATTCAGGACTGGATCCGGCTACAGCTATTTTGATAGACGAACTTATACAAGATTTAACGGAAGAATATCAATGTACCACTATCGTCGTTACCCACGATATGAATTCGGTGATGGGAGTAGGGGATTATGTGATGTTTTTGTATAAGGGCAAGAAATATTGGGAAGGCAGTAATCAGGATATCCTTCGTTCGGAAGCCGAAGCTTTAAATGATTTTGTTTTCGCAAGTCCGTTGATGAACGCCGCTAAAAAAGTACTTTAAAGTAAAAAAATTGAAAGTAATAGAAAAAGATTTTTATACTAAAAATATAATAAGAGGTTACGAATTATTGGATTGTGGCGGTGGGCGTAAATTAGAGAGGTTTGGAGAAGTTGTGCTGATCCGTCCGGAACCTAATGCCTTTGGAAAAGCCGGTCTTTCTGAAAAAGAATGGGAAGATTTGGCTGACTTTGAATTTATAGAAAAAAATAAAACGAGTGGAACATGGAACCAGTTAGGTAAAAACATTCCGGAAGATTGGCATTTGATATTTACTTATAAAAATCAGCAAATAAAATTTAAACTAAAGCTTACCGCTTTCAAACATGTAGGCATATTCCCGGAGCAGGCTGTTAATTGGACATTTATTTATGATCAGATCACACAGAGTAAACTTGTACAACCGAAAATATTAAATCTTTTTGCTTATACAGGAGGAGCTAGTTTGATAGCAAAAGCTGCAGGGGCAGAGGTCACGCATGTGGACTCTATAAAGCAGGTGGTGACTTGGGCAAACGAAAATCAAAGTTTGTCAAACTTGCATGATATACGATGGATCGTGGAAGACGCCAGAAAATATGTACAGCGTGAACGCAAAAGAGGGAGAGTCTATAATGGAATCATTATGGATCCCCCTGCTTTTGGTCACGGTCCAAAAGGTCAAAAGTGGATATTGGAGAGAGATTTGCTGCCTTTATTAGAAGATACTTTTACACTATTGGATCCACAGAATAGTTTTCTTCTTTTGAATGTATATGCTGCAGGGTTCGATATGAGTTATTTAAAGCATATAACGGACACAATTGAGCTACGGCTAAACAGTATTCAGATTGGGAATCTTTATTCTTCATCTAAAAGTCAAAAACAATTCTGTACAGGTTCAATGTTGCGGTTGGTGAAATAGTCAAAGTGCTGTTTTTCAGAGGTTTTATGTTGGATGTATTGCTGGAAATCAGTTAAAAAAGTGATTAATAGCATTATTTTGGGTATGCAAAACGGTAACTTAGTGGTAGTTAAAAAATTAGAAATCACTTATTTTAATTCAATAAATCAAAAACTAATAAAAATGATGGAAAACAAAATCAAAGGAATGAAAGCACTCATGCTGTTAGCTGCAGCAGCCTTTTTAGTCTCTTGTGGAGGAGGTGGGGCAGGAGGAGGAGATCCTGTAGTAGATCGGGAATACTCCGGAGATGGAGATGATTTGGAAAGAGTAAAACAAGAAATGGTCGCACCTCCAATGGTTCCGGAGCATGATCAGGTGGCTAAAGGAGGACCAAAAGTAGTCGAAGTAGAGTTTGAAATTCAGGAGAAAAAAATGGAAATTGCTCCAGGGGACTCTATCTGGGCAATGACATTTAACGGTTCAGTTCCCGGGCCCTTAATTGTAGTACACGAAGGGGATTTTGTAGAATTGACCCTTAAAAATCCGGAAACTAACTCTTTGGAGCATAATATTGATTTTCATGCGGCTACGGGAATGATGGGAGGGGGCGACATTTCTATTGTGAGCCCAGGCGAACAGGTGACTTTCCGTTTTAGAGCACACAGAGCCGGTACTTTTGTATACCACTGTGCACCCGGAGGAATGATGACACCCATGCACGTAGTTTCAGGTATGAATGGCGCTATCATGGTGTTGCCTCGGGAAGGACTTAAAGACGAAGTCGGAAATCTGGTTGAATATGATAAAGCGTATTACGTAGTGGAGCAAGACTATTACTTACCAAAAGATGAAGATGGGAAGTATAAAAATATTGCGACAGCAAATGAAAGTATGATAGAAATGGAAAAATCTATCCGTACCTTAATCCCTTCTCATATTGTGTTTAATGGCAGAAGAAACTCGCTGACAGGGAAAAATGCTTTGACGGCCAAAGTGGGCGAAAAAGTGCTGTTCATCAGTGCGCAAGCGAATAGAGATACACGTATGCATCTTATCGGAGGGCACGCAGATTTATATTGGCCTCTTGGCAAATTCCATAATAAACCTTATGTAGATTTAGAAACATGGAATATACCGGGCGGTTCTGCCGGAGCAGCGTTGTATAAGTTTAGAGAGCCAGGGGACTATACATTTGTAAATCACAACTTGATTGAAGCTATTGCCTTTGGAGCATTCGCTGTTGTAAAAGTAGAAGGAGAGTGGGACGATGCGCTTATGAAGGAAGTATCAAAAGCAGGGCCTATTCAAAACTAAATTAGATAAAAAACAAGTAAGATATAATGAAGCCGGTAAGCACTATGTTTATCGGCTTTTTGTATTAAAAAAGCCTTGAAGCCTGAGCGCGGCTCATAAAGCTTGCATCAGACTGTTTATAAGCAGAATAACCTTATCATTCGATAATGAACTGTTGGCGCCTTGTAAAACAAATCTTTACAGGAGCCGATGTGAAGTTTTAAAGCCGGGCTCTCGATACTGAAGTTTAACCCCCGCGGTTCGGTTGTCACCTACCACTGTAAAGGTATATTCTTGGTAAATGCGATCTTGTCGATGACAACACCAACAAGAAGGTGTTAATTGAACTCCTCATCCAGCAGCATCGAAGATAATTTTTTACGGTTTAAGCATAGGAGATATTGACGATAACGACCCCTTCATTAAAAAAGGAAGGTTCAAAGGAAGCAATCAAGCCTTTGGCTTCACAAATGCGCAGCTCTTCATATACACGCGCTCTTAAGGTGCCTTGGCCAATACCATGGATAAATTTAATTTGTTTTTGTTTATTTTGAATAGCCTTCTTTAAAGCGGCGTGCATCCGCTCTATGCTAAGCTGCACCAAATCTTCAGCATTGAGACCTGAAGTATTGCGGATAAAAGAACGGGTGTGTAAGTCAATTTCCTGTACTTTAGACATAGGCAGATGTAATTATCTGAAAATACTTTTAAAAATCTTGATCTAATCTGTGTGTAAACTCATTAAGCTTACTTCCGCTCATATACTTCAAAGGTGTAATCGTACGGATGTTTTGCATCTTTTTTGTGAGGCTCAGCAGCAGTCTTTTCCCAATCGTCAGCAGATAACTCTGGAAAATAAACGCTCCCCTCCACTGTACCGTGTACACGGGTAAGGTAAATACGATCGGCAATGGGCAGGGCCATTTTATAGATTTCCCCCCCGCCTATTATAAAAATCTCTTTTTCGTCCCGGCAATAGCCGATCGCTTCTTCCAGGGAATTTGCTACGTCTATGTTATCCGCTTTGTAGTTGTAATTTCGGGTGATAACAATATTTCGCCGTTTTACTAAAGGTTTTGTAAGGGATTCAAATGTTTTTCTCCCCATTAATATACTGTGGCCTATGGTTTTTTCTTTGAAAAATTTCAAATCATTCGGAAGGTGCCATGGCATGGATTTGCCATCTCCTATGACATTGTTTTCAGCAGCGGCTACAATAAGGGTGATATCTACAGGATATGTTTTCATAATGATTATACAGCTACAGGAGCTTTTATATGGGGGTGATGTTCATAGTTTTCAAGAGTAAAATCTTCATATTTAAAGTCGAAGATGTTTTTGACATCTTTATTTAACGACATAGTAGGCAGAGGTTTAGGCTCCCGGGACAATTGTAGTTGAGTCTGTCCAAAGTGATTGCTGTATATGTGCGCATCTCCAAACGTATGTACAAATTCATAAGCTTCCATATCACAGACCTGAGCCACCATCATCGTCAACAAAGCATAAGAAGCGATATTGAAAGGGACACCTAAAAATATATCTGCACTTCTCTGATAAAGCTGGCAGGATAAGCGCGGCTTGTAGATGTTTTTTTCGGGCTGTGCCGGCGCTACATAAAATTGAAAGAAAGTATGGCAGGGAGGCAAAGCCATATTATCTACTTCGGCGACATTCCAGGCAGAGACGATGATACGGCGGGAGTCCGGAGTAGTTTTAATCTGATCGATGATTTTTTCTATTTGGTCTATATGTTTTCCACCCGGAGTAGGCCAAGAGCGCCATTGCGAACCATAGACAGGTCCTAAGTCCCCGTTTTCATCTGCCCATTCATCCCAAATGCTGACTCCGTTATCTTTCAGGTATTTGATGTTGGTATCGCCCTTTAAAAACCAAATAAGTTCATGTATAATCGAGCGTAAGTGTAGCTTTTTAGTCGTTACCATTGGGAAGCCTTCTTGAAGATTAAACCGCATTTGATAGCCAAAAACACTGCGGGTTCCCGTACCGGTACGATCTGTTTTCTCCACACCGGCTTCATACACATGCTTTAATAAATCTAAATATTGTCTCATACACTTCCTGATTTAAGATAGTCAAGAACAGACTCTCCGCCTTGACCATACAAAAGTAAGGATTTATTCCATGAAAAAAATCCACCCTCATATAATGTCAAATATAAGCATAAACTATGCTGTAGAAATAATGATCTGAGATTCTGTGTGGATTCGTCAAACTTACATCAGATCCCTTTCCCGGCGCCCAGTAACAGCATCAACAAAGAGGGGAGTAACCGAACGCTTCAATTTAACGCTAAAAAACTGTCTCCTGTAAACATAAAAACAGTCTTTACTTTTTTCGGCTTGTTTTATTCTGGAAGGTAAGCTAATGGGGAATCGTTGTTTTTTCATGTATAGATTTTATTTACCATTTTGCTTGGAATAAAGTAGGCGTAATATTTAAGGATAACCAAGCCCACTGCTGATAGTTTTTCCCTTCAGGAGTGTTTTTTAAAAAGTTAACGGTAGGGTTATTCAGGTAAAATGAATATCCGCCTACAAGATTAGCATATTTATTTATAGTATAGCCGAAAGATAAATCCGCTTCTTGTCCCATATTTTTAGGGTATCCATGATTTTCTTTTCCTACTTTATTGGGCGTGAAAAATTGGTGAAAAGCCAGGCCAATAGAATAGCCATTACCGTGCTTGTAGTGAACGTTCAAATAATTGTCAGATAATCCGACATTCCCATGTGAATAACCTACGTGATAATAATCCATAGCCCCATAAAATTTATGCCCTGTATGGAAATAAGGGTTAAAAGCCCTGTTTTCTTTTAAAGATTTATCTGTATCATTTCCACTTAAAAAATCACTCCCTATACCGATCTGCCAGTTTGAGTTTACCTTATATCCCAAGGATGCCGAAAGTAAGAAAGCCTTCATTTTCAGGCCTTGTCTATCTTTTCCGCTTTGGTAATATCCTGAAAACTGACTGTTAAATCTGGGTCCATCATGAAAAAAATTCGCTCCGGATATTTGTGTGTAATGAATAGTGGTGTCCGAAGAACCGGAGTCTACAGCGTAATTTTGCAAACCTAAATTTGTAGCCAGTAATGTGATTTTGAAATTTGGATGTAAAGAAAAACCTGCCCAAAAAGTTTGCATCCATTTATAGGGGAAAGCATCGTTTGTATTGTAATAGTTTCCCGAAGGGTTGTTTATATTATTTTCATAATTTGCACCGTAGTTTTGATTAAAAGCAAAGAACCCTTTCATTGTCAAGTTGCTTTTACCCATGTGGAAAGACAAGGCGTCATGCGCGCGCCCACCTTGAGCCCAATCCAATTCTCCAAAGATGCGTTCATCGTCCAGAGAAATGACTTGTCTCCCCATTTTCAAACTCCACGAGGAAGATAAATTTAATTTTGTCCAGGCTTCAAATAAAGCAAATCGGTTTCCGCGGTTTTCTACTCCCTGTACCATGTTTGCCTGGCCCCATACCCCTATATTTTGGGGAGAGAGCCTAATCGAAAGTCTATCATCATAAGTATAGTCAGCCGTAAGGCGAATCCGTTCACTAATTAAAGCTGCCGGTTTTTCATTTTTGCTGAGCGGCCGAAAAGCACCATTTCTAAACTCTAAACGGGGACGGAATTGAGCTTTGATATCAAGTTTGTTTTCATCAGGATTGAGGTTTGGGGACTGCCCCTTGCAGACGATAGAAAAAAATAAAACAAGTGTTAAGCTGAAGGCTGTTTTTTGGATAAATGTAGATAAGGACATGCGCAGGTATTTTTTGTAAAAACAAATGATCTCTCTTACAAAAGAAAGGGAAAAGAAGCAGCTTTTGCCTGACAGGCATCATAAATGAATTTGATATTCGTCAGTTTTATGTTTTTTTCTTTGTTTTGATGGGCAGCTAAAACAGTAGTATGTATCGCTAATAATTCATAAAAAAACGGAATATTGAGAGAACATTCCGAAATATTTGAGTATTTGTGTAAATTTGTGAACTATTATGGATAAAAAAGTTGCATTGTACACGTTAGGGTGTAAACTGAATTTTTCAGAAACTTCGTCAATAGGACGTTTATTCACGGATGCCGGCTATGAAGTAGTGGACTTTACATCAAAAGCTGATGTCTATGTGATCAACACTTGTTCGGTCACCGATCATGCAGATAGGAAATGCAAAAAAGTGGTTAATCAAGCTTTAAAGTATTCCCCTTTAGCACGTGTGGTTATTGTAGGTTGTTATGCACAGCTCAAGCCGAAAGAGATAGCAGAAATACCCGGCGTAGATATGGTATTGGGAGCGGCAGAAAAATTCAATATCATCGAACACATAGACGAAATTACGAAAACAGATAAACCTCTCGTGTTAAATGCGCCTATAGATGAAACCAAAGAATTTGTTTCGGCTTTTTCCTATGGGGATCGGACACGTACCTTTTTAAAGGTACAGGACGGCTGTGATTATTCCTGCACTTTCTGCACTATACCTTTGGCGCGGGGCAAAAGCCGTTCAGGCAAGATTACCGATATCGTGCAGCAAGCTAAAGAAATTGCTGAGAGCGGAGTGAAGGAGATTGTTTTGACAGGGGTGAATATTGGGGACTTTGGAATTCGGCAAGGAAAGAGGGAAGATAAATTTATAGATTTGGTGAGAGCATTGGATGAGGTAGAAGGGATAGAAAGATTTCGTATTTCCTCTATTGAACCTAATTTGCTGACAGATGAAATTATAAAGTTTGTATCTCAATCCAAGCGGTTTGTCCCTCATTTTCATATGCCTTTGCAGTCTGGAAGTAATCGTTTATTAGGCTTGATGCGCAGACGTTACCGCCGGGAACTTTATGAAGAGCGGGTAGCGCTTATCAAATCTTTGATGCCTGATTGTTGTATCGGCGTAGATGTTATTGTCGGCTTTCCGGGAGAAACAAGAGAAGATTTTCTGGAAACGTATGAGTTTTTAAACCAGCTTGACATTTCCTACTTACATGTTTTTACATATTCGGAACGTGAGAATACCATAGCGGCACAAATGGAAGGAGCCGTACCCGGTTCTACGCGGAGCGACCGAAGTAAAATGTTACACAGCTTATCTGAAAAGAAAAGAAGGGCTTTTTATGAAACTCAGGTGGGGAAAAAGGCCGATGTTTTATGGGAAAACAATGTGAAAGATGGGTTTATGACAGGCTTTTCAAAAAATTATGTAAAAGCCCGTACCCCCTATGATCCTATTTTGGTGAATGAAGTCACATCAGTTACTTTAGATTTTGTACATTCGGGTACAGAAGTAGAAGTGACTTTACAGGAAGAAACTTTTGTTCATTGAAGGACGTAAGGGTTGCTTATACATCATTGGGTGTTTTCATCCTCATTTTTTAAACGAAACTAAACTATAAAATATATGTCCACGATTTTTTCTCAAATTATTGCAGGAGAAATTCCTGCGTATAAAGTTGCAGAAAGCAATGATTACTTAGCATTTTTAGATATTAGCCCGCTTACACCGGGCCATGTATTAGTCATCCCCAAAAAAGAAACGGATTATATTTTTGATATAGCGGACGAAGAATATATGGGCTTATGGGTTTTTGCTAAGATAATCGCCCAGGGAATTCAAAAAGTATTTCCATGCCCCAAAGTAGGGGTTTCAGTGGTGGGATTGGAAGTGGCGCATGCACATATTCATCTAATGCCCATACACGCTGTAGGAGATATGAATTTTGATAAACCAAAATTATCACTTTCCGAAGAAGAAATGTTAGATATTTCCAAGAGATTGAGAGAAGCGGTCGTTGAAGTTACGAATAAAACGAAATAAAGCACTTTTATTTTATCTACGAAGACAAGTTGTATAGATTGCAGAATTCTCTTTTGTTTTATTTTTACTACTAAGGGGCTTAATTTTATTGTATGTCGGATTTGTTATTTTCCTTTCAACAGTTTTTAGACCCTGAAACGATATTAAGCCAAGGAGGGTTCTATATAGTCTGTCTTATTGTGTTTTTGGAAACAGGCGTGTTTTTTGCTTTTTTCCTTCCGGGAGATTATCTTTTGTTTTTGGCGGGAATGTTTTGTGCTTCCGGTCGGATCGATGTTTCCATAATTGTCATG
This sequence comes from Bacteroidota bacterium, assembly GCA_021794195.1. Taxonomy (GTDB): domain Bacteria; phylum Bacteroidota; class Bacteroidia; order Sphingobacteriales; family Sphingobacteriaceae; genus Sphingobacterium. Next base: position 65,289 of record JAJYRG010000001.1, read on the forward strand.
TTTACGGGTATCTTGCTATCCGGTATATTAGGAAATGCAGTGGGGTATTGGACAGGATATCGAACCGGACCTATGCTCTTTAAGAAAAAAGACTCCTTTTTTTTTAAAAGGAAATATGTCATAATGGCGGAGGAGTTTTTCCATAAGTACGGAGGGCCGGCCTTGATTATTAGCAGATTTGTGCCTATAATTCGTACCTTTGCTCCTATATTTGCGGGGATTGTGCGTTTGGATTTGCGGAAGTATATTTCATTCAATATTTTAGGAGCGCTGATTTGGGTTTCCACGATGACACTTTCGGGGTATTTTTTGCAATTAAAATTCCCGCAACTGGACGATTATATTGAATACATCATCATCGGGATGATAGCCATAACATCTATGCCCTTAATTGCTGCGGTATTAAAAAAATGGTGGCAAGAAAAGAAAAAGAAATAATAAAGATCGTAAAATAATAAATAATTAGATGAGTACTAAACATCCATGGCACGAGATTTCCCCAGGAAACGATGTGCCGAATGCAGTGAATGCAATAATCGAAATTCCGAAAAATTCAAAAACGAAATACGAGTTAGAGAAAGAAAGTGGTCTGCTTATGGTAGACAGGGTTTTGTTTTCGTCTGTAATGTACCCAGCAAATTATGGGTTTATTCCCCAAACTTATTGTGACGATAAAGATCCTTTGGATATATTAGTGATTAGTTCGGTGGATGTAGCTCCATTGACTCTTATTGAAGCCAATGTGATAGGCGTGATGCATATGATTGACAATGGAGAACAGGATGATAAAATTATTGCGGTAGCAAAAAATGACATGTCTGTAAACTACATAAATGATATGTCTGAACTGCCGCCACATACAATGAAAGAAATTGTGCGTTTTTTTAAAGATTACAAAACCTTAGAAGGGAAAAACGTAACTATAGAAAATTTATACGGCCGTCATTACGCTAAAGAAATAATTATGGATAGCGTTGAGCTGTATAAAAAAGACTTTGGAAGTCAATAGACGTTAAAAATATATGGAGGCAAAGCTGTTTTGGACCTTGTTTTTCGTTTTTGCTAACGGTTTCTTCGTTGCCGCTGAGTTTGCTATTGTCAAAATTAGAGCATCGCAGATTGAACTGCAAATCAAAACAGGAAGTAAGGTAGCAAAAATCGCTAAGAATATAACAGACAATTTAGATAGGTATTTAGCGGCTACTCAATTGGGTATCACCTTAGCTTCCCTGGCCTTGGGTTGGGTGGGTGAAGCGGTGATGTCTGAGCTGGTATTTGATATGCTGAGCTTTTTCGGAATCGAAGTAAGTACAGCTTTATCTAAAAACTTAGGTTTAATTTTAGCTTTTAGTACCATCACCTTCCTCCATATTATTTTTGGAGAGCTGGCTCCGAAGTCTATAGCCATTCAGAAGCCGGTTGCTACGACTATGGGGATAGCCATCCCTTTGCATTTCTTTTTCGTCATATTCCGGCCTATAATATATGTTTTAAACGGGTTTGCTAATTTATTGCTGCGGTTAATTGGTTTTAAAATAAATCCGCAAGAGGCTTTTCACTCTTCTGAAGAACTGCAATACCTGCTGGATAAAGGGAAAGAATCCGGTGCGCTCAATAATACAGAACATGAGTTGATAAAAAATGTATTTGAGTTTAATGAGCGGGTTGTGAAAAATATTATGGTGCCCCGCACGAAAATTGAAGCTGTAGAAATTAATGATACTACCGAAGAATTCGTTGAAAAGGTACTGACAGAAGGGTATTCGCGTATCCCAATATATGTGGATAACATAGACGCCATTGTAGGGGTGGTACACACGAAAGATATTCTCCCTATTATTGCGGATGGACAGGAGGTTTTATTGAAGGACATAATGCGGAAGCCTTATTTCGTTCCCGAAACGAAAAAGATTAATGATCTGTTGACCGAATTTCAGCAAAAACGAATTCAGATTGCTTTTGTATTAGATGAGTTTGGAGGGACCTCAGGGATGGTGACTTTAGAAGATATTGTAGAAGAGCTGGTAGGAGAGATTCAAGATGAATACGACGAAGAGACTCCGGTTGTGGAGGAGTTATCCGAGGTAGAATTTATGGTCGATGCGGGGGCAAGTGTGCATGATGCGAATGAATTTTTGCCTTTGGAGCTTCCGGAAAGCTCGGATTATGATACCGTAGCAGGTTTGGTAAGCCATGTCTTTGAAAAAATACCGGATGTAGGAGACAGAAAAGAGTCTTTTGGCTATGCGTTTACGGTGATCAAAAAAACACAGCACAACATAGAGTTTGTAAAACTCGAGTTGCTTGACCTCTCTGAACAGGAAACGGATGAGGACGAAGCAGAAGAAGAGTAATCCCAAAAATATAAAGCAGTGCATATATTTTATACGCCGGATATTTCCATTCATGTATCGAGTTACCGATTAAGCCGAGAGGAAAGTAAGCATGCGATCCGCGTCTTGCGTTTAAAAAAAGGAGAAAAAGTAATTCTGGTCAATGGAAAAGGATTGCGGAGTGAGGCGACAGTGCAGGAAGCTGATCCTAAATCTACCTTACTGTCGGTAGAAACATCTTCGAAGGCGGATACAAGAGACTCGTATAAGTTGCACATAGCTGTAGCTCCTACAAAAAACATAGATCGTATAGAATGGTTTCTGGAAAAAGCCATCGAAATAGGAATCGACGAATTTACCCCTTTAATCTGCCACCAATCTGAACGGAAGAAAGTGAAAATGGAAAGACTGAACCGGATAGCGGTTTCCGCTATGAAACAGTCGCAAAATTCGTTTTTGCCTGTTTTGAATGATCCGGTGGCTTATGGTGTTTTCATGAATCAAATAAAAGGTAAGACGGTATTTAAAGGGATTGCGCATTGTATCGCGTCCTCCGAAAAAAAACACATAAAAGATGTGTTAACAGCCGGGACAGATGCTGTTTTACTCATTGGGCCGGAAGGGGACTTTTCAGAGGAAGAAGTAAGGTTGGCCTTAAGCCAAGGTTTCCAGCCCCTAAGTCTGGGAGCTTCCCGCTTGCGGACGGAAACCGCTGCATTAGCGGCTTGTATGGAAGTAGCTATTCTTAACCGTTAATCTTTTTTCGGGCAATTTCGGAGCAAAAAACCGTAGTGGCGACCGCTACATTTAAAGATTCAGCGCTCCCAAAATTTGGAATGGTAACGCCGTAGTCAATTTTATTCATCAAAGAATCGTGGATTCCATTCCCTTCATTGCCCATGAGGACGATTCCTTCCGTCGCGAATTGGGTATGGTAAATAGACTCTCCATCGAGTAGAGCACCATAAATGGGTAGTTCGATTTTTTCAAAAAAAGGCAGTAAATCCTTATAGGAAATGTTTATTCTGGCCAGCGAACCCATGCTGGCTTGCACAACTTTTGGATTGTATATATCCACACAGTCTTCAGAACAAATGATGTTTTGAATGCCAAACCATTCGGCGGTACGGATTATAGTTCCCATATTTCCCGGATCCTGGATTCTATCCAATGCTAAACTATAGCGTCCCCGAAGATTTTCGTACACCATATTTTGAGTTTCCGGAATGCGTATGAGCGCCAACATTCCCTGTGGATTTTGTAAAAACGAAATCTTTCGTATTTCTAACTCAGATACTTCACTTAATTTTATATTTTGAGGTATTTTGTTCAATTTAGCGAAAGCAATTTCAGTGGTGTATAAAGTATCGATTTCCCAACCAGCGTGAATGAACTCTTGGATGGATTTCAAGCCTTCCACCACAAAAAGAGCGTGAGCTTTTCTGAATTTTTTGTATTGTAAAGATTGAATGAGTCGGATTTTCGCTTTCGAAAGCATAATAATGAATAAAATAATAAAGCATTTTTGTTTTACAAGTATAGCATTTTTGCTTTTCATTTCCATGTCTTGCCGTTCTGCCAAGTACTTGGAAAAGGATCAAGCCTTAGTCGTCAACAATGAAATAAAAGGTATACCCGGAGATTTAAAAGAAGAAGCTCAAAATTATATCTCTAATGAAGTGCGTCCAAACTCCAGAATGAATTTATTTATTTACAATCTGTTTAATACAAAAAGAGGAAAATATAAAACAGAAAAAATAAGAAATGTGGGAGAGCCGCCGAATATTGTAGATACCTCGCTCGTTGAGCTATCGGGTCAGCACATTGAAGGGTTCTTAGTAAATAAAGGTTTTTTTGATGCAAAAGTATTGCCGGATATAAAGGTGCGGAAGAAAAAAGCGACAATCCATTACAATGTACAATCCGGGCCCTCTTATAACTTGGGGGAAATTCAACATACAATAAAAGACTCCGCACTGGAAAAAATATACACAAGAGAAGTGATCCCGGAATCAAAATTAGAATCCGGAAATAGATACGATATGTCGGACTTTATCTGGCAGCGGGAACTGGCTTACGAAAAATTTAAAAACCATGGATACTATGACTATGTAAGACAATATATGCAAGTGGAAGTCGATACCCTGGGGCATTCAGGGCAAGCGGATATAGAAATAGAAGTGGATACACCTGAAACGGGCGAACCCCATCAAATCTATCATCTCCGGGATATTTATATTTCAGTACATCATGCAGAGCAAAACACAGATTATACAAAAGGGAAATTAGATACGAATTTCAATATCATTTTTTCTGATCAAACGGGTAAATTTAAATTAAAACCTCTTTCAAGGTATGTGTTTTTGAATAAAGGCGATACATATAGTTTAGAAGCGGAGAACCTAAGCTACGACCGTCTTTATGAAATGAACGGGTTTAGAAGTGTGAAAATAGAATATGAAAAAGTTGATTCCACAAAACTGGATGTGTATTATGATTTGGTTCCGAGACAGGTGATGGGCAACCAAATAGAAGGAGAATATACTTTCAGTTCAGGGATGAGCGGTTTTAATATCGGGAACACCTTCTCACATAGGAATGTTTTTGGGGGAGCTGAGCAGCTGGATATCAAGTTGCGGTATGGAGTGTTGTTTGATCCCCGGTTAAGCGGTGGGTTAAGCCAAAAGGTGTTCAATAATGATGTACAGTTAGGGATCAACCTGACTATTCCCCGTATATGGGTGCCGTTTTATACACGAAGTGTAGGGCGTTTTGGCTTAGCTAAAACAACGTTATCTTCAAATTTTCAATTATTCAATCAGTTAAAAACATATTACAACAGATACTTCATCAATACACTCAATTATTCATGGTATGAATCTATATATAAACAGCATAGTTTGAGCCCTATTGTGTTGGAATATAGAAAAGGCCGGTTGAATAAGGATTTTGAAAATCAGTTAACGGAGGATGGGTATTTGCTGTATGTACGCAGCAATAACCGGGAGTACTTTGGCTTAGGTGCTCAATACTCGTTTACGTTGAATGCCCCTGAATTATTGAGAAAAGAAACCTTTAGTTTTTTTAGGGGATCTTTAGAAACCAGTGGGAATTTATTATCAATATTAGGAAATAGTTTTAGTTTTAAGCGCAATGAGCTGGGCGAAAGAATGCTTTTTGAAGTGCCTTATTTGCAGTATGCCAAAGCAGAAGTGGATTTTCGCCGTTATCTACATTTTTCAGGACAAAGACAACTTGTACTCCGGGCCAATGCAGGGGTCGCTTTGCCCTATGGCAATAATTCAAGTTTATTGATTTTTGAAAAAAGTTTTTACGGAGGGGGGATCAATGGGATGAGGGCCTGGCAGGCACGTACATTGGGTCCCGGAAACTACAATAGGGAAGGGGTCCCGGAATATTTGCGTTTAAACCTGAGAAATCTGGATCAACTCGGAGAGCTTAAATTAGAAGCCAATGCAGAGTATAGGTTTCGTTTGTTAAATAATTTTTTTGGTGCCAAGTTAAATGGGGCTACTTTTTTAGATATGGGGAATATCTGGCGGTTGCAGGAAAATGAATTGAATCCCAAAGGAGAGTTTTTGGCCCGCGATTTTTGGAAGCAAATCGCCATCGGTACAGGAATGGGGCTGCGCTTTGATATGGATTATTTTATTGTGCGTTTAGATATGGGGTTAAAAGTAAAAGACCCACAGTTTGAAGGGAATAAGCAATGGGTTATACAAGATTTATTCCGTGCAAAAGAATTTAAGAGAGCGTACTTTCAGACACACAGCCCGGATCGGTATAATTTCATACAGTACAACCTTGGCGTAGGATTGCCTTTCTGATTTTACACCACTAACTTTTTAAGAGAGAAAAAAATGTTATCCATAAAAGGGCCTACATCCAACCCTTGTGAGAAGTAAAAGTAAAGGAAAACTATCCCCAGAAGAACGAAAACCAACAAAAATCTTTTAAAAATATAGGCTACGAACAAAATAAAAAGAGGAACTAAAAGCAATGTAATGCCATTGAGTTCAAGGGTTTTTACGCTTTTTCCTTTTTTCATAATGTAATAGTATTTACCTATTTCCTGTCCGTCCGGATTATGTTTTAAAAAAACAAAAGTGGAGGTACTCAAGGTTTGTGGAAATAAGGCTACGCCATCCCGAAAGTCCAGATCATTTTCAAAACCATTAATAATAAATCGAAAAGTTCCGTTCGGTTTATCGTCCGCTTCTTTGAGAGAATCCAAGGCTAAGATAGCCAAAGTTCCATTGCCCGTAATGTATTCTTTTACTTCAAAATTTCGAATATCCTGTGCGGCGGTTATATCCACAGAGAATATCGTCAAATAGATCAGAAGTGATAGTATGAATAGAGCTTTAGACCTGAGCATGTTTTGATTTTATCTGCACTGCACAATCCATAAAGAAGATTTGTTATTTCGTATCTTTTTTCCCGAAGATAGAAAGTTTCACATACCGGCCCGGATTTTCTTTTAAATCTCTCATGAGGTTGTCCAGGTTTTGTGAAGAATTACTCAGGTTTTTGTAAAGATCCTCATCATTGATCAGCATACCTAATGAACCCTCTCCTTTATTTATTTTTTCCATAATAGAGTGGAATTCTTCTAAAGTATAGTTTGCATTTTCTATGGTTTCTTTTATTTGTACATCCTGTAGATCTTGAGATGTTTTATGGAAGTTGCTCAATATCAGGTTTACTGTATCGCTGTTATTTTTTAAATTTTGGGTAATGGATTCCACATTTGCAATGATGTTTGAGAAACGTTTATTTTCTGAACCGACTAATTTTTGGATATCGTCACTTATATGCTCTACATGGCTGAGAGTTTTGGTCACATCGCGTAAACCAGCTTTAAACTCTTGTTGGAACTCGTTGTCCAAAGCCGTATTGACAGCTGTCAGCACAGAGTCTAACTTGACCACCAAATTCTCAATCTTTATTTGTAAGGGTTCGACCTTCTCCATAAGGTTAGATTGTACATCGGACAACAGGGGGTCACCGCTTTGTGCGAGCGTGCTGCTATTTCCCATTTGGAACTCTATAGCTTTGCTCCCCAAAAGATCAGCACTGATAATTTTGGCTACGGTATTGGAGGGGACATCTACACTGCCTTTGATTTTAAATTCAGTCCGGATTTTATCATTATCGAGCAATGTCAACTTTGATACCCGTCCGATCTGATACCCGTTTACCAATACAGGTTTAGATTCGGACAATCCGTCAACATCATCATAGTCTGTATAAAAAGTATTTTCGGTGGAGAATACATCATTGCCACGCAAATAGCTGTACCCTAAAAACAAAATAGCAATAGCTATTATGGTCAGTGCTCCTACTTTAGTTTCGTTTGATATTTTCAAAATATGGAAATATGAAAGTTTATTATCTGTAAATATATAAATAATCCCACCTTAAGGTAACAATTATTTCCTTTCTACAGAATTTTTATAATTTTTTATTGAATTGAAAATATTCTGAACGATTTCGCTTTGTCCTTTTGCCGACATCATATAATCCTCTTCGCTGGGGTTGCTGATAAAGCCAATTTCTGTTAATACGGCAGGCATTCCTGCGGTAGCTAAAACGGCCAAGGACTGTTCTTTTACACCGCGATCTACTCTTCTTGAGTTTTTTGTGTAGGCATCTTGCATTAAGGAGGCTAACTTGATACTCTGATCTCTATATTCTCTTTTCATTAAGGAGAAGACGATATAACTTGAAGGGTCGCTCGGATCAAACCCTCCATAATTTTCCTCATAGTCCTCTTCTAAAAGTATAGACGCATTTTCACGGATGGCTACATCCTGTTCATCCATTCTCCCGAAACCGCACACCAGGGTTTCCGTTCCTCTGGCCGCCTGCCGTGAAAAGGAATTGAGGTGTACAGAAATAAATAAATCAGCATTGTGTTTGTTTGCTAATGCAGGGCGCGCATATAAATCTATAAACACATCTTCTGTGCGGGTATAGATTACTTTTACGCCCGGCAATTCTTTTTCTATTTTTTTCCCCAACTTCAACACCACTTCCAAGGCGATTTGTTTCTCTGTTGATTTTCTTCCTCTGGCCCCTGCGTCCCGCCCTCCATGCCCTGCATCCAAGCAGATAGTGGTGATTTTTGCTGGTTTTTTATGTTTTGCCTTATCTGAGATTTCCGGAGGGTCATCTTTTACGGGATGAATGGAACGGCCCATGGCGGAATAGGAAAAAAATATTATAAGGAAAGTCGTACAGAAAATTTTTGTTTGGCTCAAAGTAATACCCTTCATTTTATTCGTACACAAAGATTATTGTTTATTTTATCGTTGAAAACTGTAAACATCTATTTTAAAATCTCTTAAGAATTTTAGCCGTTATTTCATATCTTTTTGACTAATTTTGCCGCTAAGAGTTTAGTTAGCTACAAATTTAACATTCGTATTTAATTTTGAGGACTTTAGCTTGTAAAATATTTATTTTAATTCTCCTCGCTATGGGAACAGAGCAAGCTAACGCGCATTTTTTGGTGCAAATAGATACGACGCAAGTAGATACGGCGCAATTACGAACCGATACTACTGCCTTATCTCAGGAAGCACAGGATTCCCTTCTTTCTGTTCAGGATACCACGGACTCGACCGGCCTTGACATAGAAAATCAAGAAGAGGCGCAGGACTCAGTAGTTATGGAGGATGAAGATGGATTGGTGACCGTCGTGACTATCGTCGCTAACGATTCGTCTGTCAATGAAGTCAGCAAGAATATTGTTCACCTTTACAATGGCGCTAAAGTCAAATATGATGAGTTTGAATTGTCAGCAGATTACATCCGGTTAGATAGAAATAAGAATCAATTATTTGCGAGCGGTGTCATAGATCACAACGATAAATATGTAGGGCGGCCGGTAATTATGTTTCCCGGCGAGGCGCCCGTCTCTGTCGATTCGGTACTTTACAATTACGAGGATAAGGAACCTAAAACATGGGGAGTAATGACGGAATCTGATGGAGCTTTTATCCAGGCAGAAGTCCTGCGGAGTAATCAATACGATGAAACGTCATTGTATCATGGGTTATACAGTACTTGTGATCTGCCTTATCCCCATACACATTTTGGTATTCAGATATCCAAAGGGTTGATCACAGAAAATAGAATCGTTGCCGGGCCTTCCTATTTAATGGTGATGAATATCCCCCTGAAATTTATCGCCATCCCGTTTGGTTTTTTTCCTAAGCAAGATAAAAAATCTTCCGGGCTCCTGTTTCCTTCGTTTGGAGAAGATGCCTCCAGAGGTTTTGCTATGCGCGATTTAGGGTGGTACCTTACTTTTAATGATTATTGGGATTCTGAAATCCGGGGAAGCCTGTATTCAAAAGGATCTTGGGAAGCCTCCATGCGTACGCAATACCTTGTCAATTATAAATACAATGGAGGGTTCAATATTCGTTACGCTTCTACCAAAGTAGGGGTGGAGGGCACAGAGAACTATGGAACAAATAAGGATTTCAATGTGACCTGGAACCACACCCAGAGGCAGGAAGCAAATCCGGGAACTTCTTTCACGGCTTCTGTGAATTTTGGTACAGGCTCTTATTTTCAGAATACAGGAGCCAACAGCACGTACGACTACGATCAATTGACACAGAATAACATGGCTTCGTCGATCAGTTACGGTAAAGTTTTTGCGGACGGGAAAGTGAATTTTACTGCGAATATGAGTCATAGGCAAGATATTTCATCGGGAAAAGTAGATTTGGAATTGCCGTCTTTTAATTTAAATGTGGCCACTTTCAATCCTTTTGACTCGAAAGACAGGGTAGGAGAGCAGAAGTGGTATGAACGCATCACAGTAGGGTACAGCCTGCAGGGACGAAATTCGATTTCAACAGGAGACTCTGTGTTGTTTAAAAAAGAATCCCTGAAACAGTTTTCAAACGGTTTCCAACATCGAATTCCCATTAGTCTGAGTCTAAATGCTTTTCAGCATTTTCAATTTAACACTTCCGTTAACTATACGGAGCGTTGGTATTTGCAATCGGTACGTAATTATTTAGAAAATACTGTAGATGGTTTTGAAACGAAGCAAGATACGGTATCCGGTTTTCGGAGAGCCTATGATTATTCGGTGTCCTCCGGCCTTTCCACTAAAATATACGGACATTTTAAACGGGGAATAGGTAAAATCCAGGAAATGCGCCATGTCATTACGCCTTCCATTAACGTCAATTACCGGCCGGATTTTTCCGATCCCAGTTTTGGGTTTTACAAATCCTATGTCGATCATATGGGAAACCTGACCGAATATTCTATTTTCGAAAAGGGTATTTATGGTTCGCCCGGTGCTGGAAAATCCTTCGGGATCGGCTTTTCTGTGGACAATAATTTAGAAGCTAAAGTAAAGACAGATGACGATACAAGTGGAGGCGAAGGCGTAAAGAAAATACCTATCCTACAGGGGTTGAATTTTAGTGGAAATTACAATGCAGTAGCTGACTCCATGAAACTTTCGAATATTAACTTTTCGGGAAGAACCTCTTTATTTGATCAAAAAATCAACTTGAATTTTAACGGTACTTTTGATCCTTACTCCTTGGACGAGGATGGGCGCCGGATAAACCGTTTCGCAGTTAAAGACGGAAAGTTGGCAAGATTGACAAATTTTGGTTTGTCTTTCGATTATAGCTTCAACCCCGATGCCTCTCAAAGCCGGAATAACAATATTGACTCCCTGAGAAATGGAGCAGGAGATATGACTCCCGATCAAGCCGACGCACTCTCCAGAATAAGTTCGGATCCGAATGCTTTTGTGGACTTCAACATCCCCTGGAATTTGGCCGGATCCTTTAGTTTTCAATATTCAAAACAAGGCAACCGAACGAATATTACCAGTACTGTCAATGTACACGGAGATGTAAACGTAACCCCTAAATGGAAAATTCAATTCAATTCGGGGTACGACTTCCGGCAAAAGAAGATTTCTCTGACACAATTTAATATTTATAGAGATCTCCACTGTTGGGATATGTCTATAGGATGGGTTCCTTTTGGGCAGTATAAATCTTATAATATAACCATACGGGCAAAGGCATCTATTTTGCAGGATTTGAAATTGTCGAAGCGTAATAGCCATTATAGTTATTAAAAGAGCAATACATATATGAAAGCGGAAATTATTTGTATAGGTGATGAGCTGTTGTTAGGACAGATAATGGAGACTAATTCAGCTTGGATTGCCCAACAGTTATCCAAAGTTAGTGTGCCTGTTGTGCAAATAGCAACGGTTGCAGACGAGGAAAAAGCCATACTTGAAGCGTTGGAAAGTGCCTCCAACCGGGCAGAGCTTGTGATTATTACAGGAGGCTTAGGCCCTACCCGTGATGATGTTACCAAAAAAACAGCAGCAAAATATTTTAATACTACCCTTATAAAAAACGATGAAGTATTATTCCATGTAAAAGGAATTTTCTCTAAGCTTGGCTATGAGATGCCGGCGATAAATCGTTCTCAAGCAGATGTGCTGGCCTGTTGTACCCCTCTTTTTAATAAAGTAGGGACGGCTCCGGGTATGTGGATAGATGAAAAAGAAAAAGTATATATTTTCTTGCCCGGCGTTCCTTATGAGATGAAATACCTTATGGAATATGAGGTACTCCCACGTTTACAAAAGCTGTATATTAAAGACATTTACCGCCACGAATATATATTGACAGTGGGCATAGGGGAATCTGTTTTAGCTCAGAAAATTGAAGATGTGGAAGAGGCCCTGCCAGAGAATATAAGCATCGCTTATCTTCCAAAAATAGGAATGGTACGCCTCCGTCTTTCCGGCAAAGGAGATAAAGCTGCCGTTTTGCAAAGGCAACTTGAAGAAATAAAAAGGCGGATTTCTGAAAAATTGGGCGCGGCCATTGTCGCTTATGATAATGTAGAGTTTGAAGAAGTGTTGATCCATGAAATGACCAAAGCCGGAGTTAGTTTGGCTACAGCGGAGAGCTGCACAGGAGGTAAAATTGCCGCAAACCTCACCAAATATGCAGGAGCAGGCAAAGTTTTCTTAGGTTCGGTGGTCTCTTATGCAAATGAGGTTAAAACGAAAGTGTTAAAAGTACCGGAAGAAACTTTGCAAAATCAGGGAGCTGTCAGCGAAGAGACAGTAATAGCGATGGTCAAAGAAGCGAAAGAACTCTTCGGCTCCGATTATGCGGTAGCGACCAGCGGGATTGCCGGTCCGACGGGCGGAACCCAAGAGAAACCTGTAGGAACGGTTTGGATTGCGGTTAAAGGGAAGTATAAACTACGGACCAAAGCTTTTCATTTTCAAAATAACCGTCAAATCAATATCGCACGCACAACGACGCAGGCCCTGTTAATGTTATGGGATTTATTCAGAGAGGAAAAAATAGAAAACCCGGAAAACAACTTGCTCAATTCATGAAGGGGAAGAGGTGTAGATTACTTTGAAAAGCAGGAGGTATGTGTTTGCTAATGACCAAAATACTTCAAATAAAAACCCTGTGTAAGGGAAAATACCAAGTGAAACAGTAATTTATTCTCTGTGTTGTTTACGTTGAAATTCCTTAGAATTTCATATTTTAGTATGAAATAAGAAAAAAGACTTTTTGAGATGGCAATATATAAATTAGTATTACCGCGTATGGGGGAGAGCGTAGCCGAAGCTACTATAACCGGATGGCTCAAATCAGTAGGGGATGAGATAGAAGAAGACGAGTCTATAATAGAAGTGGCGACAGATAAAGTAGATTCAGATATCCCCTCTCCGGTAAATGGTGTGCTCAAGGAAAGGCTATGCGAAGAAGGAGATGTAATACAAGTAGGGCAAACGATTGCTATTATCGAAACAGAAGCAGAGGAAGAATCCATGGAAGACGGATCCTCTGAAGAACTTGAACAGGAGGAAGCAACAGAGGTTTTTTCTGAAGAGGAGGTGGATTTTGAGGATATGCCGGGAGTGGAAATGCTGAAAGATAAAGAAACCGAAGCACCCCCACGTTCGAAAACGGAAGGGAACTTCCGCTTCTACTCTCCGTTGGTTAGAAGTATTGCCCAGCGGGAAAACATAAGCCCTGCAGAGCTTGACGAAATCCCAGGTACGGGGGCAGAAGGAAGATTGACCAAACAAGATTTATTCAGCTATCTGGAAAAGCGGGGTGAAGAACCTGTTTCTGCCTCACCAGAACAGCCACAGGAAAAGCAGCCTGAACAGGATACCCCCTCATCACCTTCTCAAAAGGCTTTATTCAAAGCGAAAGCTTCATCCGGAGATGAAATTATAGAGATGGATCGCATGCGCAGGTTGATTGCCGATCATATGGTGCAAAGTGTGCACACCTCTCCACATGTGGTTTCTTTTGTGGAAGCAGATGTAACCCATTTAGTGCAATGGCGGAATAACATAAAAGCAGATTTTCAGAAAAGAGAAGGGGAAAAGATTACTTTTACGCCCATTTTTATTGAAGCGATAAGCAAAGCTTTGCGTGATTTTCCGATGGTAAACGTATCTGTTGACGGATACAACATCATTAAAAGAAAAAACATCAATATCGGAATGGCTGCCGCTCTTCCTTCCGGAAATTTGATTGTACCTGTTATTAAGAATGCCGATCAGCTCAGCTTGGTCGGGTTAACAAAAACCGTCAATGATTTGGCAGATAGAGCCCGCAATAACCGATTAGAACCTGATCATACGCAGGGAGGGACCTTTACTTTTACCAATATTGGTGCTTTTGGAAATATAACAGGTATTCCCATTATCAATCAGCCGCAGGCGGCAATTTTGGCTGTAGGCACAATTAAGAAAAAACCGGCAGTTATCGAAACGGAAATGGGCGATGCTATCGCGATCCGGCATATAATGTATTTGTCCATGTCTTACGATCACCGCGTTATAGACGGAGCTTTAGGGGGCTCTTTTTTAAAACGTGTAGCTGACTATTTAGAGGATTGGGAACTGAATAGGGAAATATAAATAGATCTGCTGCATAGGG